>JBAPYB010000052.1:0-4262 GCA_049284515.1 Thermoanaerobaculia bacterium
GGGCGGGTCGCGCCCCCTCCCGCCCGTCCAGACCCGCCCCTACCCTAAGCGAAGATAGCGACTCGTCTCCGGGTGCAACTTCGCCGTGAAGGGCGTATCTTTGGCCATGCCATCCCAGAGATCTCTCTCCCGAATTTGCCTTCTACTCCTGCTCCTGATCGCCGCCCCTGGGCTCTCCCGGGCGGCGGAGGCTCCGGACCCGATCCGCGCCGCCGGCCACTGGGAAGGGGAGATCAACCTGCCCCAGGACGCCGGCCAACTCCAGGTGATGGTCGACCTGGTGCGCGAGGGCGGCGCCTGGACGGGCACCATCGACATCCCGATGCAGGGCGCCAAGGGCCTGCCGCTGGAGGACGTCGCCGTCCAGGACGGCAAGGTCCACTTCAAGATCAAGGGCGCGCCGGGCGCGCCCACGTTCGACGGCACGCTGGCGGCCGCGCCCGCCCCGTCCATCCAGGGCACCTTTACGCAGGGTGGCGCCTCTCTCCCCTTCCGGCTGGGCCGGGATGCGGTGGCGAAGCCTGTTCACTTTCAGGAGCCCAAGCCGCCGTTCCCCTACGGCGCCGAGGAGGTGACTTACACCGACGGCGCCGTCAAGCTCGCCGGCACCCTGACCCTGCCGCCGGGCGACGGCCCCTTCCCGGCCGTGGTGATGATCACCGGCAGCGGCGCCGAGGACCGTGACGAGACCATCTTCGGTCACAAGCCCTTCCTGGTTCTCGCCGATTACCTGAGCCGCCATGGCATCGCCGTGCTGCGCGCGGACGACCGCGGCGTGGGCGGCTCGACCGGCAGCGTGCCCGACTCCACCACCGCCGACTTCGCCCAGGACGCCCTGGCCGGCGTGCGGTTCCTGAAGACCCATCCGAAGATCGCCAGGGACAGGATCGGCCTCGTGGGCCACAGCGAAGGCGGCGCCGTGGGGCCGCTGGCCGCCAGCCAGTCGAGCGACGTGGCCTTCGTCGTCATGCTCGCGGGCACGGGCGTTCCCGGCCCCGACGTCCTCCTGCTCCAGAGCGAGCGCATGGCCCGCGCCGAGGGCACGCCCGAAGAGATGATCCAGAAGCAGTCGGCGTCGATCCGCAAGGTGGTGGACGCGGTCCGCACGGAGACCGATCCCGCCGCCCGCGAGGCCAAGCTGCGAGAGGCCGCCAGGGAGGTCGCGGCGACGATGACGCCGGATGAGCTGCGAGCGGCCGGCGGCCTCGACGCCGAAGTCGACCGCGACGTCCGAACTTTCAACAGCCCCTGGTTCCGCTACTTCCTCACCTACGATCCGCGGCCAGCCCTGCGCCAGGTGAAGGTGCCGGTGCTGGCCCTCGACGGCGAGCTCGACCTGCAGGTGATTCCGGACCAGAACCTGCCAGAAATCGAGAAGGCGCTCAAGGAAGGCGGCAACAAGGACTTCACCCTCAAGCGTCTGCCGGGGCTCAACCACCTGTTCCAGCCGGCGAAGACGGGCAGCCCCGCCGAGTACGCGAAGATCGAGACCACCATGGACCCGCTGGTGCTGGACACGGTCACGCGGTGGATCACCGAGCGCTTCATAACTCCCAAAGCGGCACCCTAGACGGCTGGCGCGGACCTCCCCGGCGTGGGAAGATCCGCCAGACCGACCTTTCCTTTCGCGCGAGGAAAATCCCGAATGCACCGGAACCCGAGACTCCGTTTCACCGCCGCGTCCCTCTGCCTCCTGATCGCCCTGCCGGCGGGCGCCGTGCCGGCCGTTGCCGCGGGCCCGCCGCCGCTCACCCTGGAGCGGATCATGGCCGACCCCGACTGGATCGGGAACCCGCCCGAGAACGCCTACTGGGCGGACGACGGCCGTTCCCTCTATTATGAGCGGGAGCGCGACGGCGAGGGCAGGAATCCCAAGGACCTCTACCGCGTCGACCTCACCGGCCAGCCTCTCAAAGCCATCAGGATCGAGCCCGCGGACCGCGGCAAGGTGGACGCCCCGGGCGGCGACCGCAGCCGCGACCGCAAGTGGAAGACCTACGCCCGCGAGGGCGACGTCTTCCTCAAGGACCTGACGAACGGCGCCATCCGGCAGATCACCCGCACCGGGGAGCGGGAGAGCGATCCCCATTTCCTCGCCGACGGCCAGCGGATCGCCTTCCGCCGCGGCCCCGCGGTCTTCGTCTACGACCCCGCGACGGGGCTCACCTCCCAGCCGGCCGACGTCCGGCTGGACAAGGACCCGGCCGACAAGGACGATCCCACCTACCTGGCGGCCGAGCAGACCCGCCTCTTCGACGTCGTCCGCCAGAAGCAGGAGAAGGAGAAGCGGGACCTCACGGAGGACCGGGCCCGGCAGAAGGCCGACTCGACCCGGCCTCCCCTCCCCTGGTACCTCGGCAAGAAGGTCACGGTCGAGGAGGCCCGGCTCTCCCCCGCCGGCGACTGGCTCGCCGTGGTCACCGCCCCCAAGCGGGACGACCAGCTCAAGCCCTCCAAGATGCCGGGCTACGTCACCGAGAGCGGCGAGGTGGAGAGCAAGGACGTGCGCTCCAAGGTCGGCACCGAAACGCCCGCGCCCCACTCCCTCACCCTCCTCGACCTCGCCCGGCACGCGCGGATCGATCTCGACCTCGGCGTCCTGCCCGGCATCAAGGACGATCCCCTGAAGTCCCTGAAGGACGCCGCCAAGGCCCGGCGCGAAGCGGAGAAGGCGAAGCGGAAAGCCGAGCCCAGGGACGCCGGCGCCACGGACGAAGAGAAGGACGAGAAGAGCAAGGACGAGGCCACCCAGGAGGAGGAGAAAGGGAAGGACAAGGACGCCAGGAAGCTGGCCGCCAAAGCTTCCGAGAAGAAGGACCAGGACAAGGACGAGAAGGACGCGGGCAAGGAGAAGGACAAGAAGCCCGAGCCGCGCCCCGTGGAGGTGTCCAACCTCTCCTGGTCGGACGACGGCAGCCGGCTCGCCGTCATGCTGCGGTCTCACGACAACAAGGACCGCTGGATCGCCACCTGGGAGCCCGGCAGCCGCAAGCTGACGCCCCGCCACCGGCTGACCGATCCGGCGTGGATCAACTGGGACTTCAACGTCCAGGGCTGGCTGCGGGACAACGAAACGCTCTACTTCCTTTCCGAGGAGGGCGGCTGGTCGCGGCTCTACCTCCTCTCCGCCAAGACGGGCAAGGTCCGGCCGCTGACGCCCGAGGGGCGCTTCGAGGTGGGCGAGCCCGTGCGCAGTTGGGACGGCACCCAGATCTACTACCAGGCCAACGTCCAGCATCCCGGCAACTACGACGTCTGGCGCGTCGACGTGGCTACGGCCAGGACGGAGCAGCTCACGCATCTGGGCGGCCTGACCAGCTTCGTGCTGTCGCCGAACGAGGACCGGCTCCTCCTCACCCACTCCGGCACCACCCGGCCGGACGAGCTCTTCGTTCAGGACCTGCAGGCCGGAGCGACCGCCAGGCCCGTGACGCAGACCCGCACGACGGAGTTCCTGGCCGAGGACTGGACGGTGCCCGAGGTGATTCCCATCGCCTCCACGCACGGCGCGCCGGCCCCCGTCTACGCCCGGGTCTACACGCCGAAGGATTTCGATCCGGCGAAGAAGTACCCGGCGGTGATGTTCGTTCACGGCGCGGGGTACCTCCACAACGTCCACTTCGGCTGGTCGAGCTACTTCCGGGAGTTCATGTTCCACACCCTGCTCACCCGCCACGGCTACGTGGTGATCGACATGGACTACCGCGCCTCCGCCGGCTACGGCCGCGCCTGGCGCACGGCGATCTACCGCCAGATGGGGCATCCCGAGCTCGAGGACCTCCAGGACGGCGTCGCCTGGCTGGTGGCCCACAAGAGCGTCGATCCCAAGCGGGTGGGCGTCTACGGCGGCTCGTACGGCGGCTTCATGACCTACATGGCCCTTTTCCGCGCGCCCGACCTCTTCGCCGCCGGCGCCGCCCTGCGCCCGGTCTCCGACTGGGCCTTCTACAACGACGACTACACCTCGAACATCCTCAACCGGCCGGAGGAGGATCCGGACGCCTACGCCAAGAGCTCGCCCATCGAGTACGTGGCGGGGCTCGCCAAGCCGCTGCTGATCTGCGACGGCATGCAGGACGACAACGTCTTCTTCCAGGACAATGTGCGCCTGGTGCAGCGGCTCATCGAGCTCAAGAAGGAGGACTTCGAGATCGCCATCTACCCGGTGGAGAGCCACGGCTTCGTCCAGCCCACGAGTTGGCTCGACGAGTACCGGCGCATCTTCAAGCTGTTCGAGCGGTATTTGAAGTAGGGGTATGATC
>JBAPYB010000053.1:0-3219 GCA_049284515.1 Thermoanaerobaculia bacterium
GGGAGCGGGAGAACCAGACGCCGGTCTCGTCCAGGTCGCCGCCGTGCAGGGCCGCGACGGGCAGGCGTACGGTGAAGCTGGAGCCCGCCCCTCGCCCTGCGCTCTCCGCCGTCAGCCGGCCGCCGTGGAGGTCCACGATCGCCCGGCTCACCGCCAGACCCAGCCCCAGGCCGCCGAACTGCCGGGTGATGCGGCGGTCGGTCTGCTCGAAGGCCTCGAAAATGCGCGGCAGCACCTCGGGCTCGATGCCGATGCCGGTGTCGCGCACCACGACGACGAGCGCCTGCAGGCCGGCGGGGCTCCCCCCCTCGAGCCGCGACTCAACCGTGATGGTGCCACCCGCCGGGGTGAATTTGATGGCGTTGGACAGCAGGTTCCAGAACACCTGCGTGAGCCGCGGGGCGTCGGCCCAGGTGCGGTGCTCCTCTGCGGCGAGGCGCACGTCCAGCCGATGGCCGCGGGCCGCGACGTCCTGCTGCGCCGTGGCGAGGGCGTGCTCGACCACCCGCCGGACGTCGATCTCCTGCCGGTGCAGCTCGAGCTTGCCGCGGGCGATGCGGGTCAGGTCCAGGAGGTCGTCGATCAGCCGGGCCTCGAGCTCGACGTTCCTCTGGATCATGGCGAAGTCGCCCGCGAATGGCGTCAGGCGCGGATCGGCGGCCAGGCGCGAGATGACGGCCAGCACCGGCGTCAGCGGCGTGCGCAGCTCGTGGCTGAGCGTGGCCAGGAAGCGGTCCTTGGTTTCCACGGCCTCCTGGAGCTCGCGATGGGCCTTCTCCAGGGCCTCCTGCGACCGCCGCCGCTCGCTGACGTCGAGGGTGCTGCCCACCACCCGCACGGCCTTCCCTTCGGCGTCGCGGACGATCAGTCCCTTGTCCCAGACGTGCACCCAGCTCCCATCGCGGTGGCGGAGCCGGAATTCGGCGCTGAAGGAGGATCGGTCGCCCCTCACGGCGGCGAAGATCTCCCGATCGACCCGCTCGACGTCGTCGGCATGGACCTGCCGGCGCCACCAGTCGAGGTCGCCCTGCACCTCCTCCGGCCAGTAGCCCAGGAGGGTGTAGAGCCCCTGGGAGCGCTGCACCCGCCCGCTGACGGGATCCCAGTCGTAGATCAGCCCGTTGATGGCTTCGGTCGCGAGGCGGAAGCGCTCTTCGCTGACCCGCAGGGCCTCTCCCGCCCGCCGCCGGTCGGTGATGTCGCGGGCGATGAGGGCGAAGCCCGAGATCCGGCCGCCGGGCTCGCGAATGGCGGAGATCGAGACCGAGACGTGAATCCGCCGCCCGTCTTTGTGCAGGCGCTCGGTCTCGAAGGGGCGCACCCGCTCGCCGCGCAGCACGGCCGCCACGGCCGGCGGGACGTCGTCGAAGCGATCCCGCGGGCTGGGCACGGTGAAGCGCGTCCCCACCACCTCCGCCGCGGTGAAGCCGAACATCCTTTCTGCGGCGGCGTTCCACGCCGTCACCGTGCCGTCCAGGGACTTGGTGCTGATGGCATCCTCGGAGGACTCGAAGACGGCGCCGAGCCGGGCGCGGGCCTCCTCGGCACGGCGCAGCTCGGTGACGTCCATGGCCGCGCCGGCGAAAGCGGCAGGTTGGCCATCGGGCCCGTCGAGCATCCGGCCGCGGTCGCGCAGCCAGCGCACAGAGCCGTCCGGCCAGACCACGCGGTGCTCCGCCGCGTAAGGCTGGCGGGTGCGCACCGCGCGGTCGAAGGCCTCCATCACCATCCCGAGATCCTCCGGATGGACGTGGTCCAGATAGTCCCGCAACGGCCCTACGGAGGGTTGAGGATCGAGACCGAGAAGGCGGTTGAAGGCGGCGTCCCGGGTGCTGAGGTCGGAGCGGACGTCCCAGTGCCACGTTCCCAGCCCGGCCGCGGCGAGCGCTACCTGGAGACGACTTTCGGTCTCGGCAATCTCTGGATCTTTAATAGCCAACGGCGCCTTCGGAAAAAGCGATGGGGACCGGCGATCCGGCCGCCATGAAAAGCATACCCCAAAGGGAGCCCGGGCGATTCCAGGCAGTCTCCGCGTCTCCGCGACATCGGGTAGGATTGGCGGCAAGGAGGATCCGGAGATGCTCTTTTTCCGCGCCGCAAAGGCCCGGCAAGGCCGCCTGCTCGGGCTGTTCCTGCTGCTTGCCCTGAGGACCGCCTTCGCCGTCCAGGCCCAGCCGCCCGCCACGGCATCGACCTCGGCGGACAGCACCGCCAGCGTCTACAGAATGCCGCCCCAGGCCCTGGTGGATCTCGTGAACACGCCGCCGATCCCAGGCATACGCCTCGATCCCCGGCGGGAGTGGATCCTGCTGGTCGAGCAGCCGAGCCTGCCGCCGATCGCCGAGCTCGCCGAGCGGGAGCTGCGCCTGGGCGGCCTGCGCATCCGGCCGCGCAGCCACGGACCGAGCCGCTCGGGGTATGCCACAGGCCTGAAGCTGCTGCGCATCGCGGATCTCGCCGAGCGCCCCATCACCGGCCTGCCCTCGGGGGCGCGCATCGAGAACCTCCGCTTCGCGCCGGACGGCGCCCGCTTCGCCTTCACCCACACCGGGACGGACGGCATCGAGCTCTGGGTCGCCGAGGTGGCGACCGGCCAAGCGCGGCGGCTTGGGCTCGCCCAGCTCAACCTGGCGGCCGGCACGTCGCCGCAGTGGCTGGGCAACGGCTCCCTCGTCGCCACCCTGGTGGTGCCGGGCCAAGGCTCCGAGCCCCCGGCGCCCGACGTTCCCTCGGGCCCCATTCTCCAGGAGAACCGGGGGAAGACGGCTCCCGCCCGCACCTACCAGGACCTCCTCAAGAGCGCGTACGACGAGGCCCTGTTCGAGCATTACCTCACCTCTCAGGTGGCCCGCATCGCCCTGGACGGCCAGGTGATCCCCCTGGGCAAGCCGGCCCTGGTGACGAGCGTCTCGCCCTCGCCCGACGGCCGCTACCTGCTGGTGTCGAGCGTCCACCGGCCATTCTCGTACCTGGTGCCCTACGTGCGGTTCCCTCACCGCAGTGAGGTGTGGGACCTGGAAGGCCGCACCGTCCGTACGATCGCCGACCTTCCCCTCCAGGAGGAGATCCCCATCACCTTCTCCAGCGTCGGCACCGGCCCGCGGAACGTCGCCTGGCGCAGCGACGCACCGGCCTCCGTCTTCTGGGTGGAGGCGCTGGACGGCGGCGACGCCGGCCGCGAGGCCGCGCAACGCGACCGGGTGCTGGCGCTCGCCGCAC
>JBAPYB010000054.1:0-1746 GCA_049284515.1 Thermoanaerobaculia bacterium
GGGCGGGAAAACGGCGTCGCGGGCCTGAGAGAGCTCGACTCCGGGGAGCTCAGGAAGATCGAGCCGCGCGCGGCGGGAATCAAGGCTCTCCACGTGCCGCCGACGGGCATCACGAACTTCGGCGCCGTCGCGCCGCACGCCCACCACCCGGGCGCCCATCTCCACTCGCCCGTCCCGGGCCTCGATGCGCCGGGCCATCGCCCGGGCCACGGCCGGATAGTCCGCGATGCCCGTTTCCGGCACGTGGAGGGCGGCGATGCCGGCGGCGTGGGGCTCGAAATTGCGGATCTCCTCGGGATCCACCCGGCGTACGCCGAGGAGGCCGTTGGCCGCTCCCCGCCGCGCCAGCTCGTCGAGGCGGGGCAGCTCGTCGGGCCGGGTGGCGACCACCAGCTTGCCGCAGCGCTGGTGGGCGATACCCTCGTCGGCGCAGAAGCGGTAGAGGGCCCGGGCGCCTTCGACGCACAGCCGCGCCTTGAGGGAGCCCGGCTTGTAGTAGAGGCCGGAGTGGATGACGCCGCTGTTGTGGCCGCTCTGGTGGGCGGCGACGCGGTCTTCCGCCTCCAGCACGATCACCTTCAGGCCGCGGCCGGCGAGCGCCATGGCCGTGCCCAGGCCCACCAGCCCGCCGCCGGCGACTGCGATATCGCAGACATTGCAGGAGTCTTCGAGCGCAATCACGGCGCCAGACGCTCGATCTTCCAGCCGCCTGCGGGGAGGCGCTCGTAGCGCAGGCGGTCGTGCAACCGGCTCGGCCTCCCCTGCCAGAATTCGACGCTCTCGGGACGCACGAGGTAGCCGCCCCAGGCGTCCGGGAGGGGGATGTCGCCGTCGGCGAAGCGCTCGGCCGCCGCCGCGACCATCCCCTCCAACGCCTCGCGGCTGGCGAGGGGGCGGCTCTGGGGCGAGGCCCAGGCGCCCAGGCGCGAGCCCCGGGGACGGGAGCCGAAGTAGGCCGCCGACTCCTCCTGCGAGGTCTTCTCCACCGTGCCTTCGATCCGCACCTGGCGTTCCAGGGCTGACCAGTAGAAGACCAGGGCGGCGCGCGGATTCTCCAGCAGCTCTTGCCCCTTGCGGCTTTCGTAGTGGGTATAGAAGACGAGACCCCGTTCGTCGAGACCTTTGAGCAGCACCACCCGCGCCGCCGGGCGGCCGTCGCGGTCCGCCGTCGCCAGGACCATGGCGGTGAAGTCGGCGGGCTGGGCCTCGCGCGCCTGCTCGAGCCAGAGCCTGAGCTGCGTGATGGGATCGGCGGCGAGGTTCTCTTCGGAGAGCCCCGCCAGCGCGTACTCGCGGCGGACGTCGGCGACTTTCATCGGCGCGCCATTCTATCCGCGATTCGTTGGAAGAGAAAAGTTAAACCTTCACGCCACCAGATGTTCTTGGCCCGGAACCGAGCTTCGAGCAACATTGCGACAATCGATCAGATGGCGCGCAGGGTCACGATTTTGCTGGATTTTTCACCGATATTAAACACCACAAGAAAATTTGACTTACGCTGTTGTTACGCTTTATATTACGCCCCGGGAGAGACGAAGAAATGGCCCAGCCCCTTGCCAGCAAAACGCTTCTGGAGATGCCAGAAATGACGGAGATGCCGCCCGCTGTGGCGGCCGGGAACGTTTCGCAGACGCTCCGGCTGCTGCGGTCGTCGCTGCCCGAGGCCTTCCGCTCGCGGCTGCGCAGCGCCCGGGAGCTCGACCGGGAGAGCCGCGACGCCGCGGGCGAAGGCGCTTTTCGCACCGC
>JBAPYB010000055.1:0-29444 GCA_049284515.1 Thermoanaerobaculia bacterium
GTCGAGCACCTCGGCCAGGAACGCCTTGTCCGTGGTGCCGCCGCGCACCACGACGGCGGTGGCGGCCACGCCGCGCTGCAGACGGTCGAGGGCCTCCGTCCGGGTGCGTCCATGCGCGGTGACGCGAGTGATCAGAAAGCCGGGAGCTGCCGGAGCGCTCCCTTCCTCCACCGCTGGATCGGCGCGCAGGCCCGCCCCAGCCGGGAGGCGGAGCGATTCCACGACGCCCGGTCGGGGAGCGAAGCCGTCCTCCGGATCGAGCGCGGAGAGGGCGGCCTGCAGGGCGACCCCGCGGGGCTCGGGAAGCTCGCCGTCCAGCGTGCCGCCGCGGGAGAGGTGGGCCTCCAGCGCGGGCAGATCGAGCTCGTTGAGCGCTTCGAGCACGGCGACGGTCTCCGGCAGCCCCGCCGCCGTGCCGGAGAAGCGAGGCTCGCCCTTCGCCGGATCGGCCAGAAAGGACACTGTGAAGGCCCCGGGCTTGCCCTTCGCTCCCGCGAAGCGCACGGCCGCCTCGCGCACCGACCGCGCCAGCTCCGCCGAAAGGCCCGGCACCGGAGCCTCGGCCAGCACCGTACGGTCGCCGTGCCGGACCGTGACGTCGATCACCCCCAGCGCCCACGCCGTGCCCCGGCGATCCACCAGCACCGGCGCCTCCAGCCGGCGGATTTGCGGATTGGCGGGATCGGGACCCTTGGTCATGGGGATCTCCTGCCGGTGATTCTCCATGTCGTGAGGATACCGCGGCTGCGCTGTTTGAAGGGGAGCCTCGGATCTGGTACTGTGATTGTTGAAGATTTCACCAAGGAGAGCCCATGGCAACCGTCAATTTCAGCGTTCCCGACGAGGTCAAGAGGGAATTCCAGGAGACCTTTGCCCATGAGAATAAAAGCGCCGTCATCACCCGCCTGATGAAACAGGCCATCGAAGAGCGTAAACGCCAGCATACCCGCGCTGCGGCGATCGAAGCCCTCTTGAAGCTGCGAAAGCGGCAGGCGCCCGTCTCCGACGAGGAGATCTGGCGCGCCCGGCAGGTTGGTAGACCGTGAACCTGGTGGTCGATGCCAGTGTCGTCGTCAAATGGGCTCTGCCGGATTCTGAAGACGAAGAGAACAAGGAAGAAGCTCTAGCGGTTCTTGCGGTGATCCTGAGCGGCGAGGCCAGCGTTCTTCAGCCTCCACACTGGCTTGCCGAGGTCGCGGCTGTTCTCACCCGTCTTCGGCCGGATTTCGCGGAGGAGGCTATCGGGCTCCTCGACTTGATGGAGCTACCGATCGCCTTAGACCTCGCCGTCCTGCAGCGGGCCAGCCGCTTGGCGCGAGACTTGAACCATCACCTTTTCGATACCCTCTATCATGCCGTCGCTTTAGAGTACGGCGCCACCCTGGTGACAGCGGACGATCGCTACGCACGCAAAGCGAAGAAACTGGGGAGGCTGGTTTCTCTCAAGGGTTGGGGCCGCCAGATCCCTGAAGATTGGCAGAGATGAAAGCACAATCCCGCACCTACGTCGTCCTGCCGGTATGCAAGGCGATCTTGGCGAAAAGGATGTCGGGATCGATCGGCTTGCCGACGAAATCCGTGAAGCCCGCGGCTTCGAGCTCGTGCTGCTGGCCGATGCGGACCGAGGCCGAGGTGGCGAAGATGGGCAGCGTGGCGAAACGCTCACCCGCCAGAGATCGGATCTCCCGCGTGGCGCTGTCGCCCTCCAGCTCCGGCATCCGCAGATCCATCAGCACGAGGTCGTAGCCGCGTTCCTGTACGCGCTCGACGGCCTGCCGCCCGTCCTTCACCACGTCGACCTCGACGCCCCAACTGCGCAGAAAGCCGCTGAGGACGAAGACGTTGATGTCGTTGTCGTCCGCCACCAGAGCGCGCAGGCCTTTCAGCACCTGGGGCTCGGCCGGCTCGCGCGCCACGGCCGCGGTTTCGCCGGCTGCCACAGGGATCTTCAGACGTAGCCGGAAGGAGAAGGTCGAGCCGCAGCCCAATTGGCTTTCCACGACGAGCTGGCTGCCGTGGAGCTCGACCAGCTTCTTGCTGATCGCGAGCCCCAGGCCGGTGCCGCCATATCGCATGCTGATGTCGTAGCTCGCCTGGGTGAATTCATCGAAGATGTGGGGCAGGTGGTCGGCGGCGATCCCGATGCCGGTGTCGGCGACGCTGAAGTCGACCGTCACCGTGTCGTGGCCGAGCTCCTGCACCGCGAGCTTCAGGGTGACCGCGCCCTTGGACGTGAACTTGATGGCATTGCCCAGCAGGTTCGTGAGCACCTGCCCGATCTTGATCGGATCGCCGAGAAGGTCGTCCGGGATCCTTGCGTCGACGTCCACCGTGAGCTCCAGGCCTTTCTCCTCGGCCTTGCCGCGAAGGCTGTCGGCAAGGTCTCGAACCAGTTGCCGGAGGTCGAGGCTCCTCTCCTCCGGGGACATCCTGCCCGCCTCGATTTTGCTGAAGTCGAGGATGTTGTTGATCAGGCTCAACAGGTTGCCGGAGGACGAGCGGAGGATCTTCACGAGCTTCTGCTGCTTCGGCGAGAGCTCGGTGGCTCCGAGGAGGTGGGCGACCCCGGTGATGGCGTTGAGCGGCGTGCGGATCTCGTGGCTCACCATCGAGATGAAATCCGCCTTGGCCTGGGCCGCCTGCTCGGCCCGCTGCCGCTCGCGCAGCAGCTCGCGCTCATATTCCTTGCGGTCGGTGGCGTTGAACACCGTCGTGCGGGCGAGCGCCGGCTTTCCCGCCGCATCTTTCCTGAGCACCGAGTTGATGAGCGCCGGCAATCGGCGTCCGTCCGCGCACACGATGTCGACCGCGATCTCGCGCACCGTGCCCTGCATTTGCAGCAGCGGGGCATAGTGGGTCTCGTGATAGATCCGGCCGCCGGCGGTGAGCAGCTCCTGGAACCGCCTGCGGCCGACGAGGTCCTGGCGCTGGAAGCCCGTCCAGGTCAGGAACGTCTCGTTGACCCTGACGATGAGGCCGCCCGGCAGGGTCGACAGGTAGCCGCAGGGAGCGTGCTCGTAGAGATCCTCGGCGCTCTCCTCGATCAACGCCTCGGGAGGCGCCGCGGCGATCTCTTCCCGCTTCTCCAAAGCCTCACCGGCGGCTACAGGAACGCCTTGACGGCGGCGACCGTCTCGTCCGGAGCGCTGAGGTTCGGGCAGTGGCCGGTCGCGGCCATCAGCACCAGCTCGCTGTCCGGAATCTGGCGGTGCACGTACTCGCCCACCGCCTGCGGGGCGATGACGTCCTCGGAGCACTGGAGGACGAGCGTGCGCGCCTTCACCCTGGGCAGGTCGGCGCGGTTGTCGGAGAGGAAGGTGACGCGCGCAAAATGCTTCGCGATCTCGGGGTCGGTGCGGCAGAAGCTGTTGGTCAGCTCTTCTCCCAGCTCGGGACGCTCCGGGTTGCCCATGATCACCGGCGCCATGGCGCTCGACCAGCCCAGGTAGTTGCTGTCGAGCGATTCGAGCAGCCCGTCGATGTCCTCGCGGCTGAACCCGCCGGTATAGCCCTCGTCGTCGAGATAACGCGGCGAAGGCCCGACCATGACCAGCTTGTCGAACCGGTCCGGTTCCTCGATGGCCGCCAGCACTCCGATCATGGCGCTCACCGAATGGCCGACGAAGACCACCTGCCGTAGGTCCAGCCCGCGGCAGATCTCCAGCACGTCGCCGGCGTAACCGCGCAGCGACTCATACCGGCTGCGGCTGTAGGCGGAGAGGTCGGAGAGGCCGGCGCCGACGTGATCGAAGAGGACGATCCGGTATTCATCGGCGAAAGCCGGGGCGACGAAGCGCCACATGTTCTGGTCGCAGCCGAAGCCGTGAGCGAAGACCATGGGCTGGCCGCTCTCCGGACCCGAGAGCTTGACGTTGTATTTCTGAAGGATGTTCATGAAGTCTTAGGACGCCGCCGCTGCATGCCGTAGGGACATTTGTGAGAGACTTTCCCGGCCGGGAGGAAACCATGTGCGAGATGCGTGCCGGTGCCGTGCCTACACTCTGGCAGGTTCGCCGCCGATTCTCAAGCGGCTGGGCCGCTGTGGCCCCTGCCGTCGTCTACGCCGGCTGGGACCCGGCTGGCCATTGACGGCCGGGCCTCCGCGGGCCGCCGGTCCGTCCGCGATGGCCTCATCGTCGGGCTGGCCGGCGTCTTCCTCTACCGCAGCCTGTGGCTGCCGCTGAGCGTCCTCGACCGTTACGGCGCCGACTTCCGCAACTATTACGACGCCGCGGCGCACCTGCTCGCCGGCCTCTCGCCCTATGGGGTGAAGGGCTTCGACTATCCGCCGTTGACGGCCCTCCTCGTCCTGCCGGTCGCCGGGCTGCCGTATCCGGCGGCGCGGGTCGTGTGGCTCGTCACGAGCTGGCTGTGCCTCGTGGCCGCCGGCTTTCTCCTCGTGCGAATTCTGGGCAACGATCGCACGGCCGTGCTGGCGGTGGCCGCCTGCTGGGCGCTGGGCGGAACGGTGGCGGAGAACCTCGTCCTCGGCCAGGTGAACCCGCTGCTGCTCTTCCTCGTGGTGCTGGCGTGGTGGGGCATGAGCCGCGGGCGTGGCGGGGTGGCGGCGGTGGCGATCGGCCTGGCTACGGCGCTCAAGCTGTGGCCCGCGGTCCTCCTGATCCCCCTGGCGGCCTGGCACTGGCGGCGGGCTGTCGCCGGCCTGGGGGCCGCGCTGGCGCTCGTCGCCCTCTCCTGGCTGCCCTTTCTCGGGTTGCCGCCGCCTCACTCGCCGGCCAGGGCGGATTACTGGCTCGGCACTCCGGCGCTGCTCAACTTCTCCCTGCCAGCGGTGGCGCTACGGCTCGCCGATCCCCCGGTGCCGGGGCAGATCCTCCCCTTGAGCTGGCGCAACGGCAACGACCCGCTGACCTTCAGACTGGCGCCGCGCCAGGGAGCCTTCTCCGCCGGCTTGGCCGGCGTCCTCCTGGCCTTGGGCGCCGGCTTGTTGCTCTGGGCGGCCCGCCGGTCCGGTCGCGGCAGGGAAGGGGAGCTGCCGGCCATGGCCGCGGCGGTCTCCCTGGCGCTGCTCGCCTCTCCCATCTCCTGGTATCACTACCAGCTCTTGCAGTTGCCCGGGCTCGCCCTGCTGGCCCGGCGTTGGAGCGATCGCCCGGCGGCCCGGGGGTGGTGGCTGGCGCGCCTCCTGGGGCTGGCGGCGCTGGCGGCCGGCCTGACCTGGACGCACGTGGCTGGAATCGGCCGCTACGTCGACCGCTTCGGCTGGACGGACAGCGCCCCCGCCTGGCTCTGGCTGGCCTCCTCGCTGGTGCCGTTCCTCGCCCTCGTCCACTTCGCGCTCCAGGTGCGGGAGTGCGCCTTGCCTCCGGCTCTTCAGTCTGTTTCTTCATACGCCGGCATCCGTTCGA
Source organism: Thermoanaerobaculia bacterium (assembly GCA_049284515.1). Classification (GTDB taxonomy): domain Bacteria; phylum Acidobacteriota; class Thermoanaerobaculia; order Multivoradales; family UBA5704; genus DATARR01. The sequence goes on from JBAPYB010000055.1 coordinate 5,370, forward strand.
GCGCACAGGGAGAGCGCCCCGGCTCGCCGTGAAACGCCCTCGTCCGCCCGGCATGCGTTCTGCAGTCTCTTCGGCAGCGAGGAAGGAGTATCCTGCGTCCAGGAGGCAAGATCATGAGAACTCTGCATTGGACCGGCTTGATGATCGCCCTCGCTGCCGCGGCCGTGATGACCGGCTGCGGCGTTGAAGTCTACGACTCTCCGGGTTACCCCGGCGGTTCCCACGGCAGGGGCCGCTACGACGACCGCCACGGCGTGGAGGGCACGGTGCTGCGCGTGAGCCACCGCGACCACGTCATCGTCGTGGATCCCGGGGAGGACGGTGGCCGTGGCCGCCGCGACGGGATCGCCCTGTTCTACGACGACGACACGACCGTGGAGTTCCAGGGCCGCGACTACCGGCCGGAGGACCTGGAGCGCGGCGACCGCATCCACGCCTCCGTCGACTGGCGGCAGGGCCGCCCGGTGGCCGAGGAGATCGAGGTGCTCTACGACGTCAGCAGCGGCGCCCCGGCCCCGCAGGAGCGCGAGGGCTTCAAGGGCGAAGGCGAGCCGGACGCGGCGGCCCTGCGCGGCATCGTACGCGGCGTCGATGTGCAGCACCAGACCCTGGAGGTCGAGCCCGCCCAGGCTGCTGCCGGCGATTCAGACGACGACGGAGCGGACTCCGACCTGGTCGCCGTGCGCTATGACGCCCAGACGACGGTCGAGTACCAGGGCCGCAGCTACGGGCCGGAGAACCTGGAGGACGGCGACGTGGTGGAGATCCGCCTGCGGCCGGGCCCCGGCGGGCGCCCGGTCGCCGGCCACATCCGGGTTCTCGGCGAGAGCGGCCAGGCGAGCCCCAGCCGGAGCCGGACGATCGGCTCGGCTCAGACGCCGTCGACCAGGCAGCCGAGGATCAGCAGCAGCCCGGCGATCACCAGCGACCAGAACCCGAGGGCGCCCATGTTGCTGGGCAGGTGAACCACACCCAACCCCGCGAGCAGGCCGATCAACCAGAGGATGACGGCGATGATGAGAGTCACCTTCTTCGGCGCCTGCGGCCGGAATCCGCCTCGTCTTGCCATGGGCATGCTCCTCCAGTGACGCTGAGTCTCGTGAAAAGACGGCTTGAACGATAGAGGAGGGAGGCTATCATGCTTCTTGACCCAAGGAGGGGAATCGGTGTCCAACGGCGGCGTGCAGGGAATCGATGTCAGCCACTATCAGGGGACGGTGGATTGGCAGCAGGTGCGTGCGGCGGGGATCCGGTTCGCGTTTGCCAAGGCCACCGAGGGAGTGACCCTGGCCGATCCGGAGTTCGCCGCCAACTGGGCGGGGATGAAAGCGGCGGGGCTCCTGCGCGGCGCCTACCATTTCTTCGAGCCCACGGACGACGCGGGCCAGCAGGCGGAGCTCTTCTTGAGCACCGTTCAATTCGAGAGCGGCGACCTGCCGCCGGTGCTCGACGTCGAGACGGCGGCGGCGACCAGCGCGGAGCTCTGGCAAGGGGTGCAGACCTGGCTCGACCAGGTCGAATCCGCCACCGGAATGCAGCCCATCCTCTATCTCAGCAGCGCCTTTGCCGACGAGAACGATGCGCCGGCAAGCCTCGCCGCCTATCCTCTATGGCTGGCCCAGTACGACGTCGAGCAGCCGACTCCGCCGGCGGGATGGACCACCTGCCTCCTCTGGCAATACTCCGAGTCCGGCACCGTCGCCGGAGTTTCCGGCCCGGTCGACCTCGACGAGCTCAACGGCCCGCTCGCCGGCCTTTCGGCCCTTGCTATGACGTAGGGCCAACTCAGGGCTTATGCGCCGGGCAACGGCTCGCCGGCCTGCCAGCCCGTTTCCCGCAGGCGTTCGAGGAGGGCGAGCACCTCCTCCCGCTGGGTGTGGACGAGAAGGATCAGCAGGTCGCCCGCCTGGGCCCAGGTCAGAGCTCCCCGAATTCCCTCCAGCTCTGTATCGGCAATCGTGACGCTCCCGGGAGCGGCTCCGAGGCGCAGGAGCTCGTGGCGCAGCACGGCGGGGACTTCGCCCAGCCCACGGCCGCGCAGCATCTCCGGGAGCTCCTTGACGATGATCCGCTCCGGGCGCAGGGGCCAGGCGGCGCGGGCCAGCTCGCGAATGGCCTCGTCGTTCCGGTCTCCGGCTTGGCCCAGGACGAGGAGCCGCCGCTTTCCGGGGAGCCGGCTGGCGAAGTCCATGATGGCCGCCATGCCGTGAGGATTGTGGGCATAGTCGACCAGGACGTTGACGCCGCCCAGCTCCATGGACGCAGCGCGGCCGAGATTGTTCGTCAAGCTGCGGAGTGCCCCGGCCATGGCATCCACCGGCAGCCCGGCTGCGGCGGCGAGGCCGATCGCCCCCAGCGCATTGGCAACGTTGTGCCGGGCGGCGCCGCCCAGGGTCACCGGGATCTCCTCGACGCGGACCACGGCGACCCGCTCGCTCCCCCGTGCCAGCACCAGGGCGCCATCCTCCAGGAGGCAGGCGTGGCCCCCGGCTGCCAGGTGGGCCAGCACGCGGGGGTTTGCCGCGTCGAGGCTGAACCAGGTGACCGGATGGGTGAGCCGGCCGGCCGCCGCCAGCAGCTCGGGATCGTCGGCGTTGAGCACCATCCGGCCGCCCGGCCGCACCGCCTGGGCGACGACGAGCTTGGCCGCGGCCAGCGCGTGCAGGTCCAGGATTCCGAACTCGCCCAGGTGGTCCGCGGCGATGTTGGTCACCAGGGCGGCCTCGGCTCCGGTCACGGCGAGCCCGCGGCGCAGCATGCCGCCCCGGGCCGTCTCCAGGATGGCAATCTCCACCCGCCGGTCGCGCAGCAGCGTACGGGCGCCTCCGGGGCCGGAGTAATCCCCGAGGTCGACCACCTCGCCGCCCACCTCGATGCGGTCCGTGGAGGTGATGCCGGGGAGCTTGCCCGCCGCCGCGGCGATGGCGGCCAGCAAGCGCACCGTCGTGGTCTTGCCGTTGGTTCCCGTCACCATCAGCATCGGGACGTCGTGGACCTCGCTCCAGGCGACCGCCGCGGGGTCGGGCAGCGAGCTCGCCGGCCACGTGAGCGATCCCGTGCCCAGGCCCACCGAGACCTTCTCGTCGTCCCAGAGGAGCGTGACGCTGCGAGCCGTCGCTGCATCGCGGAGGGCGAGGAGAGAGGGCTTCGCCTCCTGGGCAATCCTTGCCCGTAGCCGCTGCGATTCCACTGCCAGGTCCGGCGCGGGCTCTCCCGCCACCGCCGCTTCCGCCGCGGCCCAGGCCTGCTCGTTGACCTCGGTCGCGGAGTACAGGGAGTCGATGGGCGCCGAGATCGCCAGGCTCGCGCCCCCTGAAAAGCGCCGCACCGCGATCTCCTCGCCCGGCCAGCCGACCGCTGCGAGCAGCCTCCCGGCGTTCTCCTGCCAGGCCGCCACGACCTCCTCCGCCTCCTCCGGCTCCAGGGACACCTCCAGCACCGCCCCCGCTCGTGGGAGAAGGAGGTTGGGTCCTGTCAGCCGTCGTGAGTCGAGGAGCTTCATCCCGGGTCCCGAGTGGGGGAGGAGAGTACACCAAGAGCTGTTCTGGGAAGCCCATCGGCCGGTCGGCCGCCTACTCTTTCTGGGGCGGCTCGAACCAGCCTGACAGAAGGACGCCGTCCGCGACCTGTCGGCGCGCTGGCGTTTGCCAGGTGAAGAACTGGCTGGCGCTGGTCGAACCGTGAACGTCGCCCTCCTTATCCCAGGAGAAAGACATATTGAAGGTCAGACCTTTCTCCGAAATGTCCGAAACGGAATAGGATCCATTGAAGACCGCAGCGCGTCGTTTCCGGTGGGCATTCCTGGCAGCGTGCCTTTTACAAGGCCGGGCAGCTATCCGTGCCGCTGCGGGGCCGGGCGTCCAGCCGGGCCGGAGCCGCGGTGTTCATCGGCATTCACCGACTTGAGAAGCTCGTTCAGCTCCCCGGCGACGTCGTCGGGAGGGCGGCCCGCGAGTCCTTTCTGGATCAAGCGTCGGGCCTCGTCGTACTCGCGGCAATCCCGGGCGAGAGTTGCGGCGCTGCGATAGAGGACGGATCGGGTCGGCTCATAGTCCAAGGCGTCTTCCAGCAGCTCGGCGGCCTTGCGCTCGTGTTCGAACGCCGAACGAAAAAGAGGACCCGCCCGCAGGGGATCTCGGGACAAAAGAGCCTGCTCGGCAAAGGCCATTGCGGTGTCGTGAAGGGCTGAGATCTCAGCGGTGGTCTTCATGGCTTCATGATCCTCAAATTGGGTCTGCTCACCTTCACCAGCCGCAGCAAGGGGCGGCTGAATTCTACGATAGCGATCAATACCGGACTCCCCGCGCGGAATTGCTGGATTTGTTTCGTCTTTTCCAAGACCCGGGCCTTGACCGTACTCTCTGACCCGTTCCTGATTCCGGAGACTTCCAGTCGTTCTGCCTGTTGGAGGAGGTTCTCCTCATTAGCGGTGAGCCAGTAGTCGAAACCGGTGCCCCTGCGAGAGCGCCGTGCGACGACGAGGCTCATCAAGGCCCCGACCGCCAGGATCGCGATACCGCAGGCTCCATGCTCGGTCGCTTCCTCCTCATCTTGGTTGGAGAGAAGCATCTGCGCGGTCACGCCGAGCCGATTCACGATGAGGCTTGCGTCAAAGGAACCGTCTACGGTCATCGCGACGTCGACTGGGTGACCTTGATGTTCCAGACAGATTGACGCGGCCTCCGCCAGGACCGCCCCCCAGGCCGGAGTCAGCCCGGGCATGCCCTCCGACAAGGTAGAGAGCGAGATGGTCCGACGGCCGTTCGGCTCCTGCATCAAGTTTGTCCGCTCCTGCGGCATGGCCGAGATCGCGGGGTTCCACCCGGATGGAGAGCAGCTCGGCGTGCCGCTGATGTTGACGTAGGCCATCATGGCCCGATTCTACTCTTGTGCGTCGATGAAGGGTGAGACTCGTCCTGACGATACCACACCCCCTCCGCGTTGGCCTCCCGCCAAGAGCTGTCCTGGGAAGCCCATCGGCCTGTCGGCCGCCTACTCTTTCTTGGGCGGTTCGAACCAGCCTGACAGAAGGACACCGTCCGCGACCTGTTGGCGCGCTGGTGTTTGCCAGGAGAAGAACTGGCTGGCGCTGGTCGAACCGTGAACGTCGCCCGCCTTATCCCAGGAGAAAGACATATTGAAGGTCAGACCTTTCTCCGAAATGTCCGAAACGGAATAGGATCCATTGAAGCCGGTCCCATTGAAGGGATTGTCGGCGCTGATGCCTGAAATGGCACCGCCGCAGATCTCCATGGGATACCCACCGCTGCTGTCCTTGCGCATTTCGTGCCGTTGCCTGGAGATGGGAAAACGGTAGCTCTCGTCGAGCACGCCCTGAATTTCCACCCGAACGACCAGCACGGTGAAGGCTTCGGCCTCGTTACGCGCTTGGCAGTAGTTTTCGTAATAGGCCGGTACCGGCGAAGGCCGCACGGTGCAGGCTGAGAGCAACAGGGCGGCGAGCAGGGGGGCTCTTGACCTTGGCATGGGAGTCCTCCGAGGAAGGTTCCTGGAGATTGACCGGCCGCGCCGCTGAAAAGTTCCTCCAGGGGTATCTACCCCATAGGCGCTAACTTTGCTTCGTGTAGGGGCGGGTCTGGAGGGTCGGGAGGGGGCGCGACCCGCCCTGCAGCGGTGAAGTCGTCGAGATCAGGGCGGGTCGAGCCCCCAACCTGCCGCCCAGACCCGCCCCTACACGAAGCATTGGGGCCAAAGTAAGCGCCTATGGGTATATACATCCTGGTGCTCCCACCCTCTTATACACATCTCGCAGACTCAGGCGGGGCTGGTCTCGGACCGGCTCCCCGCGGCGAAGCAGGTATAAAAACCAGGGCTAGCGATGATTCGCGAAAAAAGGATCGCTTTCTGCCCTCTCATGCACCATGGGCTATAGAAGGCGCTTCACCCTCGGCGGCCCAACCGCACCAGCCGCCACCGTTGTGGAGTCGCGCCGTGGGTTTCCCGCGTCGCGGCAAGGAAAAACTGTCCCCGGACTTGCCCGGGGAACGGACCAAGGAGAAGGCATGATCCATTCGTATCGCCGCACTCTATTTGTCGTGGCCGCCTGCGCCCTGGCGCTCGTGGTCCTCCCGGCCGTCGCTTCGGCCGCCTGCAGCGCTTCCGGCAGCGCCGGCCATGTCAACCTGCCTCCCGGCGGTGGTGGCTATGACGGCCCCGCCGAGCTCCACGCCTACCTCAATAGTGGCGGCGTGCTCACCCTCGAGCTGCAGATCCAGCACGGGTTCTTCCTCAACACGGTCGCCCAGCCGGGTGGCCTCCTCGGAGGCGAGCGCGAGACCTTCGACTCGTCGCTCGTCGTCACGGCGATCGGACAGGGGCCGCTGGCCGGTTGGAGCCGGACGCTCACCGTGCCCGCCAAGTGCGTGACCGACACTGCCCCGCACAAGGCCGGCGATCCGATCCAGGACTTCGACACCAACATGTACAGCATCGTGGGCGCGCTCAGCAACGATCCGGACTTCGCGTCTTTCAAGGTCGTCGCCGGCACCGGCAATGGCTTTGACAGCCCTGGCCACACCACCGCCTACCTGCAGAAGGACGGCAGCTTCGTGGTGGACAGCACCTTCCAGATCGGGTACTCCATCTCCTACGTCGGCTCTCCGGGCGGCAAGCTCGCCGGCATGTCCGGCTCGACCGAAGGCAACATCACGATGACCTGCAATCCTGCGGGTCCCCAGAAGTAAACTTGTGCGGGCAGTCTCTCCGGGCGGCAGCGGCCTGCCGCCCGGCGGGCAGCCTTCTTCCTTTCTCTCGTGCGAGCCCTCTCCCAGGCCGCCATCAGCCATCCGCTTCGCACCCTCGGGGTCGCGCTCCTCGCCACCCTTGCAGCGGCCCCCGGCCTCCTGCACCTCGAGTTGCGGACCGACGGCCATGCGCTGGTGCCGCCGAACGACCCGGCCGTGGTCTACGACCGGCAGGTGCGCGCGGTCTTCGGAGTGCGCGATCCGATCGCCGTCGTCGTCCGCTCGCCGGACCCGGCGGGCATCTTCAACGCCGCGACGCTGCGCCGGGTCCGCGGCCTGGCGGACGACCTGGCGCGTCTCGACGGAGTGGGCCGGGAGCAGGTCCTGAGCCTCGCCACCGTCCCCGGATTCCGTCTCGCGACGGGCTCGCTGCGCGTGCGCCCGCTCCTCGATCCCCTGGCGCAGACGCCGCCGGCGATCGCCGAGCTGCGTGGTGACCTGAACCTGCTCCGCGCCTACGACGGCACCCTGGTGGGCCGCGGCGGCCGGGCCACGGCGCTCTACGTCGGCACGCCGCCAGGGGCCGACCGCGCAGCCTTCTACCGGCGGGTGCGGAGGATCGCCGCCACCTACGCCGGGGGTGGGGACCGCATCGAGGTGCTGGGAGCGCCGGTGGCCGAGTCGCTCCTCGGCAGCCATATCCTGGCCGATCTCGGCATTCCGCCGGCGCTCCTCGGCGATCCGGATGCCACCCTCCTGCTGGGCGGCTCGCGGGCGGGCGGCATCGGCCTCCTGCCGCTGACGCTCGGGGTGATCGCCCTCGTCTTTCTCTTCGCCTTCCGCCATCCGGTCGCGGTGCTGCTGCCGGTAGCGATGATCGCCTGCTGCCTCGTCCTGGTTTTCGGCCTCATGGGGTGGCTGGGGATCCCCGTCTACCTGACCACCGTGGTGCTGCCGGTTCTGCTCGCCGCCGCTTGCGGCTCGGCGCAGGTGTACATCTTCCGCTGGTACGGCCGCCTGCGCCGCGAACGGCCCGGCGAGTCCCCCGCGGCGCTGGTCAGCGAGACGCTCGACGATATGGCCTCGCCGGTCATCCAGGCAGGGGCGACGGCGGCCGTGGGATTCCTCTCCTTCGCCTTCTCACCGCTCGGGCCGGTGCGCGCCTTCGGCCTCTTCGCCGCTCTGGGCATTACCGCCTGCCTGGCCTGGTCGCTTACCGTGGCGCCCGCCGTGTTGGTGCTGCTGCGGCCGGCGATCGGCGGTAGGGTGGCGACAAAGGGCGAGGCGCTGTTTCGCGGTTGCGCTCGCTTCGCCATCCGTCACCGCAGGGCCGTGCTGGCCGTGGCGCTCCTCCTCGCCGTGGGCGCCGCCGACGGTGTGCGGCGGGTGATCGTGCAGGACAGTTGGCTCGACGGCTTCGCTCCGGCGAGCGGCTTTGCACGCGAGATGCGCAACTTCGACCGCGACTTCGCCGGCACCCACGCCTTGCAGGTGATGGTCGCCGCCGAGCCGGTGAGCTTCGCGGCCACGGTCGGGGGAGGGGCAATCGCCGAGCGGGCGCTCACCCTTCCTATGCCGGCGCTCCCCGCCGGCTTTCCCCCCGAGCGCCTCGCCGGGGCCTCCGTCGAGCTCCATCGCCTGACCGTTGCGCCGCCGGGCGCGCTCGTCCTGCCCGACTGGTCAGCCTGGGTCGCCACCGCGCGGCGCGACGGCGACCGCCTCGTCCTCGACCTGCCGCCGCAGGGCGGCTCGCCGCAGCTTTGGTTCCAACCGCACCGCGAGGATTCCTTCGCCTGCCAGGTCCATCTCGAGCCGCTGCTCGCCCCTGCCGTCCTCGCGAGGATCGGCAGATTTGAGGCGTTCCTCGCCAGCCGGCCGGGAGTGGGCGGCACGGCGGGACCGGCTTCCACGCTCGAAACGGTCGGCGTTGCGCTCGCTCCCGACCAACCCGGTTCCCGGCGGTTGCCGGCGACGCCGGTGCGGGCGCGCTCGGCGTGGTCGTCCTACGAGCACGCCGCAGGGCCGGCGGCGTTGCGCCGGCTCGTCGACCCCGCGTTCTCGCGCGGCCTCGTCACGGCCTGGCTCAAGGGCTCGAATTACGTCGACACCGGCCGGCTGATGGCGGATCTCAGGGACTACGAGCGACGGGAGCTCGCGCCGCACGGGCTGCGGCTCGGTTTCGCCGGCGACGTTGCGGTCTCCCAGGCGCTGATCAGGGCCGTGGTGACGACGCAGGTGCAGTCGCTCGTGCTGTCGGTCGCCGGCATCCTTGCGGTCATGGCTCTCCTCGGCGGCTCGTGGCGCCGCGGCCTACTGGGTGTCGTGCCGCCCGCCCTCGCCGTCCTCCTCGATTTCGCGGCCATGGGTTGGCTGGGCGTTCCCCTGGGGGTGGCGACCGCGATGTTCTCGGCCCTGGCCATGGGCATCGGGATCGATTCCGCCATCCAACTGCTGGAGCGCAACGAGCGGCTGCGCGCCGCCGGCCATCCCGAGCCGCTGGTCGAGGCGCTGGCGGTGACCGGCCCGGCGATGGCCATCGATACGTTGAGCGTCGCCCTCGGCTTCGCCGTCCTCCTCCTCTCCAACGTCCCCGCCACCGCTCGCCTCGGCGGCCTGATCTCCCTCGCCCTCCTCACCTGCCTCACCGCCACCCTCACCGTCGTGCCGGCCCTGCTCGCCACGGCTCGCCCCGCAGCGGCGACCGGGTTGGCTCCAGATCTTTCGGCTCATACCTCGCGCCGGTAAGCCTCGCGGTCGAGCCCGTAGTAGAGCATCTCCCGGCCGAGATGGGTGATGCGGTCTTCCAGGCGTTCGCCGATCCGCTGGGCGACCCGGATCGAGGCGTGATTCTCCGGGGCGATCAGGCTGATAATGCGGTCTCTCTTCCAGACGGTGAACGCATGGTCCATGGCGGCCCGGGCGCCCTCGGTCGCGTAGCCACGCCCCCAATGGCGTCGCGCGAGGATCCAGGCGAGCTCGAAGCCGGGCCAGCCCTCCGGCGACGAGTAGCCGATCATCCCCAGGAACGTGCCGGTCTCCTTGTGCTCCACTGCCCATGCGCCTGCATCCCAGAGCTGCCAGTGCCCGAGGAGGAAGGCCAGGTGCCGCGAGGACCTGCCCCGGTCCCACGGCTCCGGCCCGGCGCCCAGGTGGCGCAAGACCTCCCGGTCGGCGTTCAGCGCGGCGTAGTCATCGAGGTCGCTCTTGCGAAACGGCCTGAGCCGTAGTCGGTCCGTGGTGAGCGTCGGGATGCCGGGTACGTCGGTCGGGTGAGACATGAGAAATCCTCCTTTCTGCGCTCACGGAGGGCGAGCTTGTCCTCGAGGCCGAAGAGACGGACACTCCGGCCGTAGGGACATCCTCCTCACGGGCAATGCCGCCCGTGCGGCCCGTTGTCCTTGAAGGGAGAAGCCATGCTTCGCCTGATTGCTCTGCTCGTCTACCTTCAATTTATCTTCGTAAGCTCCACCCACTCCGGGACGCCCGCCGGCAGCCCTGGCCTGAGGGCGCAACCCGCGCCGAAGGCGGATATCGGCGGCGGTCTCGACCCTTGGGGCTCTCATCTGCAGCCCCAGCCCGCGCCGACGACAGATGCCGGCGGCGGTCTCGACCCCTGGGGCTAGCGGGCTTCGTGGCGTGGACGGGGGCCCGGTGCGCCCCCGTCCCTTCTCTTCCAGGCCGGGACTGTACAAGCCACCCACGACCTCCTAGACTTAAAACCACTCGCGAAGATTCAATTCCTGTAGGAGCTTAAATGGCCCACGTGACGAGGGAGTTCCTGCGGAAGGTTCTCGCCGGCACGGCCGGTCGCACCGAGACCGCCCAGATCGCCACCCACCTGCTCTCCTGCCCGGCGTGCCGGAGCATCGCTCGGGGCGCGGTCGCCGAGCTCCGGGCGGCGACGGGTCTGAAGCGCCCCGGCGGCACGCTCAAAATCCTCGCCGAGATCTTCAGGCTCGAACAGGAGGATGCCCTGGAAGCGGCCTTGGCCCACGCCGAGTGGTCCGAGATGCGCCTGCTCACTCCCAAGGCCCAAAAGGACCGGGCCGCGGTGACCAAGGTCTGCAGGTCGTGGGCCTTCGTCTCCCTCCTCCTGCGCGAGCTGTGGGCCTGCCAGACCTACGAGGGGGCGGAGCAACTCGCTTTCCTCACCATCAACTGCATCCAGGGCATGGACCCGAGCCAATACAGCGAGCACGTGAGAATCGATCTCCGGGTGGAGCTGTGGGCGGAGCTGGCGAACGCGCGGCGGAAAGCTGCGGAGTGGTCGCTGGCAAATCAAGCCATTGAGCGCGCCGAGGCCTTGCGGAAGCAAGGCTCTCTGAGCCCCTGGCTTGAGGCCTTCTGCCTTGCCGTGGGCGCGCTCATCAAGGCCGATCAGGGATTTGTGGAAGAGGCGGCCGCGAGTCTCGAGCGGTGCGCAAAGATCTACGAGCGCCTGGAGGACTGGCCGGCCGTGGCGCGGACTCTCATCCAGGCGGCGAACGTCGTAGAAGATGCCCAGCCAGCAGAGGGGCTGCTTCTTGCGAAACGGGCTTTGCCACTTATCCCACCCAGCGACTCTGAGCTTGCGAAGCTCGCCCGCCTCCTCCAGGTCGAGTGCCTGATTTGCCTTGACGAGCTCCCTGAGGCCGCCAGCCTTTTCGGCAGTTGCTTGCAGTCACACGAAACCGGCAGGATGAGGATACGGCGGGATTTCATTGGCGCCCGGTTGTTGCACGCTTTCGGCTTCCGCAAGGAGGCTGAGCGGATGTTCCAGGGTGTGGTGACGGCGGACCTGGAGCTGGCGCTTTACAAGGATGCCTTCCTGGACCTCCTGTACGTCTTTGGCATGCACGTGCGAGAGGGGGAGCCTGAGAAAGCCCGGGCGATCTGTGAATACGCTCTGAAACAGCCGGAGCTGGCGGACTTCTCCCATGAGCAGATGAGGACGGCATGGACCCTGTTGCTCGAGAACGTGCAGCAGCCTGCGGTGGCCACGGATCTCCTGGGTGAAGTGCGGAAGTACCTGGCCACCCACTGGCGCCGGCCGGCAAAAGACAGCCCACCTTTCTTTCGTGCGCTCGGGAAACCGAAATCCCGGAGATGACTGGAGTACCTGACGCTCTGTTAAAGCTGTAAGCTGCTGTCGACCGGCGTCAGCTCGGAAATGCAGGCCGACGGGCGGGCTCCCCAACGCGTCCCTGAACGATAGACACAGCCGCCCCGCCGAGCCTCGAGGCCTTCGGATCCTCGTCTCCGCCTCAGAGACGTCCCGCCGTCCCCGGGGGTAATCGAATCGATATCGTTCAGGACCTGGGACGTCTCTACCGCCTCCGGCCATTGTCTCTCGTCGGCTGCAACGGGATACCTGGGAGCCCGGCGGGCCGGCTTGGCCGCCGCCTCAATCGGAACCCGAGGCGTCATCAGCCCCAGATCGGCTGGCGCGGACTCTACCGAGCTCCTCTTCAAGGGCTCGAACCCTCTCCTCGGCCTGATGGCGTGCGATGGTCTCGGCGGCGGCTTGCTCTTCAGCCTGACGGCGCGCCTCCTCAGCCTGACGGCGTGCCTCCTCAGCCTGAAAGCGTGCCTCCTCAGCCTGAAGGCGTGCCTTGGCCTCGGCGGCGGCTTTCTCCTCAGCCTGGTGGCGTGCCTTCTCCGCGTGGCGCCGTGCCTTCGCCTCCTCCTCCTTGCGGAGCAGAGGAGCGCCGGTGTCCGTGTCCGTCAGCCGAAGTTGCGGTCCGTCGGGCTGAAAGGCGACTCCGGTGGTATTGCTGACGAGGGAGCCGTCGGGCATCGGCCGTATCTGGCGATACCGGCCCTCCACCAAGCGGAAACCCTGAAGCCTGGGGCTCAGGTAGTCGCCCAGGGGATCGAACAGGAAGTACTCGTCGACGCCGAGCTTCTCGTAGACGTTCCGCTTGGACTTCACGTCCTGGCTGCTCGTGCTCTCCGAGGTCGTCTCCATCACGAAGCAGGGCGCCTGGCCCTCTTCCCACAGGAGATACTTCCTGCGCCGCCGGTTTCCCGGCAGCAGCTTCGGGACCCCTTTGACGACGAAGCCGTCCGGCGCCACCACGGCGCTGGGATCGCCGCGGCGAAAGTACAGGAAGAGGTTCGCGCCCACGAAGACGTCGGGCTCATCCTGAAACCGGTCTTTCAGAGCCTGCCAGACATAGACCAACTCTTCCAGATGGAGCTCGGTTTCCGCCATGGGCTCGCCGTCAGACTCGGGATAGTAGATCTCGTCCTTGAGAGGGATCGCATTCATGCGTGCCATCCTTTCCCGCCGGGTTCCCGGCTCCAACCACAGGAGCCCTCGGAGCGCAACGTCCTCACGCCAGATCGTACCATGGGCCGCTCCGCGGGGGCGCGAGGCCTTTCCTCTCCACCCCCGGCGGCGGCGGGGGAGCGGGCGGCGGCAGGATGGGCACCCGCGCCGTGTTGTTCAGGTACAGTAGGGCTTTATCTTCGCCAGAGTGACCGAGGGGAAGAATGGCTCTGGCCTGTACTTGGGGCGCAAGTCGTTACCGTAATCGAAAGCACGGATTTCATCGGGCGTGACTCCGGCTTATCCATCCGCGTCTCCCGCGAGGGGACGGCGACAGGTTCTCCGCTGGCTCCTGGCCGTGCTCGGCATTCTTGGGCTGGTGGGCTTGACCGGGGCGATCGCCTTGCCGGCGTGGAAGGCACGGGTCGACCGGCGGCTCGACGCCACCTGGCGAAAATCGCTCGGCGGGGCTTCGTTCGTCGAGCGCTACCCGGCGACGGAGGACAATTCGACGGTCCGCGACCTCAAGAGGCTGGCGGCGGCGATCGGAATCGATATGGCACCTCCCGATACGCTGGTGGGGCACATCGATCCGGACCCGGAGGCATTAGCCCGCTTTGCCGCGGTCAAGAAGCCGCTCAGCGAGCTTCTCGCCCCGGGCAACAGCCCGACAGATGGCTTGCTCGTGCCCCCGGCTCCCGCGCTCTCGGCCTTTCTGGAGTCGGTCCGCCCCGGTCTCGATTCCATCCGGGCTCGACTGGCGAAGGGACCGCCGCCGGTCTGGAAACGCGATCTCAGGCTCGGCTTCGAGACCAAGCTGCCCAACTATCTCTGGGTCCTGCTGCTCCAGAAGCTCCTTTTGTTAGACGCTCGCGAGCGGCTCCGCTCGGGCGGCGAGGCGCAGGCCCGCGAGATCCTCGAAGCTTCGTGGCAGCTCAACCAGGCGCTGACGGAAAGCCATCCGAGTCTTGTGACCCAGCTCGTCGCCCAGGCTGTCATGCGGCTGCAGCAGCCGATCCTGCGCAGCTTCCCCGTGCCGCCCGCCGGTTGGCGTGAGCGTCTGGGAGACCTCGATCTTCAATCCCGGATCTTTCTCGGCTTGCAGTTCGAGGCTTTCATGGCTCATCAGTCCGTGGCGATCGGACGGCCCCTCGGCAGTGAGAAGCTCGGGTCTTTTCCCAAGCCTCTTATAAGCTGGGCGGTTTGGGATTACTCGCGGCGCTTCGCGGCGGCCACCGAAGAGATGCGGCGTCAGGATGTGCGGAGCTTCGATCCGGACGAGCTCGTTCGAGAATGGATGCGGTCCGTGCCGCGCTGGCAGATCGCGGCCCGCCTGCTGCTGCCCAATTTTCTGGATGCCTGGCCGCGAAGCGCCCATAAGGAGCTGGAGGCAGAGCTGACCGCCCTCGTCTTCGACGAGCGCGAGCGCCTGGCCGCCGGGCGGCCGCGGCCGTCGATCCACCGGCGGCCGTCCCGCATCAAAGGGCTGTCGTGGATTTATCAAGAGACTCCGGAGACCCTCACCCTTCATCTCGACGGCGAGCTCAGATCCCAGGAAGCCAAGCCAGTGCCCCTGCGGTTCACTCTCCGCAAGGGCTAGCCCCCCGGCCGCGCACCCTTTCCGTAGAGAGCTTCATAGAACGGCTTCCCGACGCGCACGCGGTGGATGCGGCGCTCGGCCCACATGCGGCGCAGGACGGCTCCCGCTGCCCGAGCTTCGATGGGCCGGTCGAGACGGTCGGCGAAACGCTTGTTGGCTTCAGCGGCGACGTCGGAGCCGCCGAAGGGCTCGCCTCCGACGAGTTGGCTGTCCACCACGGCGCGGATCATCCGGCTGACCATCAACCGGCCCCAGCCGGACTCGATGTCGAGGGGGGTGAGAGGCTCGGGGGCGACCTGGTTGGTCAGGTCCACCGCCGCCGCCGCCGCGGACCGGAAGGTCTCCAGGTTCGCCTGCAGTTTCTCGAGCTCGGCTTCGTGCAGCGTCCGCTGCTCGCGGTGGTGCGCCTCCTGCTTGGCGTTGAACGCCTGCTGCTCCCGGTGGACCGCGATCCGCGCCTCCAGGTTGGCCAGAACTCTCGCGACGGACAGCTCCGAGCTCATGATCTCTCCTCCAACCGCCGCGTGAGGCAGGCTACTCGCGGCATTTGGCCTTCAGGTCGCCTTGATGGACGCGCTGGACGCCAGAATATCACGGCAAATCGGCGCAACGTCTCCAGCGAATGAGCTCCTGAGCCTGTACTTTGCAGCATTTGCTCCTGCCGAGCGAGCCCAGAGAGCGTTCGACGACCCGATGGACGTGCCCAACGTGACGACGGACAGGGATTACGCGGCGATGTGCAGAGATCTTGCGACAATAGAAGGACATTTCGCGATATAAGCCCGATCTTTTGCCGCGTGATGCGGACTCGTCGCTACAGAAGACTTGCCTATTGCTACGTTTGACGCTCTATTTTGAGCGAAATGTCTGCATATTGCCATAAAAATTGTCACCGTTACAGCAAAAGAAAGACTAAATGGCGCATGGTGTATGTATTATGCGGTATTAAGTGCATCTTACGCGGCAATGTGTGTGTCCATTGCAGCGACAGAGAGGCCTATCGCAGCGATGTGCGTGTCCATCGCAGCGACGTGCGTGTCCATCGCGACGATGTGCATGTCCATCGGGACGAGTTGAGTGTCCATCGCGACGATGAGAGCGTCCATCAAGCCGACAGGAGCGCCTTTCGAGGCAATGAAAGCGTCCGTCGAGACGAGACGTGCGTCCACTGAGACGAGATGACTGTCCACTGAGCCGTGGTGGACGTCCATCGAGGCGGTGCAAGTGTCCTTCGCGACGATGGGAGGGCCCATCGAGCCGAGTGTACCCGCCCGATCCGCGGTGGACTCTCGACGCGAGGGAGGTCAGCGGTTTGATTCAACGCGCTATCATGATCGCACTCAGAGGAACAAAGGCGAAGCCCAGTCACCTCAGAGCTTTGAACGACTCCCGCAACGCTTCGATTCACTTCCTGCCTGAGGATCTGCGCGGGCGCGTCATGCTGGGAAGATCGGCCGCAAGTGCGGGCTCCTTCTTGGCGACCATGTCGAGGAGCTCCTGGAGCTCTCCGGCGATGCGGCTTGGTGGGGCTCCTGCCAGCCCCGCCATTGCCAAGCGCCGGACCTCCGGATAGTCCTGGCAATTCCAGGCGAGTGATGCGGCGCTCCGGTAGAGGATCGACCGCGTTGGCTCCAGGCCTTCGGTTTCGGCCCAAAGGACGGCGGCACGGCGCTCCTTTTCCAAAGCGGACTGAAAGAGCTGCTTGGAACGGGGCTGGTCTCGGGCAGAGAAGGCCTGCTGCGCCAACTCCATGGCAGCCTCGTGAATGACCTCCGCTTCGGTCTTCATATCTTCGCCGTCCTCAGCGCGGGCCTGTTGAACTCTACTACCGCGACCAAACCGGGGGGCTCTGTTCCCCATCTCTTCATCTGCTCTACTTTTTGCCGGACTCTCGCCCGGATCGTATGCTCCCCGCCTTGACGGATTCCTGAAACTTCGAGGACCATGGTCTGTTGAAAGAAGCCGCCGTCTTTCGATCCCAGCCAGTAGTCGATGCCTGACCATCTCGAAGATTGCCGAATCACGGTGAGGCCCGTCAACTCGCGGATCGCTGTCAAGGCGACGCCGCAAGCGCCATTCTCAGTGGCCGTCTCCTCATGGCGGTGGGCATTGCGCATCTGCTCGTCGACCGCCGTACGCTCCAGCGCGAAGACTGCGGCAAAGTGGCCCTCTACGGTCAGAAGGCTCACGACTTCGTGCCCCTGCTCTTCCAGGCAGACGGAAGCGGCTTCCGCGAGGGAACCGCCCAGCGCCGGAGTGAGTCCGGGCATTCCCTCTACGAGAGAAGCGAGCTTGAGTGTTCGACGACCGTTCTTCTCCTGCATCCGGGGTGTCTGCTCCTGCGGCATGACCGAACCGTCGGGGTGCCACTCGGACGGAACGCGACTCTGTGCGCTGCCGATGTCGGGATAGGCCATCATGGCCTGATTCTACTCCTGCCAGGGTGAGTCTTGTCTTGACGATACCACAGACGCTCCACAGTCCCTCCGTTGACATCCTCCCGCCCCTGCCATAGCATCCGCCAGACCTGAGATCCGCCTGAGTGGCCAAGAACCTGAAGCCAAAGACGACGATCCTCGACGCCAAACAGATGGCGCGGATCATTCGCCGTATGGCCGGGGAGATCATCGAGACGGATCGCGACCTTTCGCGGCTGCTCCTGGTCGGCATCCGCACCCGCGGCGTCCCCCTGGCCGAGAAGATCGCCGCCGAGATCGAGCGGATGGAGGGGCAGAAGGTCCCCGTCGGCATCCTCGACATCACGCTTTACCGCGACGACCTGTCCACGGTCGCCGCCCAGCCTCAGGTGAAGGGCACCCAACTGCCCCGGCGCTCGCTCGACGACTGCACCGTCGTGCTCTGCGACGACGTGCTTTACACCGGCCGCACGGTGCGCGCCGCCCTCGACGAGCTCCTCGACTTCGGCCGCCCCAAGGCCGTCAAGCTCGCCGTGCTCGTCGACCGCGGTCACCGCGAGCTGCCCATTCAGGCGGACTTCGTGGGCAAGGCGGTCCCCACGTCCCAGAACGAGGTCATCGAGGTCTCGTTCCAGGCCACTGACGGCACCGAGCAGGTGCGCATCCTGGAGCGCGGGACCCGCGCATGACGCCATGACGCCGCCGCAGCAGCCCCAGCGCTGGACCCGCAAGGATCTGCTGGGTATCGCGGAATTGTCGAAGCCCGAGATCGAGCTCATCCTCGACACCGCCGACTCGTTCGCCGAGATCGGCGAGCGCCCCATCAAGAAGGTCCCGACGCTGCGCGGCAAGACGGTGATCAACCTCTTCTTCGAGGCCTCGACCCGCACCCGCTCCAGCTTCGAGATCGCCGAGAAGCGCCTGTCGGCCGACAACATCAATTTCTCGACCTCGGGCTCGGCATTGGAGAAGGGCGAGACGCTGGTGGACACGGCTCTGAACCTCCAGGCCATGGCGCCGGATCTGGTGGTCATCCGCCACGCGCATCCGGGCGTGCCCCACATGCTGGCCGGCCGCATCAAGGCGGGCGTCATCAACGCCGGCGACGGCGCCCACGAGCACCCCACGCAGGCGCTGCTCGACGCCTACACCATCCGCCGCCACAAGAAGAAGATCGCGGGCCTCAGGGTGGCCATTCTCGGCGACATCGAGCACAGCCGGGTGGTGCGCTCCAACATCCACCTGTTGCGGAAGCTGGGCGCGAAGGTGACGGTGGGCGGCCCGCGCACCATGATGCCGGTGGCCATGGAGACGATGGGCGTCGAGGTGGCGTTCAGCCTCGACGACGCCATCCGCGGCGCCGACGTCATCATGATGCTGCGCGTCCAGCTCGAACGGCAGGGGAAGATGGCGTTCCCCTCGGTGCGCGAGTACTTCCAGCTCTTCGGCCTCACCACCGAGCGCCTCAAGGCCGCCAAGGACGACGTCATCATCATGCACCCCGGCCCCATGAACCGCGGCGTGGAGATCGCGAGCGAGGTGGCCGACGGCCCGTACTCGGTGATCCTCGAGCAGGTCACGCACGGGGTCTCGGTGCGCATGGCGGTGCTCTATCTGCTGTCCGGAGTGCACGAGGAGACGGTGTGAAAAGACCCTCATTACCCCGGGAGAAGAGGGAGTATTGATGTCCAAGCTGCTCATCCACGGCGGCCGGGTGATCGATCCGAGCCAGGGCCTCGACGGCGCCTTCGACGTGTTGATCGAGGACGGCGCGGTGGCGAAGATCGACGGCGCGATCAAGCGGCCGAAGGGCGCCGAGGCCTTCGACGCGTCGGGCCGCGTGGTCTCGCCCGGGCTGATCGACATCCACGTCCACCTGCGCGAGCCGGGCCAGGAGTACAAGGAGACGGTGAAGACGGGCACCATGGCCGCGGCGGCCGGCGGTTTCACGGCCGTCGCCTGCATGGCCAACACCGAGCCGGTCAACGACAACCGGTCGGTGACGGAGCTCATCCTTTCGGAAGCGGAGAAGTGGGGCTATGCGCGGGTCCACCCCATCGGCGCCATCAGCAAGGGTCTGAAGGGCGAGGAGCTGGCGGAGATCGGCGAGATGTTGCGGGCCGGCGCCGTCGCCGTCTCGGACGACGGCAAGCCGGTGATGAACGCCGAGCTGATGCGCCGCGCCCTGCTCTACGCCCAGCACTTCGGCGTCGCCGTCATCCAGCACGCCGAGGACCTGACGCTCACCGGCGCCGGCGTCATGCACGAGGGGGAGTGGTCCACCAAGCTGGGGCTTCCCGGCATTCCCGGCGCCGCCGAGGACGTAATGGTGGCGCGCGACATCATCCTCGCCGAGGACACCGCCGGCCGCTACCACGTGGCCCACCTCTCGACCGCCCGCAGCCTCGACATGTGCCGGCGCGCCAAGGCCCAGGGGCTGCGCGTCACTTGCGAGGTGGCGCCGCACCACCTCATCCTCACCGACGAGGAGGTGGCGAAGAGCGGCTTTTCGACCAACACCAAGATGAAGCCGCCCCTGCGCTCGGCGCGCGACCGCGAAGCGCTCGTCAACGGCTTGGCGGACGGCACGGTGGACTGCATCGCGAGCGATCACGCCCCCCATCACGCCGATGAGAAGGACGTGCAGTTCAATCTCGCGCCTTTTGGGATTCTGGGGCTGGAGACGACGCTCAGCCTCTGCCTGGACCGGCTGGTCGGGCCGGGGATTTTAAGTCTCCCGCGTCTTGTCGAGCTGCTATCGACGGGACCCGCCCGGGTGCTGGGCCTGCCGGGCGGCACGCTCAAGGTGGGGAGCCCGGCCGACGTGACCGTCTTCCATCCCGACGAGAAGGTCACCATCCGCGCCGCCGCCTTCCGCAGCCGCTCGCGCAACACCCCCTTCGACGGCTGGACGCTTCACGGGCGGCCGGTGGCGACGTTCCTAGGGGGACGGCGGGTGGAGGTGTAGAGGGGATCTCGGCGCCTCGGAGCGCCCCCTCCCAAGACCCTCATCACCCCGGCCCTCTTCTCCCGCCCCCTCCCAACCCCCCTCACCGGGAGAAGAGGGAGAACAGCCAGCAACGCCCCAGCCGGGACCCCTCTCCCGGTGTGGGGGGTGGCGCCGCGTTTCTCCAAACGACGCAGGTTCTTCAGGCGGATTTGAATAACCTGATATCGTAAGACAATGGATCCTTTCTCATCCACGGAAAAGCCCGCTGCCGCTGGACGTCTGGAGGCATGCCTGCTCGCGGCGCTGCTCACCTGGGCCTTAGCCCTGCGGATTTGGTACGCCCATATCGGGCTGGACAACAACCGCTTCCCCGACGAACGCTACACGCTGACAAACGTCAAGAGCTTCTTCGCGACCGGCTCGATCCGTCCGGTCAACCTGTTTTATCCGGGGCTCTGCAGCCTGCTGCACTCCCTGCTCCTCGGGGTGGGGGACGCCCTGGCGCGCTGGACGGGACGGGGCGGCGAGACGATCCTTCACAACGGCCTGTTTACGTCCAGGGCCTATTTCGTCTCCCGCAGCTTTCAGTCCGCCATCGGTGTCCTGACCCTCTACTGGACTTATCGTATCGGCCGGCGGTTGCTGTCACCCCGCGCGGGGGTGCTGGCCGCCTTGGTCCTCGCCGCCGTGCCGCATCACGTCCGCCAGTCGGTTATGATCAAGCCGGACATCCTGCTGCTGCTGGGCCTGTTGCTCGCCACCGAGGCCACCGTCGCGGTCGTGGCCTCCTGGCGGCTGCGCCATTTCCTCGGCGCGGGTGCGGCGGTGGGGTTGGCGGCCTCGGCCAAGTACAACGGCGTTGCGGCCGCGCTCCCCGTCACCCTGTTCGCCCTCCCGCGCGCCTGGCGTGAGCCGGCGATCCTGGCCCAGCTGGTCGCGGCCGGAGCCGCGGCACTGCTGATCTTCGTGCTGATCGATCCGTTCTTCTTCTCAATGCTGGAAATGTTCCGGCACGATTTCTCCGATACGCTGCAGTACTACCAAATGAGGGCGGGTACCAGCGACTTCACGCCGTCCCACCTCGGCGTCTTCAAGGCCACGGCGGCCGAGATGGTCGCCGCCAGCTTTCATGGCCTCTTCACCGGTCTGCTGGGCTTCGCTGGTCTTCTGGCCCTGCTCGTGCGCGCGTGGCGCCGCCGGGCCGCGGGCCTGGCCCTGCTGGTCGTGTTCCCGCTCGCCTATATCGTCCTATACTCGCTGGCGACCACCTGGGCCAATGCCACCAATTATGTGCCGCTTTGCCCGTTCATCGCCCTCGGTGCCGCGGCGTTGGTGTGTGACGCCGGGCGGCGACTGCACGGCCGGGCCGTGCTGATCTTCGCCGCCGCCGCGCTCCTTTGGTGCGCCACACTGGTGTGGAGGCCGACGGCCTATGCCTACGGCGACACGGTGCCGACGACCCTCGACGTGGCGGAGAGCACGCTCGAAGAGCGCCTGGCTCCCCGCTCCGACGCACGGGTCCTCTATCAACTTGGGGGAACGGACGACCTGGTGAAAGTCAGCGGCGATGAGGGTCGCGGGCTGGTGCGGCCGTTCGACGCGATCGAGCAGACCTCGGCACGGGATCTCGACATGACTGATGCCGAGGTCTATGTTCCCGCCGCGATGGCGACCCCGAGCGCGGCTGGCCGGGTGGCCGCAGCCCGGGAGGTCGTGCGGATCGAGCCCCGATTTTTCCGCGCCCAAGGGGAACCGCTGACCCTGGTGCTCCATCCTTTTCCGGTTGCGGGCGACCCCGTCCCCGTCGAGCTGGCGCCAGCGGGTGCGGGAGGCGCCTGGACGGGGCACCTCCCCGGCGGGCTTCACTATCCGCTCCTCGCCTCCTTCGAGGTGCTCCTCGACGTGGGGGTCGAGCCTCCGGATGAGGTGATGGCAGGCGACCGCCCTCTCGATCTCTTTCCCGGGGGGCGTCGCGGCCGCCGCTGGCTCACCGAGCGCGTGCTCCTCGAGCGCCCCCCGGCCGCCATCACCCTGGCGGGCCTTCCCGCCGGCGTGAAGCCGCCGAGCCTGCGGCTCTTCCCATGGGGAGGGCGCTGAGGCTCTGAAGTACGGCGATATCGAGTTTCATTTCGAGCGCCCGGCCGGCAGGTCCCTATGACAGTCTGATGGGTCTTGATCGGCCTCCGCCCAACCATTCGCTCAAGCGGACCGTGCGGGAGGAGAGGACGAGGAGAGACCCGGACCGCCCCAGCCGGGACCCCTCTCCCGGTGTGGGGGGTGGCGAGGGGGCAGGAGAGGGGCAGGGGTGAGGGTCTTCGGGCGGGGGGATGCTCGGCGTCCAACCGCGCTATGATCCAGCCTCTTGGACTGGAGGAGCCCGAAAGCCCATGAAGAAATCGCTCATTGTCTGGATTCTGGCGCTCGTCTGCGCGATCCCGGGCCTCGCCGCCACGGTGGACCGCCAGGCGGCGTTGAACGCCGTGGTGGCGGCGGAGAAGGCGTTCGCCAAGGCGGCGGAGAAGGGGACTCGCGCCGCGTTTCTCCAATACCTGGCCGAGGATTCCGTCGTCATGGTGCCGGGACCGCTGCCGGGCCGGGCGACGTGGGAGGGCCGGCCCGCGCGGCCCAGCCTTTTGTCCTGGTATCCGGTGGTGGCCGACGTGTCGCTGGCCGGCGATCTTGGCTATACGACGGGTCCCTGGGAGCTGCGGCCCAAGGGAAAGGGGGACCCGAACGTCCTCCACGGCTTTTACATCACCTTCTGGCGCAAGCAGGCGGACGGCACCTACAAGGTGCTGCTCGACGGCGGCATCTCGGGCCCCGTGCCGCCGCCGGACGCTGTCAAAGTGAGGATCGGCAAGGCCGTTCCGGCCACGGTCGAGAGCCCGCCCCAGATGGAGGAGTCCCGCGGCAAGTTCATGATCCTCTCGGCCGATCGCGCCTTTGCCAAGGCGGCGGCTTCCCGAGGTGCCGCGGCGGGCTACGCCGACTTCCTGGCCGACGACTCGCGGCTGCATCGCGAGGGCGCCGTGCCGGTGGTCTCGAAGGCGAAGATCCTGGAGACCTTCAAGGCGCAGGCGCCGAAAATGTCTTGGTCGCCCGTCCAGGCGCGGATCGCGTCGTCGGGCGATCTTGGATATTCCCTGGGCAATGAAACGGTCGGCGCCGAGCAGGGCTACTACCTGCGGATCTGGAAGAAGCAGGCAGACAACTCCTGGCGGGTCGTGCTCGACCTCTACGCTCCTGCGCCGCCGGAGGAGAAGCCCGCGGGAATGCCGGCGAAACCGCCCGGCCATCCCTGAGATGGTGCCTGAAAATAGGGCGAAGAGACGCCCCGACGTCCCCAGGGCCTGCGAAGGGTATCGGATCGGGTCTGGGTCGTCTCTACGGAGGGCATACCGCCTCCTTTACATCGCACTGCTTGGTTTTTTCATCAACCCGGCAGCCTGGGCTCAGGGCGGCCGGCGGGGAGGCATGGATGCGGCCGAGACGGCGGACTGGGACCGCGCCTTCGCCGCCCTGGTTCCGATCCCGGGGGACCGGGTGACGCTCCTGGTCTCGCCGGGCGAGCGAGCCAGTCCCGAGCTGCTCCAACTCGCCACGGAGCTGAACCGCGCCGCGGCCGAAATGGCGCCGCGTCTGCCGCGCTCATCAGGAGCGACCGCCAAGCCCGTCACCGTCGTCGTCGAGCCGGACCACGTGGCCCAGGGCCGCCACGCCGGCGAGATCGGCGAGGCGGTGCCTGGGACGAAGGCCGATCTCCATCTCGTCTGGGATCCCCGCGATCTCGGAGCCTACCGCTACGCCCTGGCAAGGGTGCTGATCTCGCAGGCCGGGCTCGGTGGCAAGTCGCCCCCGTGGCTGGAGCGCGGCGCAGCCCTGTGGCTCTCCGGAGACTGGTACGGCCGGCCCTGGCGCGACTGGCTGCCGCTCTTCGCCGCGGCCAAGGCGCTCCCCACGGCCGCCGAGCTCCTGGCCGGAGAGGAAGCCCGCGATGCTTCAGCCCCGCTCTGGACCCCCGTAGCGGCGGCGGTCGTCGACCGGCTGCCCGGAGCCTCCCTGGCCGAGAAGCTCGCAAAACCGCCGTCCCAGGAGGCCGTGGCGGCGATCCTTCAGAATCTCTCAGCGCTTCGAGTAGGGGCGGGTCTGGAGGG
>JBAPYB010000056.1:0-12175 GCA_049284515.1 Thermoanaerobaculia bacterium
CACTGAGCCTTAGCCCTGTGGATCTCCGATGCGAGCTTCGCGATGCGATCACTCAGGCATCCCTCACGGTGCGGCACTGGCAGTTTGCGGACCGAGTCAGCGCCGAAGCTTCGCGTCGAGTAGACGCGTAGCGCATAGGCTGCGGCACTAGAATTCATCGCCCCCAGAAGAAAGTACGTTGCGCTTTCGTCCTTCGGAAATGCGCACGGGCCAGCGACGTTGAAAATGGCGCCCGAGGGGAGAATGCGTGCACTGAAGCCCTTCATGCTCTTCTCAGTCCAGGTAATCCCGGGCTTGAAGTAGTACTCGTCAGACTTCACGAAGCGCGACGCACTTCCATAGAGCTCTGCAACGATTCGCTTGAATTCATTCCCGTCGGCAGTCCAGTCAAAGACGAGCTCCAAGTCCGCGTAGAATCGAGAGAAAGCACCGCCCTTCGCATAGGTACACCATTTACGTCGCGAATCGAGAGCCGGCTCCCACCGATACCTCACGAACTGTTCAGACCTTGTGGAGTTCAACCCACCGACAACGGCAGCCCACGAGTTGAGCGTCGCATTACCTCGGAGCAATTCTGCAACATGGTGGATGCGGTCATACGCGATCGGAGACTCATCTAGTAGAGCGAAATCTCTCC
Source organism: Thermoanaerobaculia bacterium (assembly GCA_049284515.1). Lineage (GTDB taxonomy): Bacteria > Acidobacteriota > Thermoanaerobaculia > Multivoradales > UBA5704 > DATARR01. The sequence goes on from JBAPYB010000056.1 coordinate 638, forward strand.
TCGGAACGTCGAAACGAATCGCGTGATCCTCATCATGAAGAGCCCGGACGAATACTTCTTCGCGGACATCGACCGGCTCAATCCACTCTCGGCGATCAAGTCGCAAGAATGCAATGCGCGGTTCCTCGAAGACGATCTTGTAGACTTCCTCCGCGCGCGCATCGGAGATCTCGATACCCTCTTGGCGCTGCGATGAGGTTATCGCGGAGACCAAAAGCCGCTTCTTTGTCTCGGGATCCCGGAGGAACGGATTCTTTTCGCTTAAACGCTTGCCCATCACACCCCTCCTCGTTCCAGCGCGGCGTCCAGCCACCGACGCAGAACTAGGGAAAGCGGCCCGTGGTTTCTCAGGATTCCTTCCCGGCAGGCGTTGATGTACTCTGCTTCGTCGTAATCGCGATCCCATTCGGAGATGGGCGGCAGGTCGTTCTGCAAGAAGATCAGCGAACCGAGGACACGGGCCGTGCGGCCGTTTCCTTCTCGGAATGGATGGATGGCCAGGACCTCGTTCATAATTTCTGCGACGAAACTGCAGAGAGCATCTTGGTCGCCCTCGTAGAAGGGTGTCCGCGAGAACAGCTCCTCCTCGAGCTTCGCCATATGTGGCTCGATTCCATTAGGCGGCAGCGGCCAGAGCGTTCCGCCCTTCGAGAGCGGTACCGTTCGCCAGTCACCTGCAAATGGATAGATTTCGCCCATCAGCTCGCGATGCACGTCGCGGACGAGCTCGACCGTGATCGGCGTGTCGTCGCGCAGCTCGGTGACGAGCTCCCAGGCGCGAGCCACCCCGAGATCCTCCTGGCGGCGTACCTCCTCGTGATCGAGGCAACCGGCATAATTTAACGGCCAGCCATCGGCGTCGACGATCTCATCCCAGTGACGGTCGTAGCCGTGCCATGGGCAGGCCACGGTCCTGAACCCCTGCGGTGCCGCCACACCATCATAGTAGAGAGCGATGACGTCCTTGTCGACTTTGCGGTGGCGCCTGGGAACCGCGTAGTACTCGCCGTCGCCGAGCCCCTCGTAGAAGTCCTGAGCGCTTCGACCTCCAACCGAGAAACGGTACCCGAAGTCCTTCCAGAGCCAACGCCACTTCACGACACCAGACCTCCACGTAGGATGAGCGCAGCTGTATCCACCGTTGCGCCATCGAGAACATCTTTACCCAGGTCGAGCATCACCACGATTGGATTGCGCCTAAGCAGAATGTGGGTTCGAAGTTTCTCGAACGATATGTGAGTTGCGAAGGTTCTTGGAACGAGAGCGCCGAGGTAGCCTTTAGGTGTAAGAAGCTGGCCTCCACGATCGAGGAAGGCAGCGTAGATATCGTTCTTGGTGAGTGGATACGCTGCCGCAATAAAACTACGCACCGACGGTATGAAGTCATCGTACGGCGGGTTCATGACTACGGCGTCGTAGCGGGCTGAGAGGACGTCGAGGAGCTCGAAGCCGCTGGCGGTGTCCTCGGCGAAGAGGCGCTGAGCTGCGTCGTCAGAGCGGTTCTCCGCGGCGTAGGCGTGCAGAGCGGAGAGGAGCGTGTCCTTGAGACCGGCGGCCTGTTCCTCCATCTGCGGTCGGATGAGGGACATCTGCGCGGTCCCGACACCCTTGGCGCGCGAGGATTTCTCCACCCAGTCTCTGGCCGCAGCATTGAGATCCTCGCCGACCTGAACGAGGCTGCCGAGCTGTGCGACGTGTTGCAGGTTGCGCCAGATGGCCCCGATGAGCTGGCGGCGCAGAGCCGGATCGCCGATGCGGCCGTTGGCACGCTCGAGGAACTTCGTCAGCTCCTCTTCGCCGAGGCTCACGGCATCCGCGGCCACCAGATTCATTTTCCGTACGTGGACGGACGACGGCTCCAGGCCATGGGCCTTGGCAACCTCTTTCGCGGTGAGCAGGAGCGCGAGCGCGGCGATCTGAATCGCGCGCGCGTCGATGTCGATCCCGAAGAGGTTGTGCTCGAGGATCGTGGCCGCGATCTCTTCGCGATTCGTGACCGAGGGCGTGGCCGGCCAGCCTGGCGCGCCGGCGCATTCCAGCTCCTCCAGATACATTTCATAGAGGAGCACGAAGGCATACTGGCCGAAGTGCATCGTGCCGCACGCCGGGTCGAGCAAGCGCAGGTCTCGGGCCGGCCGGACCTCCTGACGGCGATCGTCTCCCGTGCCGGGCACCAGGTAATCGAACGCCACGAGCGGCCCGGCCCCATCCGGAGCGCGCTGTGACAGCCGGGTATCTGGGTGCATTTCGCGCCAGACACGCCCGAGCGTGTTGTCGACGAGGAACTTCACGATCCAGTCCGGCGTGTAAAACTGGTTGATGACGGCGAGCTCGTAGGGCGTGGTCGGCTTGCCCTTGGTCTTCTCGCGGATCCGCTCCTTCTCCTCGACGTTGAAGAACTGGTAGACCCAGCCGAGGAAGTCCGGCGACGCGAAGACGTCGTGAGGAAGCCCTTCGTTGATCCGCTGGATGACCTTCTGCAGCGTGGGATAGCTCGGCCAGAGGCGGCTGTACTCGTGATCCGGGTCGAAAAGCACGCCGATTTCGGCGGTGACGGCACGGAACGCCTCGTCCAATCCGCCACGGAGGAGACGCGCGTCGCCCTCTTCCGGGTCCTTGTATTTGGCGCCGCCAGCCGTGCGCAGATCGCGTAGCAATCTGGATCGTCCGCCGTATTCAGGCCTCGTGGTGACGACCTCGGTCTGTTCGCCGTCGACGAAGAGGAGACCACGGGCCTCCATGCAGCGAAGGCCGACCAGCCGATTGAGGAACGTGTACGCCGCCTCGCGGCGAACGGCGAGATAGCCGTCCTCGGCGGAGCCCTCGGCGCGCGTCTCGTGCGCAAGGAGCGCGTCGAGGTGCCGCCGGATCGCCTTTTCCTCGTCACTGAGATAGTCGAGCTTCGCGAGAGGGAGCGGCGGCTTCTTCCGCTCGATGCCGAGCCGCTTCAGCTCGCGTCCGAGATCCTCCTCGAGGAGATGCCGCAGGCCCAGGACCCAACTCTTGACCTTCTTCTTGGTTTCGCTGTCGAGAGCCCGTGCCGGGGCGATCGGCTGGTGTCCGTTGGTCACGCTCCGGTCCCCATCACTTCACGATCACCGTGAAGCCCTCGGCGAGCTTCCGTTTGAGCCTGTCCTTGGTCTGGTCGAGCTCGCGCTCGAGCTCGCCGACCTGGTCCGGACCAAACCGCCGCCCGCCGAGCTCTGCGAGCGGACGCCACTCGTAGGTGCGATCTGGAGGCGGGGGCTGAGGCGGGGTCGTTCCTTGCTCGGGATGCCGAAGCTGGAGCAGCTCGGCCTCGATCGCCGAGCGCCAGCCCGGAAGACCGATCAGGATGCCCTGGAGGGCGGTCAGGCTGTGGCGCGCGGAGCTCGCGAGCAGATCTTCGGGCGTGCCGGCGTTCACCTCGGGGAGGTGCAGCGGCCCACCCTGGCCGAAGTAACGCTGCAGCACCGCATCGCGCTGGGTTTCCGGCGCCTGGCGGTAGGCGTCGCCGGCCACGATGCCCTGTTGGAGGACCAGCGCTTCCTCCGCGACGCTGGCATAGACGTGCTCGTAGGCGGCTCGGTAGCGGTCGAGCACGCGATGATAGGCGTCGCGGAAGGCCGGCCATTTTTCGAGGATGGAGTGGCCGCGGATGACGGCCTGGGCATCTTCCAGCGCTCTTCCCAGCTCGGACGCCTCGGGCCGATCCGCCGGAATGGGCTGTTTCTCGCAGAGCTCGAAGACGCGCCTCGCGAGCTCGAAGGTCTTGTCGCGCTGGTCGGCGAGGAAGGCGTCGAAGTCGCGCGCGAGCTTGAAGAGCGCAACCCACTCTTCACCGTGCGCAAGGAAGTCCTTGACCGCGACGGTGGGATCCTTGGCGGTCGTCGCCTTCTTGCAGACTCCGTCCGCGCCCTTGTAGACGTCCGGCAGAGGAAGGCCGAAGTCAGCGTACGTCCGCGCCCGGTCCACGGCGGCGAGCAAGCGCGTACCGAGCTCTCGAACGCGTCCTGCGATGGCGTTCCCGGCCTCCGGCACGCCGGTCACATCCATCCGCGCGAGCAGCTTCACGGCGGCCTTGAGCTCGTCGACCGAGAGCCCCGTCTGCGCGATCCGGAAGGTCACGCCTTTGAAGGTGTTGACCTTGGTGAACAGGTCCGCGGTGCCGGGCTCCGTGTAGTCGTAGATCTCGCGCGTGCCCTGGGCGCTCGGCAGCTCCAGATAGAGCGCACCGCCGCGGAATGCGGCGGCGAGCAGGAGCCGCACGACCTCCTCGGGCCAGCCGAACGGGATTCTCCGGAAGAGAGCCATCAGCGATGCGCCGCCGGTCGGCTCGTTCTCGTCTTCGAGATCCTTGATGGCCTCGAGCAGCGTCGCCAGCGGCGCCCGTTCGCGCTGCAACATCCCCTGCGAGTCGAAGAGGCTCAGCTCCGGCTCCACGTGGAGGAGCGTTTTCTCGGCTGGATTGAGGATCTTCCCGACGCTCTTGAAGTCGTATCGTTTGTCGATCTCGACGAACCGCGTGTAGAGGTTCCCGACGAGCGTCTTGCCGGCGTCCTGGAGCACCGCCTTCAGCTCTCGGCTGCCGTCGAGCTCGTGCTCGTCGCCGCTGGCATATACGCGGCCCTTGCGGAAGGCGTCGTCAAGCGCATTCGCCAGCGACTCCTCGAGGTCGCCGAGCTCCTTCCGCTTCTCGGCGAGGGCATCCTGAGTCGCCTTGGCCGTGTCCTTGGTGAAGCGCTCGTCCTCCGTGACCTTGCGCAGCGCCTCGAGCCGTTTCAGGCGGGCTTCGAGGCTCTCGGGCGTATGGGCGATCCAATGGATCGTTCGTCCCTTCGTCCCGCGGGCCTTGTTGTCGCGCTCGATCTCCGTTCGGTCTCTTTTCCTGGCCGAGAGCGGGCCGATGAACGCGACACCGATCTCGTTGCCGGAGACGAGATCTTCGCCGTCGAGGCTGACGTTGTGCGCGAACAGGGATCCCGCGCTGCCATACTTGAGCTGGAATTGGTTGAGGCGTGCCTTCGTGAGGACCCTCGATTTGAGCAGTTCCTTGGCCTGCTTCGCCGCGGGCCCGAGCCCCATCTCGCGGATCAGGCGCTGAGCTTCCTGCTCGATGGTCCGCTCGCGCTCGTTCAGGTATTTGTATTCGCCCGTCGCTTCGTCGCGCGCCACGTAGCCCGCGGCCTGCAAGCCGAGGAGCGTCTTCTCGACGTCGACGCGCAGAGCGGGAAGATCCGTGTCGACGTGGCGGACGAGGAGCTTGGCGATCACCTCGGGTGTCCGCGGAATGAATCTCACCTGTTGCAGGAGCCACAGGACCTTGAGCACGCGCGACGGTGCCACCGGTACGCCTGGAACCCGCTCGGCGCTCTCACGAATGGCGAGAATGCCGCTGGCGCCGAGGTACTCCGGGGAGAAGAGGTCAGTCTCGATCGCTTCGAACACCTGGTCGAAGCTCGCAAGCGTGCCCAGCTCCTGGTCCGCCAGCGCGCGGGCGACGTCCTGGGTGACCGCGATCATGCTGCGCACGCCGCCGGAGATCCGGAGGCCGGAGAGCGCCTCGAAGATGTCCTGTGCCAGCTTGATCGTCTCGGGGAGGAACGGATAGCTCGCGACGAACGTTTCGCAATTGAGCCGGCCCAGCGTCCGCGTGCTCTTGAGATCGGCGAGCTGGAAGAAAAAGCCCTCGTGCTCCGCATAGAGCGCGGCGATGTCCGCGACGCGCGCTTCGCGCTTCTTCAGGATGCGCTCTCCGACAACCTTGTTGACCTCGTCGGAGATGAGGCCGATCTTGACGCAGAACCGCGCATTGAGCTTCCCCAGTTTGGCGAGCTCCAGGTTTGCATGCTCGCAGACCTGTTCGAGCGCGAGCTGCGAGGTGGCGATGACCCAGACCTTGCCTTTGCCGCGGCTGCCCATCTGCTCCACGAGCGCACGCAGCTCTTCGATCTTGTTGCCGTCATCGCCGATGAACCCGCCCATCTCGTCGATGACGAAGAGAAAATGGGGCAAGCGCCCATCGCCGGGCGCCTGCTTGTCAACCCAGTCGATGATTTCCTGGGCGACCGACTCGGCCGTGATGCGCTCGAGCTTGTATGCGTCGCCGATGCCTTCGCGCGCCTCGTCGGCGCTCGCGTACATCCCGATACGGTGCATCACCTCTGCGATCCGCTTCCGGTTGAACTCGTGCTCCTTGCGGCCCTCCTCCCAGGGATGGCCGTAGAGCCGGCGGTACTCGTTCTTGAAGTCTTCGTACCGTCCCCTCTCGGACAGACGCTTCTCGATGCGCGCCAGGTAGATCGCATCGGAGAACCCTAACGCCTCGTAGAAGCTCGACAGCATGATCTCGGCGACCGAATTCGGGTTGTTGAGCGTCTGCTTGGACTTGATCTCGAAGGCGACGGTGCGCACCGTCGCGCCGAGGCGAATCTCGCCGAGCCGCCTCTTGATGTCGCCGACGTGGCGCCCGTCGTGGAGGTGCTTTTCGAAGAGCGCCATCGCCGTTTCGCCGCCGGCACCGCCGACAGCGTGATTCTGCAATACGTAGCCGACGAGCTTGGCGAAGTGCGATTTTCCGCTTCCGAAGAAGCCGGATACCCAGACGCCCATGTCGTCCATCGGCTGGGCGCGCTTCCTTCGCCGGTCCAGGCTCTCCGCGAAGGTATCGAGGAGCTTCTTCAGCCATTCCTCGGTCGAGTCGGTCAGGACGAACTCGCGGATCTCCTCGCCGAGGGCCGCCTCGTCATAGACCTTGACGACACCCTCGATCGTGCGGCCCAGGTCACGGACAAAGAGATCTCGAATCGGCATGCCTTCGCTTCCTAGAGCTTCACCGCGAGGTAGTTGTAGCCGTCGCGCTGGTTCATGAAATGGAGCCTGCCACCCTCTTCGCGCCCGGGGAACGCGACGACAATCCGGCAAGGCAGTTGCTGCAGCTCCTTCAGGACGTCGCCGAACTTGACGAACGGGTAGAGCGCGGAGGTGCCGCTGAGGATCACGGCGCCGCCCGGAATTTCTGCCGCCGCGCGCGCGAGGCGATCCTTGAGCGCATCCTGGACCGCACGAGCCAGCCCTCGCTTGAGCGCGCCGTAGTCCTCGAGCTCGCTCGCGAACGCGTCGGGCAGCAGGCCCCGTGCTTCGAGCACCTCGAACGGGAGCGTCGTCAGGTCGATATGTCGGTAGGCGACGCCCCGTTCCTCGAGGACGTGAAGCAGCTTTTGGAGCTGAGCGCGAAACTCGATCTCCAGATCGGGCGGATAGACGACGAAGATGCTCGAGTCGGTCCGCACGGAACGCTTGGCTGGCGGTGTGAGGAGCATCTCCTGGAGCGAGCGCATCTTGGCCTCAAGCTCCATTGCGGCCTCCGAGATCGAGCTCGACCACGTCACCCTGGATGCGGCAACGTAGTGCGCCTTCGGCGTTCAGGCGGAACAATAGCGAAACGGTCTCGTCGAGCGTGAGGGCGAGGAGCCGGAGGAGCGGCGACTGGACCGCAGCCTGCGGGCTCGCGCCTGACATCAAGACAGCCCGAAGCAGGAATCGAACCGGCGCGGCCCCGGGCGAAGGCCGCACGCTGGTCTTTCGCTGAGCCCCCCGCGCGAGCCCGAGCTCTTTGAGGGCTGTAAGGTAATGGCGCGCGATGTGCTCACGCGAGGACGAGGACCAGCCGAGGATCTCCGGGTGCGCTGTTTCGCGGGACGAGAGGAATGCCAAAACATCGAGCTTGCGTAGCTCGGCAGGGGCGGCTCGCAGATATTCGTAGAGCCAGTCGGTTCCGAGGTCGCACACCAAGCGGTCGTGCAGCGCGAACAGGACATAGGAGGTGAGCCCGCGGTCCCGCGCGGAGGTCGCACCGCGGTACTCCTCGAGGTAGGCGCGGAACAGCGGCGACGAGCCGTCGATCGCGTACCGTGCTGCGAGCTCCTTCCACACCTTTTCGCGCGCCGCAACGGTGCGTCGCGAGAGGACGTTTTCCTCGATGACGAGGCGGCGGTATTCGGCGCGGGGAACCGGCTCGCGGACAGCAGCCAAGAGGGCCTCGAGATCGGCGTACATCGCTGCCCGAGTAGCAAGCCGCGACACGTAGGGCATGCTGACGGTTATTGCCGGCAGGACGACCGACGAACGTGCAGTCACCTGCGACGCAGGGTACCGGCTGGAGCTAAGCGAGCCGGAGCCCGCCACGAGGTTTGAGGGTCTTTCCCTTCGCCGCCCCCCTGTTGCGGAGTTGATTGAATTCAAGTGTTGTCTCATCCTACCTACTGTGAGCGGGAAGACCCCTTCTTTCGTCCCGATATAGCTCGGCGCCTTGATGCCAAAAGTACTTAGAGATCACCTCGACGAAGCCTCGGGCGGTGGCAGTCGTGGGCTTACGGCGTTTAGTCAAGGTGCACCGAGTCTATCAGGGTTGGCAAGGATCAGAAGGGTCGGGAAGGTGCGGAGGAGAAGATGCCTGCCGCCCCGAATGCGAAAGTAGAGCCAACCCTCTGTCTTCGGCTAGCGAGATGAGATTCGCCGCCTACTGTTCCTCAGTGCATCCCCAAGCTTCTATGGAAGGCTAAGGAGCCTCGGGCCCTTGGCGCTAACTATTGTACTTAGGTGAGTTTGTTGGTGCCCAGGACCGGAATCGAACCAGTGACACCGTGATTTTCAGTCACGTGCTCTACCAACTGAGCTACCTGGGCACAGGGAGCCGGGCGGCTCCGAGGGAGGGAGAGTATCCCAGAGGGGCCGGGCGGCGTCAAGAGGAGGACTTCGGCGGCTTCGGCGGTATCCGCTGGCGCGGCTCGCCCTTCTCCACCAGGGAGCGGATGCGCCCCCCTCCTTCGTCTTTCAGCTCCAGGAGACGGTGGCCCGCCCTCTCGCACCAGACGGGCATGTCCTCCCGGATGCCGGGGTCGTCTCCCAGGATCTCCAGCAGGTCCCCGGTCTGCAGCTTCCGCATCTCCCTTGCCGCCAGCAGGATCGGCAGGGGACAGAGGGTGCCGGTGACGTCCAGGAAGTGCCGGTTCGAAGGCAATCAGACCCCCTCGCGCAATCGCGGGTCAGCGGACGCAGCGAAGTTGCCGGTAGAATAGGCGCAGATGCACCCCCGAAGATATACCCGGCTTGCAATAAGCTCGCTCTTCGTCGCCGGCATGGCTGCGATGGCTGCAATGTCCGCAATACCTGCCGCCGCCTGGACGCCGGCCACGCAGGTGACCATCGCCCGCGAGGCCGCCCGGCTCTCCCCTCCCGATCTCTACCGCCAGATCGACAAGCACCGCCGCGCCTTCGACGAGGGCGTCAACGCCCCATTTGCGGAGACGGACGCCAGCCGCCACTTCCAGAACCCGGACGGCTCCGGCCACCTCAGTCGCGCCGCCCTCGACGCCGCGGACGCCGCCATCCTCGCCATTCGCGGCCACCGGCCGTTCGAGGAGATCGTCCGCCGGTTGGGCGTCGTCTCCCACTTCGTGACCGACGCCAACAATCCCCTCGCCGCCTCGGCCGCGGACCCGGACGAGGGGCGCTACTTCGGGGACTACTTCCGCTATGTAGAGACGGCCGAGCCGCGATTTCCCCTGATTTTCTATGGGGTGCCGGCGGTCAGGGACGGCCGGGGCATCGCCTCCATCCTCGACGCCGCCCTGGCCCGCGGCCGGGAGCTCTACCCGCTGATCGGCCGCGAGTACCGGCGGATCCAGCTCGGCTCGGGGATCGGCGTGTTCGACGACCGCTCGACGGCCTTCGGCGTGGGCTCCGTCGCCTTCAGCCACGCGGTGACGGATGTCTCCCTGGTGCTGCGGTATATTTGGCTCGCGGGGGGCGGCATCGACGATCGCGCCCACCTGCCAGCCGGAGGGACGCGGTTGACGGTCCTCCCCCGGACGGCCCCGTAAGTCCCGATCGAATCCCAGTCCTGAAGGAGAAGGCCTCGAATGTTGCCGGCACGGCGTGCCTTGATTTCCGTCTACGACAAGCAGGGGCTCGAGGAGCTGGCCCGCGGCCTCGCCCGCCTCGGCGTCGAGATCGTGTCCACCGGCGGCACGCTCAAGTTCCTGGAGGAGAAGGGGATCCCCGTCACCGGCGTGTCCGGCGTCACGGGATTTCCGGAGATCCTGGACGGCCGGGTGAAGACGCTCCACCCCAAGGTGCACGGCGGCATCCTCGCCAACCGGGAGGTGCCGGAGCACCTGGACGCCCTGGCGGCGCACGGCATCGAGCGCATCGACGTGGTGGTGGTGAACCTCTACCCGTTCCGCGAGACGGTGGCCCGCGGCGCCTCGTTCGAGGAGACGATCGAGATGATCGACGTCGGCGGCCCCACCATGGTCCGCGCCGCGGCCAAGAACGCCGCCGGCGTGGCCGTGGTGGTCGATCCGGCGGACTATCCCAAAGTGCTGGCCGCCCTGGAGGAGAGCCGGGGCGTGGTGCCCGAGCCGCTGCGGCGGGAGCTGGCGCTGAAGGCGTTCCGCCACACGGCGGGCTATGACGCGGCGATCGCGGAATGGCTGGCAGGACAGGAGGCGGCGACGAGCGCGCTCTTCCCGGAAAGGAAGACCCTGGAGCTGCGGCGGGAGATGGTGCTGCGCTATGGCGAGAACCCCCACCAGGGAGGAGCGGTCTACGGCATCGCGGGCACGGCCGGGGTGTTCGGCGGCTTTGCCGCCCTCCAGGGCAAGGAGCTCTCCTGGAACAACCTGCTGGACGCCGACGCCGCGCGCAAGATGGCGGGGATGTTCGAGCCGGCCTCGGAGGCGGCGCCCGCGGCAGTCATTATCGTGAAGCACAACAACCCCTGCGGCATCGGCCGCGGGGCGGACCTGGCCGAGGCGTACCGGCGCGCCGTGGCAACCGATCCCGTCTCGGCCTTCGGCTCCGTGATCGCCCTCAACCGCGAGGCGGACGGCGCCCTGGCCGCGGCCATGGCGGACCTCTTCGTGGAGGTGCTCGTGGCGCCGGGCTTCTCTCCCGAGGCCCGCGAGCGATTCGCGGCGAAGAAGAATCTCCGGCTGATCGAGTGTCCCCTGTACCGCCCGCAGCCCGGGGAGGTCGAGCTGCGGGCGCTGGACGGCGGTTTTCTCGCCCAGCCGCCGGACGGCTATGCGGACGATCCCACGAATTGGACCTGCCCCACGAAGCGGTCGCCCAGCCCCGAGGAGCGGCGGGCCCTGGAATTCGCCTGGAAGATCGTGCGCTACGTGAAGTCAAACGCCATCGTGGTCGCCAACGCGGACCAGACGGTGGGGATCGGCGCCGGCCAGATGAGCCGGGTGGACTCGTGCCGGCTGGCGGTCGAGAAGGCGCAGCTCCCCGTGGCAGGGACCGTCGCGGCTTCGGACGCCTTCTTTCCCTTCCGCGACGGGGTGGACGTGCTCATCGGGGCGGGCGTGACGGCGATCGTCCAGCCCGGGGGCAGCAAGCGCGACGAGGAGGCGATCGCCGCGGCGGACGAGGCGGGGGTGGCGATGGTGTTTACGGGGGTCCGGCATTTTCGGCATTGAGGGGGTGCCGGTGTGCCGGAACCCAGAGGATTTCCCCGGCGGCGGCGTTGGACCCTCATCACCCCGGCCC
>JBAPYB010000057.1:0-41320 GCA_049284515.1 Thermoanaerobaculia bacterium
GGCGAGGCCTGGCTGGAGCGCGGGCTGACGGCGGCCTGGGCCGGCGGCTTCGACAACTTCGACAAGGCCGAGGCCGCGTTCCAGAAGGCCGGCGCGCTGCGCTCGGACCTCCTGGAGTCGCTCACCCTCCACCGCGCCTGGCTGGCCCTGCGGCGGGGAGACCGCCAGGGCGCCCGCCGCCTGTTCAGCGAGATCGAGGCGCCGCTCGAAAACAAGCTCCGCTCGGACCTGGGGAGCGGCGAGCCCCTGTTCGCCGAGTGGTTCCTGCAGGCCGCCGATCTCTGGGCGGACGCCGGCGACGACGAGCGCGCGGCCTGGGCGCGGGCCGAGGGAAAAGCCTCCGCTCCGGAGAGCTGTCTAGGGATTGACACGGCCGGAAAAGCCCAACCTCCGCTACAATAACCCCGTCTTGGACATGGTCGTCACTCTGCGGCGGTGGGACGTCTTCGCCCACTTCACGGACGAGCAGCTCGCGCAGCTCGCCGCGTGCGCCACGTTCGTCCGTTATCCGGACGGCGCGACGATCGTCGAAGAAGGGGAGCCGAGCCAGGAGACCTACCTCATCGAGAGCGGCGGTGTGCGCATCAAGCGCAAGACGTCCTACGGACCCTTCAGCCTGGCGGCGCTCCAGCCCGGCACCCTGTTTGGCGAGACGTCCTTCGTCGACCGCATCCCCCGCTCGGGAAGCGCCGTGGCCTCCGGCGAAACCGATCTCATCTCGCTGAACCCCGAGGCTCTCGCCGCCTTGATGGAGCAGGACCCGCGCTTCAAGCTCGCCCTCTACTGGACCTTCTGGAAGAGCCTCTCTTCCAAGCTCCGGCAGACCAACGAGAACCTCACCCAGTTCTTCTCCGAGACCGGCAAGCCGCCCAGCACCGCGGCGGCCACCCCGCAGGAGTCCACCGGCGAGTTCCGCGTCGACCTCGCCTCGAAGCGCAAGCTCTTCCAGGAGCAGAAGCTCTCGAACCTGGAGATCAACTTCCTCACCTCGCTCTCCAAGGAGAGGAAGTACGGCCCCAACCAGGTGATCTTCCGCGAAGGGGAGATGGGCAACGAGATGTACGTGGTGCTCGAAGGGCGGGTGATGATCAGCAAGTACATCCCCGGCGCCGGCGAGGAGGCGCTCGCCTTCCTCGATCGCGGCGGCTACTTCGGCGAGATGGCCCTCATCGACAACAAGCCCCGCTCGGCCGACGCCAAGGCCCACGACGGCGGCGCCGTGGTGCTGGTCATCCCCGGCGAGGTGTTAGAGGGGATCCTGGACATCCACAAGGTGTCGTCGATCCGCCTGCTGACCATCCTCTGCAACCTGGTGGCGAGCCGGCTGCGGGAGCTGGACGACAAGATCATCGGCTGGTTCATCATCGCCGGCGGCTCGGGAATCTCCTGGCCGGTTCCACCGGGATAGGCGCCCCGGCCGGATCAAAGCGCTGCCAGCACCTTTCCCACCAGCGACGACAGCGGCAGCGCCGCGCGGCCGGCGGCGTCGAACCAGCCGGCGGCCCACCCTTCCCGCACCTCTCCGCCCCAGGAGAGGGAGGCCGGATGGACGTCCACCTTCAAGTCGCGGTAGGTGATGCCGTGGCGGACGCCGGCGGCCCGGGGCCCCAGCTTCCAGCGTCCGCCGTAGCGGGCGGCGAGGGCGGCCTCGGGCGCCTCTTCCTCCGCTACGCCGTTCACCTCCACGGTCACCCACGGCAGCTCCCAGGTGCCGGCCAAAAGGGCACTGTCCTTCGGCCGGCGGAAGAGGAGCACGCCGCCGTCCCTCTCCACCACCGCCACGGCCAGGCGATGCCGCTCCCCCTCCCGCTTCATCCGCGCCACGGGGTAGCGCTCGGGATCCCCCTCGCGCGCCGCCCGGCAGCCGGGGCGCAGGGGACAGAGGAGGCACTTGGGCCGCCGCGGCGAGCACAGGGTGGCGCCGAGCTCCATGAGGGCCTGGTTGCTGTCTCCCGGCCGCTCCGGAGCCAGCAGCTCGGCCGCGGCGGCCAGGAGCTGCCGGCGGGCACTGCCCGACTTGGGATCCGCCTCCAGGGCCAGACAGCGGGAGAGGACCCGCTCCACATTGCCGTCCATCACCGGGGCCGCCACGCCGAAGGCGATGCTCGCCACCGCCGCCGCCGTGTAGCCGCCGATGCCGGGAAGGGCCAGGAGGCCTTCGAGGGTGGCAGGAAAGGCCCCCAGCTCCGCGATCCGCTGCGCCGCCGCATGGAGCTGCCGCGCCCGCCGGTAATAGCCAAGCCCGGACCATAGGGTCAGGACCTCCTCGACGTTCGCCTTCGCGAGATCCTCGACGGTGGAAAATCTTTCCAGGAAGCGATTGTAGAAAGGAAGAACGGTCTCTACCCGGGTCTGCTGTAGCATCACCTCGGAGAGCCAGATGGCGTAGGGGTCACGGGTCCGGCGCCAGGGCAGGTCCCGGCGATGGAGGTCGAACCAGGCGAGCAGGGTATCGGGGCGAAGGTCAGGGCGCCGCACTGCGTCATTCTAATCGCGCCGCCCTGGCACGAGGGCCAAATGGGGCGGTCAATTTGGCAGGGCCCAAAATGAAAACAGCTCCCGACTTTCGTCGGGAGCCGATATTCAGGGGGGGAGACCCCATCTCTCCGGTAGGGTTAGTGGCTGTACCCCTGTGCTTAGGGGAATCAGGTAGGGGTCAAAGAGGGTGAGATCTCACGATCTCGAAATCAGGTAGGACAAAGTTGGTTGGTGTGGTGCCTCCCCCTCGTTGTGTCCTGCCATCTCTTGTTGCAACAGCCGTGCCTGATTTCCTCTTCCCCGCTCCTCGACCGCCGGCGCCCAGAAAAAAATGAAGCCCCCGGAAAGGGGGCTCAGGGGGGAGGGTTTCCTCGGATCTGGATGGGAATCTTGGTTGGATCTACCCCTGTCCAGGGGATGAGGAAGGGCTTTCAAGGATGAGATCGCGTTAGGATCTCCGGTGAAGGATGGATGAACCGTTTGGCTGGATGGAAACCTCCCCCTCGTTTACGTCGCTAATAAGTAATCCCTATGCATTGCAATCTCCATGCCTAGAATGGCCCGCGGGCCTGGAAGCCCGGCGCAATGCGGTTTTCCGGCCGTTCGGGGCGTTCTCGGGCCGGCTTCTCCAAGAGCGCAGCCCTTTCGTTCGTACAAATGCGCTCGTCTACATTTGGCATTTCTACAGAGGTCACCTGCGGCAGGCGGGACTGAGCGTGTCGGATTTTCGCGAGAACCACCCCACCACCCGGGGCCGCAGGTGAGCCGGCGGCGCAACGGAAGGACTCCCCTATGAAGAAACTGCTGATGATCTTCGTCGCGCTGCTGGGAATCGCGGTGCTCGCCACCGTCGCCGGCATTCTGGCCAGCCGCAAGGGCAAGAGCGGCGGGGACGGCACCACGGTTCTCGTCTGGAAGGTGGACGGCCCGGTGCTGGAGCAGGAGGTGCCGCGCCTGCCCTTTTCCAGCGCCGCCGAGCCGGACAGCATCGCGCAGCTCTACCCGGCCTTCCGGGCAGCCCGCCTCGACCCCGCAATCAAGGGGCTCGCCGTCTACATCCAGAACGCCGAGCTCGGCCTCGCCAAGGCGCAGGAGGTGCGGCGGCAGATGATGGCCCTGCGGCGCGCCGGCAAGTTCGTCGAGTGCTACCTGGAGACCGCCGGCGAAGGGTCGAACGGCACCCTGGCCTACTACCTGGCCACGGCCTGCGAGCGCATCCACCTGTCACCGGCAGGCGACGTCAACCTGCTGGGCCTCTCCTGGGAGAGCCGGCTGCTGCGCGGCACCCTGGACAAGCTGAAGATCGATCCCCAGTTCAATCGCGTGGGCCGCTACAAGAGCGCCGTCGAGACCTACACCCAGACACGGCTCACCCCCGAAGCCCAGGAGGCCGTCGCGGCGCTGCTGGACGGTTACTTCTCCCAGATCGTCTCGGCGGTGTCCGAAGCGCGCAGGAAGAGCGAGGCCGAGGTCCGCGCGCTGATCGACGCCGCTCCCTACGACGCGGAGACGGCGCGCCAGCGCGGCCTCGTCGACGACCTCCTCTATCCGGACCAGTTCCTCGACCGCCTGAAGCAGCGTCTGGGCCGCAAGCCCGCGCTGCTGCCGATCGAGGACTACCGCCCCGAGCCTGCTTTCGCCACCAAACAGATCGCCATCGTTTTCGCTCTGGGCACCATCGTGCGCGGCGGCGGTGGCACCGCGCCCTGGACGGAGGAGAGCTACCTGGGCGCGGACAAGATGGCCGAGGTGCTCCGCGACCTGCGCGAGGACGACTCGGTGGCCGCCGTCGTGCTGCGCATCGACAGCCCCGGCGGCTCGGCGCTGGCCTCGGATCTCATCCTGCGCCAGGTGGAGAAGCTCAAAAAGAAGAAGCCCGTCGTCGTCTCGATGTCCGACGAGGCCGCCTCCGGCGGCTACTACATCGCTGCCAAGGCCACCAAGATCGTCGCCGAGCCCGCGACGCTCACCGGCTCGATCGGCGTCTTCGGCGGCAAGTTCGTCACTCGCCGCTTCGAGGAGGAGATCCTGGGGATTGGCCACGACGCTCAGAAGCGGGGCGCCAATGCCGACATCTACTCCGAGCTGCAGCCCTACTCTCCCCAGCAGGAGGCTCTCGTGCAGCAACTCCTCGACCGCACCTACACCGCTTTCGTCGGCCACGTCGCCGCCGGCCGCAAGATGAGCCGCGAAGCCGTCGAAGCGGTGGCCAGCGGCCGGGTGTGGACGGGCGCCGCGGCGCAGAAGCTCGGTCTCGTCGACGAGCTCGGCGGCCTCGACCGCGCCCTGGAGCTGGCCCGCGCAGGGGCCGGCATCGGCCCGCGCGAGGCGGTGGCCGTCGACTTCTATCCCACGCCCCCGACCTGGCTCGACGTCCTCCTCGCGAAACGCGAGCCGCGCCTCCCGGGAGCCCTCGCGGAGATCGTCAAGGGGCTTGAAACGGCCTCACCCCGCCTCCTCGAGCTATCTCCAGAGCTGGCCCGTCTGAGCCATCCTTTCTGAGCGGAGACAAGGTTCTAAACATTTGATACCAAAGAGGTTCCAATCTATTGGTCCGCGCCTCCGGCAATTGGAGATCCTGGGGCTTGCGGGACGATTCGGGTGTTGCTATGATAGTTGGCGTTGTAGTCAGTCATCCAACCGCTCCAGAAGCATTCCTCCCTGGCCGAGGATTTCCACAGTTTGTGGAAATCCTGTGTAAAATTGGTGTCGCTCAAAACTGAGGTCCGTAGATTCACATGCCTCAATCCTTCTGGTCTCTCCTTCAAAGGCAGTTGCAGCAGCAACTCGACCCCGAGGAGTTCGCTACCTGGTTTCGCCCCTTGAAGGTGGGCGACGAGGATGGCGACCGGCTCGTGCTGCTGGCGCCGAACTCGCGGTTTCTCCATACGCTGGAGGAGAGCTACCGGCCGGCCGTGGACCGGGCGGTGGCCGGCCTCGCGGGCCCGGGCTTCGAGGTCCTGTTCTCCCTCGAAGACGATCTGGCCGCCATCGACGAAGTCCTCATTACGCCCTCGCACTTCAACCCGAGGTACCTGTTCGCCAACTTCGTGAAGGGCAAGTCGAACGAGCTCGCCGAGGCGGCGGCGCGGCGGGTGGCCGAGAATCCATCCCTCTCCTACAACCCCCTTTTCGTCTATGGCGGAGTCGGCCTGGGGAAGACCCACCTGCTGCACGCCATCGGCCACGAGATCCAGCGCAGCCGGCCGCAGCTCCGGGTTCTCTACCTGTCCGCCGAGCAGTTCACCAACGAGCTCATCAACTCCATCCGCTTCGACCGCATGCCCGCCTTCCGGGAACGCTACCGCACGATCGACGTCCTGATGATCGACGACGTGCAGTTCCTCGCCAGCAAGGAGCGGACACAAGAGGAGTTCTTCCACACCTTCAACACGCTCTACACCAGCCAGAAGCAGATCATCATTTCCTCCGACGCGCCGCCGCGCAACATCCCGACGCTGGAGGAGCGGCTGCGCAGCCGGTTCGAGTGGGGGCTGATCGCCGACATCCAGCCGCCGGACCTCGAGACCAAGATGGCCATCCTGCAGGGCAAGGCCGCTCTCGAAGGGTCGCGGCTCCCCGAGGAGGTGGCTGAGTTCATCGCCCAGCAGGTGAAGTCCAACGTCCGCGAGCTCGAAGGGCACCTCAACCGTGTGCTCGCGTTCTCCTCGCTGACGGGAAAGCCTCTCTCCCTCGCCCTGGCTCGCGACACCTTGAAGGACATCCTGCCGGAAGAGGGCAAGAAACCCGCCGCGGCCGAGATCATCAAGTTCGTGGCCCGCCACTACGACCTCCGGGTGTCGGAGATCAAGAGCAAGAGCAACTCACGGCAGATCGTCATTCCCCGCCAGGTGGCGATGTTCCTCTGCAAGCGCCTGACGGACCTCTCCTACCCGGAGATCGGCAAGCTCTTCAACGACAAGCACCATTCGACGGTCATGTACTCCGTCGAGACAGTCGACAAGAAGCGCGAGACCGACCCGGATTTCGACCGCACCATGAAGAGCCTCGAGGCGCACTTCGCTTGAGCTCGCCCTGGGGAAAGCCTGTGGAGCCCGCATCGGAGCACCTGTGGAGGATCTGCGGAATTTTTTCTGGGCTTCGACGTTTTCCCCCGCCTCCTCAAGACCTCCACAGCTTCTCCACAACCCGGGCCGGGGAACCTAAACTTCCTCCCATCTGGCACTTAGACCCCTTTTCCTGGTTTCCACAGGCCCTATCTACTACTACGGCTATGCTATATTCAGGTGTCCTCTAGACGGAGAAGAGTGAATGGAAATCCGCGTCACCCGTAGTGAGTTCCTGGGCGAGTTGGCCCCCATGCAAGGCATCGTCGAGCGCAAGACGACCATTCCGGTCCTTTCCCACCTGCTGCTCACCGTCCGCGAGGATAGGCTTCACCTGGCAGCTACCGACCTGGACGTCTCCCTCACCTCGTGGTGCGAGGCCGACGTGAAGCGTGAGGGCGGTATCGCCGTGCAGGCCAAGAAACTGATGGAGATCATCCGCTCGCTGACCGGAGAAGAGGTGCTCATCGTCCAGGAGGAGCCCCGCGTCCTCACCATCCGGGCCGGCAAGTCGCGCTTCAAGATCCACGGCCTGTCGCCGGATGACTTCCCCACTCTTCCTTCGGTCGACGACGGCAAGAAGGTGGAGATTCCCTTCTCCGGCTTCCGCCGCATGGTCACCAAGGTCCTCTTCGCCGTCTCGGCCGAGGAATCGCGCTTCCAGTTGAACGGCGCCCTCCTCAAGCTCAAGGACGGCTCTCTGGAGATGGTGGCGACCGACGGCCATCGCCTCGCGCTGGTCGAGGGCGGCCTGGAAGGGAACAGCGGCAGCGAGGACTCGGTCCTGGTGCCCCGCAAGGCCCTCCAGGAGCTGCAGCGCCTGGAGGGGGACGGCAATCTCCTCTACGGCCGCGGCGAGCACCACCTCTCCTTCGGCCTCGGCCGGCGCGAGCTGATCTGCCGCATCCTCGAGGGAACCTTCCCGGACTACGAGCGGGTCATCGCCAAGGACAACGACAAAAAGGTCCTCTTCGACCGCCGGAACCTGGTGGACGCAGTCCAGCGCGCCGCGCTCATGACGGGCGACCGGGCCCGCGCCGTACGCCTCCAGTTCGCCCCGGAGCAGATGGTCATCTCCGCCGTCAACTCCGACCTCGGCGAGGCCATGGAAGAGGTGCCCTGCGATTACGACGGGCCGGAGTTCCGGGTGGGGATCAACCCGGACTACCTCACCCAGTTCCTGCGGGAAGTGGAGACGGAGAAGGTCCGCCTGGAGCTCAAGGACGAGAACACCCAGTGCGTCGGCTATCCGCACGAAGGACCGGACACCCGGTACCTGTGCGTGATCATGCCGATGCGGATTTGAGCTGGATCTAATCCGACCGGAGCGGACCGCTGCTCACCCGGCTCGCCGCCCGCGACTTCCGGAACCTGGAGCCCCTCACCTGGGAGCCCGGTGCCGGCTCCCACCTCCTTCTGGGGGGCAACGGCGCCGGCAAGACGAGCCTCCTCGAAGCTATCTACGTCGCCGCCACCACCCGCAGCTTCCGCGCCGCCCAGATCGCCGACTGCGCACGTCATGGCGCCGGCTCCTTCCACGTTCAGGCGGACGTCGAGACCGACCACCGCGCCACCCTCGAAGTCGGCTGGATGGACGGCCAGCGCCTGCGGCTCCTCAACGGCAAGGCGGCCCCCCTCGCCGAGCACCTTTCCGCCCTCCCCGTGGTGGCCTGGACGGCGACGGCCGAGGCCGAGGTGCTGGTGGGCACCCCAAAGGCCCGCCGGCGCTTCCTCGACCGCGGCGTGGTGGGCATCCATCCCGCGGCCTTGGAGCTGCTGGGGCGGTACCGCGAGGCCCTGCGTCAGAAACGGAGCCTCCTCTTGAGGGACGACGCCGGAACCTCGGGCCTCGAGATCTGGAACGAGCTGTTGGGCGCCACCGCGGCGGACGTCATCGCCCAGCGGCACCGCTACGTCGAGCTCCTCAAAACTCAGCTCACGGGGGTGCTTGCGGCCTCAGGGCTGTCCTTCCCGCCCATCGAGCTTCATTACATGCCCTCCCCCGCCAACGGTCTCGACGGCCCGGAGGCCGTCGCCGACGCGCTGGACCGCATCGCCGACCGCGAGCGCCGACGCCAACTCCCACTGCTCGGGCCCCATCGCGACGAGCTCGAGATCCTCTGGGACGGCCACGAGATCCGCCGGGTCGCCTCCGCCGGCGAGCGCAAGAGCCTGTCGCTCATGCTGCTGGCCGCCCACGGCCGGGTCATGGAGGAGGCGGGGCGGACCCCGGTCTACCTCCTGGACGACGCCGACGCCGAGCTCGCGCCGCCGACCGTAGCCGCCGTCTGGGGCGTCTTCCGCAATGCCGGCGATACTGGCCAACTCGTGGCCACCTCGAACCGGCCGCAGGTCTGGCTGACCCTGGAGGTGGGGCGGGTCTGGGAGATGGAAAAAGGGGTTCTGGAGCTCGTTTCCTGAAGGCTTTCGGCGGGAATTGGCGGGAATCTTCGAGCCCCGTTTCGCGTTGCGACGAGGGACTGGAAAATCAAGGCTAAGCCATTGATATTTCAGAGCTAGAAGTCTCGTAGAATCCCCTGTTTCGTGGTATAATTTGCAGGTTCTCGGACCCCTCCGTTCCGCGGGGTTTCCGGGCAAGCTCCAGGACACAGAACGGAGATCCGGTTTTGACCAATCCAGAGTCGACCTATACGGCTGAAAATATCCAGGTCTTGAAGGGCCTGGAGGCGGTGCGCAAGCGCCCGGGCATGTACATCGGGGACACCGACGACGCGTCCGGTCTCCATCACATGGTCTTCGAGGTCGTCGACAACTCGGTGGACGAGGCGCAGGCCGGCTACTGCTCGCGCATCGACGTCACCATCCACACCGACAACTCGGTGACCGTGGAGGACGACGGCCGCGGCATCCCGGTGGACCTGCACAAGGAGGAGGGGCGGTCGGCGGCCGAGGTCATCATGACCGAGCTCCACTCGGGCGGCAAGTTCGACAAGAACTCCTACAAGGTCTCGGGCGGCCTCCACGGCGTCGGCGTCTCGGTGGTCAACGCCCTGTCGGAGAGGTTGGAGCTGGAGATCAAGCGCGACGGCCAGGTCTGGTTCCAGACCTACCATCGCGGCCTCCCCGAGGGTCCCATCCAGCCCATCGGCGGCAGCGATCGCACGGGCACCAAGGTCCGCTTCTGGGCGGACGGGGAGATCTTCGCCATTCTGGAGATGAGCTACGAGACGCTGGCCACGCGCCTGCGCGAGCAGTCGTTCCTCAACCGCGGCATCCACATCCACCTCAAGGACGAGCGGACGGACAAGGAGGCGGACTTCGCCTACGCGGGCGGCATCGCCTCGTTCGTGGAGCACCTGAACCGCAACAAGGCGCCGCTCCACCCGCAACCGATCTTCCTCGCCGACCTGCGCGACGACGGCACCGGCCCCGAGGCCATCGAAGTGGCTCTGCAGTGGAACGACGGCTACCAGGAGCTGATCTACGCCTTCACCAACACCATCAACAACCGCGACGGCGGCACCCACCTCGTCGGCTTCAAGGCGGCGCTCACGCGGGCTATCAACTCCTATGCCACCCGCTCCGGCATGTCGAAGAGCCTGCAGGAGAACCTCACCGGTGAGGACGTGCGCGAGGGGCTGACGGCCGTCATCTCGGTCAAGATCAAGGACCCGAAGTTCTCCTCGCAGACCAAGGACAAGCTCGTCTCCTCGGACATCAAGGGCTGGGTCGAGCAGGTGGTGTTCGAGAAACTCTCCAACCACTTGGAGGAGAACCCGCGCGAGGCCAAGCGCATCGTCGAGAAGTGCGTCGAGGCGGCCCACGCCCGCGAGGCGGCGCGCAAGGCCCGCGACCTCACCCGGCGCAAGGGCGCGCTCGACGCCTCGAACCTCCCCGGCAAGCTCGCCGACTGCTCGGAGCGCAACCCCGAGCTCGCCGAGCTCTTCCTGGTCGAGGGCGACTCCGCTGGCGGCTCGGCCAAACAAGGCCGCGACCGGAAGTTCCAGGCCATCCTGCCGCTCAAGGGGAAGATCCTGAACGTCGAGAAGGCGCGCTTCGACAAGATGCTCTCCTCCGACGAGATCAAGGTCATGATCACCGCCCTCGGCACGTCGATCGGCAAGGACGACTTCGACATCGCGAGGCTGCGCTATCACAAGCTGATCATCATGTGCGACGCGGACGTCGACGGCAGCCACATCCGGACGCTGATCCTCACCTTCTTCTATCGCCAGATGCCGGAGATCATCAACCGCGGCTATCTCTACATCGCCCAGCCGCCGCTTTACAAAGTGAGCCATGGCAAGAGCGAGGCGTACCTCAAAGACGACCGCGAGTACCAGGCCTTCCTCGTGGACCGCATCAAGGACGCCTGGGAGCTCGAGATCGCGCACGGTGACGGCCATGGCACGAACGGCGACGGCAACCGGCTGGGCGGCGCGCGGCTGGTCCACTTCCTGGAGAAGATCGATCAATTCCGGCAGAACCAGGAAAAGCTCGTCTCGCGCGGCTACCCGGCGGACGCCTTGAAGATCGCTCTCGGCCATGGCGTCAAGGACAAGACGTCACTGATGGATCCGCTCAAAGTCGAGCAGATTGCCCATACTATCGAGGCGTCGGGCTTCCACAACGTGACCGTGGGGGAGGATGCCGAGCATGGCACGCGCTACGTGCGATTCTTTTCCAAGCGGGACGGCGTCGAGCGCGAGGTGCGGATCGATTGGAACCTGGTCACCGGCGCCGAGTACCGGGCGATGGCGAACAATCAGCTCGGTCTCGAAGCCATCGCGGCCAAGGGCTTCACGTTGATCAAGGGTGAGACGGTGACCGAACACTCCACCCTCGAAGGCGCGCTCGGGACTCTCTACGATGGCGCCAAGAAGGGGCTCTCGATCCAGCGCTACAAGGGCCTCGGCGAGATGAACCCGACCCAGCTCTGGGAGACCACCATGGACCCTGCCAAGCGCCGCCTCCTGCGCGTGCAGGTGGAGGACGACGTCGACGCAGACGCCATCTTCACCATCCTCATGGGCGACGAGGTCGAGCCCCGCCGCGCGTTCATCCAGGAGAACGCGTTGGATGTGCGGAACCTGGACGTTTGATCCGACGAGACTGAGACTTTATAAACGATGAGCGACAACAACGACCAGACCCTCCCCTTCGAGCAGCCGATTCCAGTCGGTATCGAAGACGAGATGAAGCGCAGCTATCTCGATTACGCGATGAGCGTGATCATCGGCCGCGCGCTGCCGGACGTGCGCGACGGCTTGAAACCCGTGCACCGCCGGGCGCTGTACGGCATGTGGGAGAGCGGCAACCGCTCGGACCGGCCGTACAAGAAGTCGGCGCGCATCGTCGGCGACGTCATGGGTAAATATCACCCCCACGGCGACACGGCGATCTACGACACGGTGGTGCGCATGGCCCAGGACTTCGCCATGCGCTATCCCCTGGTCGACGGCCAGGGCAACTTCGGTTCGCTCGACGGCGACAACCCGGCGGCCATGCGCTACACCGAGGTCCGCCTCACCAAGCTCGCCGAGGAGATGATCCGCGAGGACATCGACAAGGAGACCGTCGACTGGGGGCCGAACTACGACGGCTCCGAGACCGAGCCGCTGGTGCTGCCGGCCCGCGTTCCGAATTTGCTGGTCAACGGCGCCGCCGGCATCGCGGTCGGCATGGCCACCAACATCCCGCCGCACAATCTCGGCGAAGTGATCGATGCCCTGCTGATGCTGATCGAAAATCCGGACGTCAGCATCCGTGACCTGATGACCAAGCTGCCCGGTCCGGATTTTCCGACGGCGGGCTTCATCCATGGGCTCGACGGCATCCGCTCGGCCTATACCACCGGCCGCGGCATCATTCAGCTCCGCGCCCGCACCGAGGTCGAAACCCACGCCAGGACGGAGCGGCAATCGATCATCGTCACCGAGATTCCCTATCAGGTGAATAAAAAGAAGCTCGTCGAGCACATCGCCGAGCTGGTGCGCGACAAGCGGATCGAAGGGGTTTCCGACTTGCGGGACGAGTCGGACCGCGACGGCATCCGCATCGTCGTCGACGTCAAGAAGGACGCCATTCCGGAGATCATCCTCAACTCGCTGTACAAGATGACGGGATTGCAGACGACCTTCGGCATCATCCTGCTGGCCATCGTCGACAACCAGCCGAAGGTGATGACGCTCAAGGAGCTGCTCTACCATTTCCTCAACCATCGCAAGACGGTCATCATCCGGCGCACCCGCTACGACTTGCGCAAGGCCGAGGAGCGGGCCCACATCCTGGAAGGCATCCTCAAGGCGCTCGATCACCTGGACGAGGTGATCGCCACCATCCGCGCCAGCCAGACGCCGGCCGAGGCCCGCGACAACCTGATCAGCCGTTTCGAATTCACCGAGCCCCAGGCCCAGGCCATCCTCGACATGCGCCTGCAACGCCTGACCGGTCTCGAGCGCGAGAAGGTGGTCGAGGAATACAAGGAGCTGATGATCCTCATCGAGCGGCTGCGCGCCCTCCTCGGCTCGGACCAGCTTGTGCTGGAGGAGATCAAGCGCGAGCTCGGCGAGCTGCGGGCCGCCTATGGCGACAAGCGGCGCACCGAGATCATCCCCGAGACGAACGACATCTCGATCGAGGACATGATCGCCGACGAGCCGATGGTGATCACCGTCACCCAGTCCGGCTACGTCAAGCGCTCGCCCCTCTCGCTCTATCGCGCCCAGGGCCGCGGCGGCAAGGGGCGGACGGGAATGGTCACCAAGGACGACGACTTCGTCGAGCACCTCTACGTGGCCACGGCCCACAGCTACATCCTGGTCTTCACCGAGAGCGGCCGGGTGCACTGGCTGAAGGTCCACGCCATCCCGGAGACGGGGCCGGCCGCCAAGGGCAAGGCGATCGTCAACCTGCTCAACCTGGAGCCGAGCGAGCGGCTGGCGACGACCGTGGCGGTGCGCGAGTTCCGGGAAGACCGCTACCTGGTGTTCGCCACCGCCAACGGCACGGTGAAGAAAACGGAGCTGTCGGCCTACGCCAACCCGCGCGTGGGCGGCATCATCGGCATCAACATCGATCTCGAAGCGGGCGACAAGCTCCTCGCCGTGCGCGAGACCGACGGCCGGAAGGACATCCTATTCGCCACCGCCAAGGGCTTCTCCGTCCGCTTCCCGGAGAGCGACGTGCGCTCCATGGGTCGGGCCACCTACGGCGTCAAGGGGCTCGTGCTGCGCGAGGGCGACCGCGTGGTGGCCATGGAAGAGCTGGACCCTCACGGCCAGGTGCTCACGGTCACCGAGCGTGGCTATGGCAAGCGCACTCCGGTCGAGGACTACCGCCTCCAGGGTCGCGGCGGCCTCGGCATCATCAACCTCAAGGTCACGCCCAAGACCGGCGAGGTCGTGGGCGTGCGCTACGTCACTCCCGACGAAGGGCTGATGCTCATCACCCAGGAGGGGATGATCATCCGGCTCAACGTCTCGGGCGTCCGCGAGGTCGGCCGCTCGGCGCAGGGCGTCAGGCTGATGAACCTGGACGAAGGGGACCGCATCGTGGCCGTGGCCAAACTCGCCGAGAAGGACGAGGAGACCGAGATCGAGCTCGCCAAGGACGAGGACGTACCGGTGCCCGCCGAGCTGGAGCTTGAAGCGGCGGAGGGCGATGAGGCAGAGCTGGAAGTTCTCGACATCGCCGATTTCGAGGTTGACGAGGGTGACGAAGGAGAGGGCGGCCCCGACGAAACCGTGCACTGATCGCGAAGTGCTAACCTAGCCGTGTCCCCCGTGGGGGGCGAAACGGACGCACGCGAGGAGGGGAGACCCATGCAGTTCTTTATCGACACCGCGGAAATCCAGGAGATCGAGACCGGCCTCGAATGGGGCATGGTCGACGGCGTCACCACCAATCCGTCGCTGATCGCCAAGTCGGGCCGGCCGTACCTGCCGACCGTGCAGGCCATCGCCAAGCTGGTGCCGGGGCCGGTCTCCGGCGAGGTGTTGGCGACCGAGTACGACGAGATCCTCAGCCAGGGCCGCCGCCTTTCGGCCCTGGCTGAGAACGTCGTGGTGAAAGTGCCGCTGACGCCGGCCGGCCTGCGGGCCGTGGCCACCTTCAAGAAAGAGGGCATCCGTACCAACGTGACGCTCTGCTTCTCCGCCGCCCAGGCACTGCTCGCGGCCAAGGCCGGTGCGGCCTACATCTCGCCCTTCATCGGCCGGCTCGACGACGTCGGCGAGGAGGGAATGGAGCTGATCGACCAGGTGGTCACCATCTACCACAACTACGCTTTCGACACGAAGGTGCTGGTAGCCTCCGTGCGCCACCCCATCCACGTCATCCAGGCGGCCAGCCTGGGCGCGGACGTGGCCACGATTCCGTTCAAGGTGCTGGAGCAGCTCTACAAGCACCCGTTGACCGACGTGGGGCTCGACCGCTTCCTCGCCGATTGGAAGAAGACGGGCAAGAGCTTCGACGAGTCGTAGGGGTGGAGCCCGGCCGGCTGTACCGTTTCGCCTGGGGTCTCTACCTCTTCCTGGCTCTGGCCGGGGCGATCTGGATCGGCTTCCAGCGCGGCATCATCCCCCTTTCGTTGTTCCTGGACACGCGGCGCTGGTGGCTCGATCTCGGGCTGGGCCTGGGAGCGGGCCTTTTGCTCCTGGGCCTCTGGGCGGCGGCGGAGCGCGTCTTTCCCCTCGCCCGCGAGCTCGAGGCCAAGCTCGCCCAGGCGCTCGGCCCCCTCTCCGGCTCCGAGGCAATCGCCCTGGCCTTGCTCTCCGGTTTCGCGGAGGAGCTCTTCTTCCGCGGCGCCGTGCAGGGGACTCTGGGACTGGTGGGGGCCACGATCCTCTTCGGCCTGCTGCACAGCGGCCCCGGCAAGGAGCTGCGGTTGTGGACGCTGTTCGCGCTTCTCGCCGGAGTCGTCCTCGGGCTCCTCATGCAGTGGCGGGGGAACCTCCTCGGGCCGGTCGCCGGCCACTTTCTGGTGAATGCTGTCAACCTGCGGCGCCTGGCAGGCCGGCCTGAGGACTCTGCTAAACTGGCGCCGGGCGAGAGCAACAGCGAAGGCGAAAAGGAGATCTGAACGAGATGGCTAGCGATTCACGGGACGTGCTGGCACGCATCGACTCCGAGAAGGAGCGGTACCTCGAGGAGCTGAAGGACTACATCCGAATCCCCTCCATCTCGACGGATCCGGACTTCAAGGCCGACGTCCTGCGGGCGGGCGAGTTCCTGGTGGGCAAGCTGCGCGAGGCGGGCCTCCAGGCGGAGAGGATCGACACGGCCGGCCATCCGCTGGTCTACGCCGAATGGCTGGGAGCGCCGGGCAAGCCG
The DNA here is from genome assembly GCA_049284515.1 of Thermoanaerobaculia bacterium. Taxonomy (GTDB): domain Bacteria; phylum Acidobacteriota; class Thermoanaerobaculia; order Multivoradales; family UBA5704; genus DATARR01. The sequence goes on from JBAPYB010000057.1 coordinate 15,840, forward strand.
ACGGTCCTTTTCTATGGGCACTATGACGTGCAGCCGGTCGACCCCATCGAGCTGTGGCGCAACCCGCCGTTCGAGCCGACCGTCGAAGGCGACAAGCTGGTGGCCCGCGGCTCGACGGACGACAAGGGACAGTCGTTCGCCCACGTCAAGGGCGTGGCGGCCCTGCTCGCCGAGCGCGGCAAGCTGCCGGTGAACGTCAAGTTCATCGTCGAAGGCGAGGAGGAGGCGGGCGGCGAGGCCATCGACAAGTACGTCAAGCAGGATGGCGGCAACAAGCTCAAGGCCGACGCCGTGGTCATCTCCGACTCCTCGCTCTTCGCGCCGGGCCAGCCGTCGCTGCTCTACGGCCTCAGGGGGCTCTGCTACATGGAGATCAAGGTCACCGGCCCGAACCGCGACCTGCACTCCGGCACCTTCGGCGGCGCCGTGTGGAATCCGCTCAACGCCCTCTGCCACATCGTCGACGGCCTGCGCGAAGCGAAGACAGGGAAGATCCTCATTCCCGGCTTCTACGACGACGTGCGGCCGCTGGAGGAGTGGGAGCGCACGGAGTGGGCCAAGCTGCCCACCGACGAGGAGGCCTACCGCGCGGATCTCGGCGTGCCCGAGCTGTTCGGCGAGGAGGGCTACACCACCCGTGAGCGCACCTGGGGCCGCCCCACCTGCGACGTCAACGGTATCTTCGGCGGCTACATGGGCAAGGGCGCGAAGACGGTGCTCCCCTCCTGGGGCGGCGCCAAGATCTCCATGCGCCTGGTGCCCGACCAGGAGCCGGAGAAGATCGCCAAGCTGTTCACCCAGCACGTCCAGGCCATCGCTCCCAAAGGGGTGACCGTCGAGGTGGAGAGCCTGCACGGAGGTCCGGCGGTCGTGGTCGAGGTCCAGGGACCGATCGTCGACGCGGCCCTGGACGCCATGGAGGAGATCTGGGGAGCGCGGCCGGTGCGCATCCGCGAGGGCGGCTCCATTCCCATCGTCTCGACCTTCGCTTCCGTCCTGAAGTGCCCGGTCCTGCTGCTCGGCTTCGGCCTCAACGACGACGGCCTGCACTCGCCCAACGAAAAGTTCAACATCAGCCATTTTTACAAGGGGATTCGATCCGTGGCACGGCTGCTGGATCGCCTGGGCGATCTATGAGGAGCAAAGACAATTTCGAACGCGAGATCAAGTTTCCCAACGTCGAGCTGGACAAACTGAGAGACCGCCTGATCGAGCTGGAGGCGGAGCGCTCCGGCCCCTCGGCTTTCGAGGACAACTGGATTCTCGACCGCAACGAAGAGCTGCTCTCCACCGGCCGCATCCTTCGCCTGCGCACCGACGGCGGCCGGGCGCGCCTGACCTTCAAGGGTCCCATGCACGTCGAGGGCAACGTCAAGGTGCGCGAAGAGCGGGAGATCGAGGTGGGGAGCGCGGAGGACGCCCGGATCCTGTTCGAAAACCTGGGCTACACCCTGGTGCGCCGCTATCAGAAGATGCGGGAGGAGTGGCAGTTGGGCGGCGTGACGATCGCCCTCGACCACACGCCGATCGGCGACTTCGCCGAGTTCGAGGGCGACGGCGCGGAGACCGTGGCCAAGCGCTGCGGCTTCGATCCCGGCAAAGCCGAGCGCCGCTCCTATCTGCGCCTCTACGAGGATTACCTGCAGGTCAATCCGGACGCGCCGCCGGAGATGGTGTTCCGGTAGGCGCGGCCCCGCCGCACCCCCGAAAAACGTCATGCAGGGTCGTCGAATCCGCGCCCTGGTTCTGGCGGCGGGCCTGGGGACGCGCCTGCGTCCGTTGACGGACCAGCTCCCCAAGCCGTTGCTGCCGGTGCGGGGCATCCCCATCCTGGGCCGCACCCTGACGCAACTCGCCGGCTTCGGCTGCGAGGCGGCGGCGGTCAACCTCCACTACCTGAGCCAGCCGATCCGTGAGCGCTTCGGAGACGCTCACGATGGCATGCCGCTCACCTGGTCGGAGGAGCCCGAGATCCTCGGTACGCTCGGTGCCCTCCATCCGCTGAAAGACTTCTTCGCGCAGGCCGATCTCATCCTGCTGGTCAACGGCGACAGCCTCTGCCGGTGGCCGTTGCACAGGCTCGTCCGCCGGCACCTGGGGGCCCACCAGGCGGACGGTGTCCTGGCGACTCTCCTCCTCGCTTCGCGGCCGGACCCCACCGAATTCGGCGGCGGCGTGGGAGTGGACCCGGCAGGGCGCATCCAGTCGTTCCGGCTCGGAGATCCTGAGCGGGGCCCCGTGCGGGGACAATTGGTCCGGCGCTACGTTTTCGCCGGCGCCCACGTGCTCTCTCCGGAGCTGCTGGCCCGCGTCGGCCCCGGCAAAGCCGACATCGTGCGCGACCTCTACATTCCGATGCTCGCTTCCGGCGAGGCGATCGCCTCGGCGCTGTTCACCGGCCTCTGGCACGACCTGGGGACGCCGCAGCGATTCCTCGACGCCACGCTCGATTGCGTGCGTGGCGAAGGTCCGGAGCGGCTCTGGCGCCGGTCGTGGATCTCGCCCGGGGCCGAGGCCGGTTCGGGCTCCAGGCTTCGCAGCGTCTCGATCGAGGCCGGGGCGCGGGTCGGGGAAGGGGCGCGGGTCGAGCGGTCGATCCTCATGCCGGGAGCGCGGATCGGCAAGGGGTGCACCGTGCGCGAATCCATCCTCGGCTTCGGCGCCGCGGTGCCGCCCGGCACGTGGGTGGAACGGCGGATCATCATGCCTCAGCTCGCCGGGCTCGCTCCAGGGCTCGACGACTCGGTGGTGGGCGGCGCGGTCTACACCCCGTTTGGCGAGAGGAAAGGTTGAACGAGCGGCTCCCCTCTGTCATGATCGCGGTCCGGGATGTCGTTCCGTCCCCTGTATCCTGATCTCCAACATGCCGGCTGACCCAAGACAGTTCCGACTCCTCGTCTTCGATTGGGACGGGACGCTGATGGACTCCATCGGCGCCATCGTGGCCTGTACCCAGAGCGCCATCCGCGAGCTGGAGCTGGGGGAGCTGCCCGAGGCGACCATCCGCGGCACCATCGGGCTCGGCCTGCGGGAGACGATCGAGATCATCAGTCCCGGCTGCGACGAGGAGCTATTCGACCGCATCCTGGCGTGCTACCGGAAGCACTGGGTCTCCACCTATCGCGACGCACCGTTTCTCTTCGAGGGAGTGACCGAGATGCTGCGCGACCTGGCGGAGGCTGGATACCTCCTGGCGATCGCCACCGGCAAGAGCCGGCGTGGGCTCGACTACGCCCTGGAGCAGACGGGCCTGAGCAGCCTCTTCCAGACCACGCGCACGGCCGATGAGTCCTTCTCGAAACCCCATCCGCAGATGCTCCTCGAGATCCTGGACGAGCTCGGCGTGAAGCCCGCGGACGCGGTGATGATCGGCGACACCACCTATGACCTGGAGATGGCCCGCAGCGCGCGGACGCACGCGGTGGGCGTCTGCTCCGGCGGGCACGGCCGGGACGAGCTGCTGCGCTTCGAGCCCATCGCGTGCCTGGAGCAGGTGGTGGAGCTGGTGCCCTGGCTGGCGGAGCGGGGTAGCGTGGTGCCGGCGTAGGTAGTACGCCGGCCGTTCTCTCGTTATTTGCCCTTCTTCCAGTCCGCGACCATACCCTCCAGGTCCTTCACCTGCTGAGCGTTCGGCGGCTGCTTCGCCGTTTTCGCCGCCGCCAGGGCCTTGTCGCCATAGGAGACGGCGCCCTTGGTGTCGTGCTTCTTGGCGAGGAGCATGGCCTTGGCCCGCAGGTTGGAGAAGCTCTCCTGCTTGGCGATCGAGGCGTCGACCCAACGCGCGGCCTCGTCCAGGCAGGCGTTGTTCTGGATGCACCAGTTGGCCGCCTGCAACTGCGAGCCGGCGTCCTCGTTCGCCTTGCTCACCAGCAGCTTCGCCGTGTCCACCTCGATGGTGAAGGGAACCTTGAGCTTCTCCCAGTGGAGCACGACCTTGGTCGAGAAGTCCGTCACTTCCTCGAAGTCGAAGGCCATGCGCTCCCGCATCTCGGCCGGCTGCGGCTTGGCCTGGATGCGCAGCGCGTCGTGCTCCTCCTTGTAGTTGAAGGCGCCCTGTTCGTTGGCGTCCTTGCTGAAGATGAGGGTCCAGTCGCCTTCGGTGGGGATGGTCTGGAAGCCGTAGGTGGCGGCGGGAAGCTCGTGACCGTCGATCTTGACCGGCGTGCTGAAGGTGATGGTGGTGTTCTCGTTGGCCCCCGCGCGCCAGACCTTGCCGTAAGGCACGAGGTCGCCCCAGATCTTCCGCCCCTTCACCCCCGGACGGCTGTAGGTGATGGTGATCTTGGTCACCCCCACCATCTGGGAGACCCAGGCGTTGGGGCTGGGGCGGGGCAGGTCGACCTGCTGCGCGAAGGCGGCGCCGGCCGCAAGGACGAGCACCGCGGCGCCGGCGAGGCCGGCTGCGGCGCGGATTCCTGATGCACTCATCTCGGTTTCTCCTTTATAGCTCGCAAAGGAAGTCTTCTCGGGCCGGAATCTACCAGAGCGACCCCTCGCCGGGGGTAACCAACCTGTAAAAGCATCTGGAAAAATGCCTGAGAGGTGTGCTCAGGACCGGACGGTTTCGAGCTCCGGCTCCGCCTTCATCGCCTCCGCCCGTCGCCGGGACTCCGCGGCCTCCCGTCTCACCGCGTCCTCGTTCCACTCGGCGGGCGTCTGGACCCAGCCCTGAAGGTTGCGATGGATCAGGTCGGCGATGGCGCGGATGTGGTCCGGCCGGTCGTTCAGGGCGCGGATGTACCGGTAGCGCTCGCCTCCGGCATGGAGGAAGACCTCCCGGTTCTCCTCGTCGATCTCCTCGATGGTCTCCAGGCAGTCGGCCGAGAAGCCGGGGCAGACGACGTCGAGGTTGCGGAGGCCGGATTTCGCCAAGGCCGTGATCGTCTGGTTCGTGTAGGGTCTCAGCCACTCCTCTTTGCCGAAGAGCGATTGGAAGGATACCGTCCACTGCTCGCGGGAGAGCTGCAGCTCCTCGGCGGCCAGGCGGGCGAGCTTATGGCACTCGCAGAAATAGGGATCGCCGGCGAGGAAGTAGCGCTTGGGAATGCCGTGGAAGGAGAAGAGGAGCTTCTGCGGCGGCCCCTCGCGGTCCCACAGCTCGCGAATGCTGGCCGCCAGGGTCCGGATGTAGGCGGGATCGTCGTGGTAGTGGTGGATGGTGCGGATCTCCGGCACCCACCGCCAGGTCGTCAGCTCGGTGGCCACGGCGTCGATCGTCGAGCCGGTCGTCACAGCCGCGTACTGAGGGTAGAGCGGCAGCACCAGGAGGCGCCGGCAGCCCTTGCCCGCGAGCTCGCGTAGCGCCGAGGGCACCGATGGGTTGCCGTAGCGCATGCCGACCGCCACGTGGACCGGCGTGCCGATCTCCCGCCGCAGCACCTCCTGAAGCGCCGCAGCCTGGCGGTTGGTGATGACGAGGAGAGGCGAGCCCTCCGGAGTCCAGACCTTCTTGTAGAGCGCCGCCGACTTGGCCGGCCGGAAGGGGAGCACGAACAGGTGGAGGATCAGCCACCAGAGCACCCGGTTCATCTCGATCACCCGCGGGTCGAGAAGGAACTCGCGAAGATAGCGCCGCAGCGCCGGCGAATCCGGTGCGTCGGGCGTCCCCAGGTTGGCCAGGAGGACGCCCACCGCCGGCACCTCCCCGTGCTGGAAGTCGGGTTGACCGAAGTACTTCATGGTCGTGGAGTTTAACCCTCAGCAGTCCTCTGGGAAGCTTCGAGCAGGAGGCCCGTGACATCGCGGACAAACTTGTCGAAGGATGGGGCACGCCGTGCCGCCGAGACGTCGAAGAGGGCGGCCAAGGCAGGTTGATCAAGCCGCGCGGAGTAATGACCCTCCGACATGTGTGCGGCCAGCCATTCCTTTGCCCCTCGGATAGCCTCGGGATCGGAGGGGCTCGCGAGGGTGGCAGCAAGCCCGCGGCAGCCGCGTAGAGATTCAGCGGCAGCTAGAAACCAGGCTTCAAACTCCCGTTTTGCCAAGACCACCCGGATGGGGATGTCGGCTCGCGCCTTCCGTGCGCTGGCAAGCAGTTCGTGTCCCATGGATGCTGGACAGTCGTCGTCGCTATCCAGAAGGATGAGGATGCCACCGAAGTTACCTACTCTCCGCGCTGCGAGTTCGACCGTGCGCTGCAACTCACTTGGCTGAAGCAACCGGCTCCGCGGTAGCCTGAAAGGCGGGCTGATCTTGATCGCGAGCGAGGGAAGAGCCTCTTGTGCGATTCTCCGGACCACCACGGGGACGGCTTCGACCTCCCCATGGCCCTCGACAATACAGGCGACGGTCAACGCCATTCAGGGGAGGCTCTTCTTGAAGAGATTCATCTGACTGCTACTGATCCGGTCCAAGACCGCAGGGTCAGGGGAGAGTTGGTTGAGCTTTAGCAGCTCACCCGGAGTGTAGAGCCGATCACGGAGAGCCGACCTTCCGACCTCGTCCAGTGGTGCAATGCTGGTGATGCCCCCATTGGCAACCACTGCCAAGATCGAGTCTGGCAAGATCCGATGGTCGTCCAGCAATTCAGGACTGTGGCTGGTTACGAGGATCTGCGTGTGATGGCTGGCATCTATGAGCGCCTCTAACAGGACGCCGGCCGCCGCGGGGTGGAGAGCGACCTCGGGTTCCTCGATTCCTACCAGTGGCACCCTGGCCCCCTTCCTCTCCCTATCCCTCTCTCCATTGGAGGATTGAAAGAGAGCCACCAGGACGCCGACGGCTCTCAACGTTCCGTCCGACATGCTGGAGGCGAGGAATCTCCAAGGTTGTTTTGATCCCGCTATCTGCTGTCGGAATTCGAGGGTCTCCTTCGAGCCAATAGACCTCGCATCCACCGTTTGAATGCCCGAAACCACCTTGCCGAGATACTCCTCGATTCGCCCCTTGGCCCGAGGATTATGCGCTGTAAGTTGCCCGAGTACGCTCGCAATGTTGTCTCCGTCCCGAGACAGGATCTCCCCCACGTCTGGAGGCTGGAGGTCGCGGATTTCGTCCGGGTTAAGGTTGTAGAAACCCATGTTCGACAAGAGTTCGAACACCTCCCTGAACTCCGGAAGCCCGGATGCATTGACCAGATAGAGCCGATCCGCGGAAGCCTTCGGAGCGACCAGAACACTCGTCGAAACCACCTTCCCGTGATCCACATGGTAGTGAGCGTCCGGCTCCAGGGCTTTTAGTGTCGTGATCAAGCACTCTTCCCGCTGGACCTCATAGCCGGCCTCGCGCCGGGCCCCGATGCGAAACGAGTAGAACCCGCGTTGCCCGCTTGGCAGAGTAAACTCAAGGCGGATTCCGAAATGGGTTGGATGGTGGGTTCTGGACCGGCGACGAACCTCCTTGAACCCGCCACGATCCCGGATCGCGTGGTCCAATGCGGTCCTAAGGGCATCAGCGACGAAGCGCAGTGCGTCGAGGAAATTGCTCTTCCCCGAGCCGTTCGGGCCGACCAGGAATGTCAACGGACCCAGAGTGACATCGCAGCGAGCGATGCTCTTGTAGTTCTCCAGCAGAACTCGCGTCAGGAAGGTCGAATCGCCCATGGCGGACCGGTATGCACCGGTCCGCCCATTGTGGCACAGGAAGGGCTCAGGCCGGATTCTCCAGCAATCCGAACACCTCCCCCACCTGCTCCCAGCCCACCCTCATCAGGAAGGTGTTGTTCCTCCCGTAGGACTTGCTGCCCAGGATGAAGAAGCCGGGCTCGGGGTTGGTGAGGGTGTCGGCGCCGTGGGTGGTCTGGGTCAGGCAGTCGGAGCTGCCCGCTCCCAACAGGGCGCCGGAGAGGTTGATGGGGCCGCAGGTGGCGTAGCACTCGTGGACCTGGAGCTGGCGGTAGAGACCGTGGTCGCCCACGGCGCCGGTCAGGGAGAGGATGCAATCCACCTCGACGGTTTCCGGATTGCCGCCGTTGCGCAGCACGACGTGGAAGCGGCCGTTCGGCTTCGCGATCTCCTCGACCACAGCGCCCCGGCGGACGGAGACGGCCGGCGAGCCGCCTGCCGCGAGGTCTTGAGCTGCGGCGGCGAGGCCCGCCCGCTCCGGCAGCGGATCGCCCGGATGGGTGCCCCAGCCCGGCTGCGGATTGCGCAGCAGCCAGATCACCTCGGTCTCCGGCGCCTCCTGCGCCAGCCGGGCGAGATCGCGGGCGGCGGTCTGTGCCGAGTGGCCGGCACCGGCGAGGAGGACGGTCTTGCCGGCCCAAGAGGAGGCTTCCCGCGCGAAGTCGGGGATGTCGCGCCGGATCTCGCCGCCCAAGCTGCGCTCGCCGGGGGCGGGGATGCCGGCGTCGCCCAGGGTGTTGGGATTGTCCCAGGTGCCAGTGGCGTCGATCACGAGGTCCGCCGTCTCCGTCCACTCGCGTTTGCCGTCCGCGAGCAGCAGGCGGAAGGGGCGCCGTCCGCGCTCGGCCGTCGCGATCTCCTCGTGCTTGAGCAGCCCTTCGCGACCGATTCCCAGCACGCGGGTGCCGAGCCGCAGGTGCGGAGCGATCTCCGGCAGCCTGGCGAGGGGATCGAGAAGCCTCTCGGCGAGCTCGTGACCGGTGGGGCACTCGGCGCCGTCCGGTACCTCGATTCCGGCGGCTGAGAGGTGGCGCCGCATGCGCGCGGAGACGTTCATCTCCCAAGGGGTGAACAGCCTGACGTGCCCCCAAGCACGGACGTTGCCGGCGACGCGGGGCGCCGCCTCGTAGACGGTGAACGGGAAGCCCTCGTCGGCGGCGGTGAGGGCGGCTTCGAGGCCGGTGGGACCGGCTCCCAGGATGGCGATGCGGGGCTTGGGATCGCTCATGTCGTCTCTCCTCATTCGATGTCTTAAAAGCGGGAAGCCGCCCGTTCCCGGGCGGGGAGGATCTCCAGGCAGGTGGTCCACCACCCGGTGAGGACGGTCTCGACGAACTCTTCCGGCAACCCCTCGCGGCGCATCTCGGCGGCCAGCCCCGGGTGGTCGTAACGCAAGGGGAGGAGGTCGACGCCGAGACGATCTTCCGGGGCCTCCCGGACCTCCCGGGCCTCCAGCAGGGCGAACCAGACGTGGGTGTTGCCGTCGTTGGCCGGCCGGCCGATGACGCCGGCGTTCACCACGTCGCGGCCGGAGGGAAGTCGGCGGTGCCAGTGCAGCCCGGTGTGGGTGCAGAGGATGCCGTCGCAGCGGTTCTGGTCCAGGAGCACCTCCAGGAACGGCTCCGGCGAGGTGCTGTGGAAGAGGAACTCGTTGATCCGCCGCGGCGAGCCGTGGACGAGCAGCAGCTCCCGGTCCCCCACCCGCACCCGGCGTCGGCGGGGGAGGGTCCCCATCCAGGCCTTGAGCTCCGGCGAGCAATTCTGCGCGGTGTAGCGGTAGGAGATCTCGGCGAAGTGGTTGTCCCGCGGATCGGTGTAGCCGCAGTTGCAGTCCTCGCGCCCCGAGGCGAGCGACTCCTCGTAGTTGCCTTGGATGGCGAGCACGCCGCCCTGGGCCAGGAGAGGGCGCACCTTCTCGGGGTTGGGGCCGAAGGCGCCGAGATCGCCCAGGCAGTAGACCGCCTCGGCGCCACGCCGCGCCGCTTCGTCCAGGACCGCGGCGAGGGCGAAATGATTGCTGTAGACGCCGCCGAAGACGGCGATGCGGGAGTACGGCCCCTCGACTGGCGTGGGGTCGAAGGCCGGCTCTTTGTAAGACCGTACCGCTGCCTCTCGCTCCTCGGGGGAGAGCTTCAATCCGGACTCCGCCGTGGCCTGGCGGAAAGTGGCCAGGGGGACCAGCTTCTCTCCCCAGGTCGCCAAGCCCCGATGGATGGTCAAATTCTCCGACATCGTCAGGTCCGGCAGCTCACGCCGTAGACGTGGCAGGTCCAGCAGGCCGGATGATCCAGCGGGAAGGAGCCGAGGCTGTCTGCCAGGGTCTCGCCCATCTTCGCCGCGGGCTCGTTGACCAGGATGGGGCAGACCCAGACGCCCTGGTCGGTGACCATGCGGCACCCGCTGCACTGGAGATGGTCCCAATTCCCGTCGGGAGCATCCTCCTCCCGCAGCCGCTGCCAGCTCTCGTAGGCGCCGCCGCGCTCGGCCTCGGCGCCGATCTGGAAGACGGGCAGGATCTTGAGCCGGGGCCGCTCGATCCCCATCGCGCGCAGCAATTCGAAGAACCGCTCTTTGACCGGGTCGGTGGTGGCCTGCGGGCAGACCTCGGTGACGGTGATGACCGGGTTCAGGCCCGCTTCGTGGAGGTTGCGCACACCGCGGAGGATACGCTCGAAAGTGCCCTCGCCGCGGATCGGATCGTTGCTCTCGGCGTCGTAGCCGTCGATGGAGACGCGGAGGTCGAGCGAGTAGTCGCTGGCATCGGCCAACGCCTTGAGCCGGGCGCAGCGCGCCGGGTCGAGCAGCAGGCCGTTGGTCAGCACGTTGGCCGGCCCCGCCGCCAGGGTCGCCTCCAGGATGGCCTCCATCTCCGGATTGAGGAACGGCTCGCCGCCGGTGAAATAATACTCGCGCACGCCGAGCCGCGCCGCCTCGTCGAGGTAGGGGCGCACCTCCGCCAGGGTCATCAGCTCGTGCGTGTGGTTGGTCGGCGAGCAGGAGACGAAGCAGTGGGCACAGGCCAGATTACAGACGGTGCCGCCCACCTGGAACCACAGGGTGTCGAGTGATTTCAGGGCGACTTCGGGAGCGTTCATCGAGATTCCCGAGAGAAGTGACGGGCGAGCTCCGGGAACTGGGGCAGGTCGAAGACGTCGCAGCAGCGGCCGCTCTCGATGAGCTCCCCCGCATGGTCGCGGACGCCGAGGCAGGCCACGGAGTCCGCCACTCGCCGCGCCTGCTGCAGGTTGTGGGTGACGAGGACGATCGCGTGACGTTCGCGCAGGCGCAGGATCAGCTCTTCGATTTCCCGCGTCGAGCCCTCGTCGAGGGCGCTGGTGGGCTCGTCGAGGAGGAGGATTTCGGGCTCACAGGCGAGGACGCGGGCGAGGCACAGGCGCTGCTGCTGGCCGACCGACAGGCGCGCCGCCGCCTCTCGCAGGCGGTGCTCGACCTCGTTCCAGAGCGCCGCCTCGCGCAAGGCACGCTCAACCCGCTCCGGCCACGCGCTACGGGGCAGGCGCCGGGTTCGCCGGACGCCGAAAAGGACGTTGTCGGCGATGTTGCCGGGAAAGACCACCGGCTGCTGGAAGATCATGCCGATCCGCAAGCGCAGCGCATCCACGTCGACGTTCCGGCCATAGATGGACTCGCCGTGGAGCCGCACGTCCCCCGAGATGACGAGCTCGGGCACCAGATCACACAGCCGGTTGAGACAGCGCAACAGGGTCGTCTTGCCGGCGCCGGAGGGCCCGAGGATCCCCAGCACCCGCTGGGGCTCGACCTTGAGGTCGACGGAGCGCAGGAGGAGCCGGCCGCCGATCGACACCGAGAGCTTCTCCGTTTCGAGCACCGGCTCTCCGGTCTCAGGGTCCAAGGCCTCCTCCTGGTTGACTACGTCAAGCACTCTTCGCCTCCTCGTGAATGCGCAGCCGGACCGGCAGCGCCAGCAGGCTCAGGCTGAAGACCAGCGCCAGCAGCACGGCGGCGGCGCCCCACAGGTGATCCTGGACGGCGGGGTCGAGCGAGTCCTGGGCGAGGACGAAGATATGGTAAGGCAGGGCGACCACCGGGCTGTCGCGAATGCCCGTCGGCAGGCCGGCTCCCGAGAAGACCGCGGCGGCGAACAGGATGGGAGCGGTCTCGCCGGCGGCCCGCGCCAGGCCCAGCAGGAGGCCGGAGACGAGGCCGCTCAGGCTCTGGGGGAGGAGGACCGACCAGATCACCTGCGAGCGCGACAGCCCGAGGCCGGTTGCGGCCTCCAGATACTTCCTCGGCAGGCTGCGCAGGCGCTCGATGAGGGCGACGCTCACGGTGGGCAGGATCATCAGGCCGAGAAGGATTCCCCCCGCGAGCCACGACTTGCCCCAGCCGAGCCAGCGGCTGAAGACGATCAACCCGGCGATGCCGAGGAGAACCGACGGAATGGAGTTGGCGGCGTAGAGGCCGGCGAAGAGCCACCGGCGGACGCGCCGGTTCTCCCGGCCATCGAGGTAGACGGCCTCGGTGAGCGCCACGCCGACCGCGAGGGGCGCACAGACCGCGAGCGCCGTGATGACCAGGATGACGGTGCCGAGGATCTCGTAGAGCACCCCGCCCGCGCCGCCGCCGCCCGAGGCCAGCCGGCTCACGAAGCGCCAGTCGAGAACCGCCATTCCGCGCCAGACGATCGCGCCCGCGATTCCCAGCACCAGGGCACAGACGACGGCGGCGCAGGCCGCGGCGCAGGCGGTGAAGGCGCGGTCGAGACCCTTACGCACGGTCTCCCCCCCAGGTGACGAGCCGCGCGCCCGCCAGGCTCACCGCGGTCACCACGGCGAAGAGGACGAGCCCCAACCCCATGAGCGCCCCCCAGTGCAGAGGGTCGCCGTACGCGATGAACGTCTCGGAGCCCCCCAGCTTCGTGGTCAGCGTCTGCCCGGCGCTCGCGAGCGGCTGGAACGAGAGCAACCGCTCCGGCCACTGGTTGTCCTGGCGGCCTATCACCAGGAAAACGGCGATCGTCTCGCCGAGGGCCCGCCCGAGCCCGAGGAGAGCGGCCGAAACGAGGCCGGGGAAGGCCTGCCGCGCCGCCACCCGCAGGGCCGTCTCGGCGCGCGTCAGCCCGAGCGATCGGGCGGCCAGTCGGTGAACGGCAGGGACTCCCGAGAGGGCGTCGTCGGCGAGCGTCATCACCGTCGGGACGATCATCACCGCCAGCAGCAGGCCGCCGGTCATCAGGGTGTCGCCGCTGAGCGGGTCCCAGTGCGCGAGCAGCTTGACGACGAAGTCCCGCAGCACGAGCACGCCGAGCAGGCCGTAGATCACCGAGGGGACTCCGGCCAGCAGCTCGACCGCCGCTTTGACCGCCCGGCGCGCCCTGCGAGGGAGCACTTCCGCGGTGAAGAAGGCGGTGCCTACCCCTAAGGGAACCGCGACGATGAGGGCGACGGTCGAGACGGCCAGGGTGCCGTACACCATGGGCAGGATGCCGAACTCGTGAACCCGGAAGAACCAGCGCGTGCCGGTGACGTAGCTGAGCCCCAGGTGGCGCCAGGCCGGCAGGCTCTGGAGGACGAACAGCACCATCATGCCGAGGAAGACGAGGGCCGCAAGCGCTGTGAACCCGAGGCTTGCCACCCGGGTCAACTCCAGCCGGCGGCGGCCCGCCTTCACCGTGGATGCTCCCCGCCGGCAACCGGCTCATAACCGTTCTTCCGTACCAGCGCCTGTCCGCGGGGGCTGACCAGCAGGTCGATGAGGATCTTGGCCGCCCCTTGGGGAGGGCCGATGGTGACCATCATGAGGGGCCGCGAGAGCGGATAGGTGCCGTTGAGGATGGCCGCCGGCGTGGGGAGCAGGATGTAGCCGTCGTCCTGCCGGATTCCGACAGCGAAGATCCTCTTGCCGTCCGCCCAGGCGGCGGAGAGCTGGGAGATCGAGCCCGGCGTCGCGGACACCTTGCTGCGCCCCTCCTCGTTGGAACCGACCTCGGGCAGGGTGACCAGGGGTGCGGACTTCGGATCGCCATAGAGCCAGCGGGCGAAGACCTCCCAGGTGCCGCGCCCGGCCTCCTTGTTGAAGAAGACGACGCGGCGGTCCGGCCCGCCGACCTCCTTCCAATTCTTGAGCTTTCCCTCGTACAGCCCCCGGACCTGGGCTTTCGTCAGAGAGCGGACACCTCCCTGCCAGACATCCTTGGAAACGACGAGCGCGACGCCGTCCAGCCCGATGCGCGTCGCCATGAAGCGCACCTTGGGATAGTGGTCCTGGTCCTCGGCATTCAGCGGGCGCGAGATCATCGCGACCTCGGCCCGCTTTTCCCCGAGAGCGGCCATGCCGCCGGAGCTACCGCCCTGGGTGTCGATCTGGATGGACAGACCGCGCTCGGCGCGCAGGATCTCCGACGCTTCGACGACCACAGGGTTGACGGTGGTCGAACCGTTGACCCGCAATGGCGCCGGGGCAGCCGTCAAGGCAGCCGCCAGGGTGACGGCGGCGAGCGTCGTTCCGGCGATCCGCATCAATCGGTGTCCAGTGCGCAGCATGGCGTAGCCTCCGTGGTGACCCCCTGATAAATCCGTTTCAAGAGCATATACGGTTCCTTCCGAATCCACGGACACCAGCCTCTCCTTTTGATTGGTCTCTCAGCCCGGGTGATCAGTTTCCGGCTTGCGCTATGATCGGCGGGCTTTGAAACGCTTCCTCGCCTTCTCCGTGCCGCTCCTCCTGATTGCCATGGCCCTCGACCGCTTCGCCCTCGAAGCCGTCGGCCGGGCTCCCGATCCGTCCGCTCTCTCTGCCACCGGGGTGACGCGGCTGCTGCCGGGCTGGGTCATGCTCGCCACCTGGGTGCTGGAAGCCGTGGCGCTCTCGGCTCTCTATCTTCTCATTCAAGGGCGGGGCGGAACGCGCTGGCTCAACGGTCTCCTGACCGGCTGGATCGCCTGGGTCTTCCGTGGCCCCCTGCTGGTGGTGACGGTGGTGGGAATGGCCGGCCTGCCTCATGGACCCTGGTGGGCCCTGGCTTTCTCCTGGCTCGTGCTCTACACCTTCTGCGGGCTCGTCCTCGCCGTGGCGGCGGCAGCAGCAGGCCTGCAGCCCTGAACCCCTCCCGCCTGCCCAGGGACTCACCCTCTTCGGACGAGGTCTGCCGCCCGTGGCGGCTGCCCGCGGAGTTGGCAAGCGTTGTGCTAGATTCTTCCACCTCATTGAACTTGAGTCCCAGCTTGAGAATCGCCGCCATCGGGAGGGCGCTCCCACCCCACTACTACGACCAGGAGACGCTCATCGCGGCTCTCCAGCGGCGTTGGTCGGACCGCTACTTCAATCTCGACCGGCTGGAGCGCCTGCACAAGAACGTTCTCGTGGGCGGCCGGCACCTGGCCCTGCCGCTCGAGGAGTACGACTCCCTGACCACCTGGGGAAAGGCGAACGACGCCTGGATCCGGGTGGCGCAGGAGGTGGGCGCCCGGGCCATGCTGGACGGACTGGCCAAGGCCGGGCTCTCCACCGCCGACGTGGACGCCCTGATCTTCGTCTCCATCACCGGCATCGCCGCCCCCTCGATCGACGCCCGCCTGATGAACCTCCTGGAGCTGCCGTCGCGGGTCAAACGGACGCCGATTTTCGGCCTCGGCTGCGTGGCCGGCGCCGCGGGGCTCGCCCGGGCGGCCGACTACGTGCGCGCCTTTCCGGATCAGGTGGCCGTGCTCCTCTCCGTCGAGCTCTGCTCCCTCACCCTGCAGCCGGAGGATCTCTCCATCCCCAACCTCATCGCCTCGGGCCTGTTCGGCGATGGCGCGGCGGCGGCGGTGGTCGCCGGCGCGGACCGGCCTCTTAACGGGTCAGCCGGGCCGCGGATCGTCGACAGCCGCTCGGTCTTCTATCGCGATTCCGAGCGGATGCTGGGCTGGGACATCTCCGAAACCGGGTTCAAGATCGTCCTTTCGGCGGACATCCCCCTGGTGATCCGCGAAAAGCTGCGGCCGGACGTCGATTCGTTCCTGGCCGAGCACGGCCTCACGGTGTCCGACGTCTCCTCCTGGGTCTGCCACCCCGGAGGCCCGCTGGTGCTGGAGGCCATCGCGGAGTCGCTGGACCTTCCTCCGGGAGCCCTGGACGTGACCTGGCGCAGCTTCCTGGAGGCGGGCAACCTCTCCTCGGCCTCGGTGCTGGTGGTGCTCGCCGAGATCCTGGAGAGCCACCGCCCGGCGCCGGGAAGCTGGGGCATGGTGCTCGCCATGGGCCCGGGCTTCTGCGCCGAGTTGGTGCTGCTCCAGTGGTGAGCGACACCCGCGTCCTCTACACCCTGCTGGTGGCGCTGGTCACCCTGGGCCGCCTCTTCGAGCTGCGCATCGCCTCCCGCAATCGCCGGCGCCTCCTGGCGCAGGGCGGCGTGGAGGTGGCGCCCGGGCACTACCCATGGATGGTGGCGCTCCACACCGCGTTCCTCGTCTCGTGCCCGCTCGAGGTCTGGCTTCTCGGCCGGCCGTTCGTGCCCCTTCTCGCCGGGGCGATGTTCTTCCTTCTCCTCGTCGCCGCGGCGTTGCGGTGGTGGGTGATCTCGACCCTCGACGGCCGCTGGACCACCCGTATCGTCGTTCTGCCGGGCGTGCCGCCGGTGACCGGCGGGCCGTACCGGTTCCTGCGCCACCCCAACTATCTCGCCGTCATCCTGGAGATCTTCGCGCTGCCGATGATCCACACCGCCTGGCTCACGGCGCTCGCCTTCAGCCTGGCAAACGGCTTGCTTCTCCGAGTGCGGATTCGAGCCGAGGAGGCGGGGCTCTCGCGGGCCTCGGGCTACGAAGACGCTTTCGCCGACCGGCCGCGATTGATCCCCAAAGGAGTGCCGGGAGTGCCAGGAGAGGGCGGATGATCAGCGACGTCAGCGACGAGGCGATTCTGGCAGGTATCGGCGAGGTGGCACGGGCTCACCTCGGCTGGAAGGGGGCCCTCACTCCCGAGCTGCGGCTGGTGGAGGACCTGCGGCTCGACTCCATCCGCCTTCTCACCCTGGCGGCCGAGGTGGAAAACCGTTTTCGCGTCCGCCTCGACGAGGGAGACGAGGCGGGAATCGAGACCGTGGGCGACCTGGTCGCCGTCGTGCGGGGGAAGATCGATGCCTGAAGCGCCTGAAGGCCTTCTCGACTGGCTGGAGCGGGCCGGCCGCCGCCCGGAGGGGGGCCTCCGCTTCGTCGACCGCGCCGAGCGGGCCACCTGGTTCGGCTGGGCCGAGGTCCGCGAGCGGGCCCTGACCGCCTGTGGCGGCATGCAGGCGCTGGGAGTCGAGCCTGGCGACCGCGTGGCCCTGGTCTTCCCCACCGGTATCGAGTTCTTTGCCGCCTTCTTCGGCGCCCTGCTGGCGGGCGCCGTGCCGGTGCCCCTCTACCCGCCGGTGCGCCTGGGCCGTATGGACGAGTACCTGCGGCGCACGGCGCGGATGTTGGAGCGGTCCGGCGCCCGGTTGATCCTGGCCGCATCCAGCCTCTGCCGCATCCTCGGCACCGCCGTGGAAGCGGTGGAAGAGGCCCGCCCTGCCCTGGGCTGCCGAACGCTGAAAGACCTCCCCCGGCCGGCGCCGCGGCCGGTCCACGCCGCTCCGGCGGACCTCGCGCTGATCCAGTTCTCCTCCGGCACGACGGTCGAGCCCAAACCCGTGGCGCTCAGCCATCGCGCCGTGGCGGCCCAGGCGGAGATCCTCGCCGGCTTCTGGCCCGACACGCCGGAGCGGCGCCAGAGCTGTGTCTCCTGGCTGCCGCTCTACCACGACATGGGATTGATCGGCTGCGTCTTTCCCGCCCTGGCGCGGGACGCGACACTGACGCTCTTCACTCCGGAGCTGTTCGTCGCCCGCCCCGCCCTCTGGCTGCGGACGATCTCGCGCTATGGGGCCACGATTTCCCCGGCCCCCAACTTCGCCTATGGCCTCTGCCTGAGCCGGGTGTCGGACGCCGACCTGCAAGGAGTGGACCTCTCCGGCTGGCAGACGGCCCTCAACGGCGCCGAGTCGATCTCGCCGGCCGTGACGCGGGCGTTCTGCGAGCGTTTCGCCCGCTGGGGCTTCCGGCCCGAGGCCATGACGCCCGTCTATGGATTGTCGGAAGCGGGCCTGGCCGTCACCTTCTCGGACCTCCGCCGACCCTACCGCGTCACCCGTTTCGACCGCGAGGGGCTGGCGCATGAGGGCCGGGCCCGGGTCTCGGCGGAAGGGCGGGAGATCGTCTCCGTGGGCCGGCCGGTCCCCGGATTCCGGCTGAGGATCGTGGGCTCGGACGGGCACGATCTGCAGGATCTGCACGATTTGCGGGATTTGCCGGCTGGCACCGTCGGCCGAATCTGGATTCAGGGTCCTTCCCTGATGGACGGCTACCTCGACGATCCGGAAGCCACGGCGCACGCCCTGCGGAATGGCTGGCTGGACACGGGCGATCTGGGTTTCCTGCACAGCGGCGAGCTCTACCTCGCGGGCCGCGCCAAGGACGCCGTCATCCTGCGCGGCCGCAACCACGCGCCCGAGGAGATCGAGCGGGCGGTGGACGAGGTGCCCGGGCTGCGCGCCGCGAGCGCCGTGGCCGTGAGCTGGCTGCCGGAGGACGCTCCCGGCGAAGAGCTGGCCCTCTTCGTCGAGGCCTCCCGGGAGGCCACGCCAGAGGATCTGGCGGCGCTGCCCGAAGCGTGCCGCGAAGCCGTCCTCGGCGCCACCGGCCTCGCGGTGGACCGCCTGGAGGTGCTGGCGCCCGGCGTCCTGCCCCGCACCTCGTCGGGCAAGCTGCGCCGGGGGGAGACCCTGCGCCTGTACCTTGCCGGCGAGCTCGCCCTGCTGGAACCCGCGGCTTCCCTGCGCTTGGCGGGAGCCCTGGCATGACCGATCTGCTGGTGGTCGGCGGAGGCCCCGCGGGGCTGGCGACGGCCATCCGGGCGCGCCTCGCCGGGCTCACGGCCACGGTGATCGACCGCGCCCGGCCGCCCATCGACAAGCCCTGTGGCGAGGGCTTGATGCCCGACGCCGTGGCGCGCCTGCGGGAGATCGGGGTCGAGCCCCGGGGCTTCCCCCTGCGCGGCATCCGCTACGTCGACGGCGACCTCGTGGCCGAGGGGCACTTTCCCGGCTCCGGCGGCCTGGGGGTGCGCCGCACCGAGCTGCACGCCGCCCTCGTCCGCCGGGCGCAGGACGCCGGGGTGGACCTCCGCTGGGACGTGAAGGCCGAGGGGCTCGGCGCCGAAGGCGTTCGGACGGACCAGGGGACCCTCTCCGCTCGCTGGATCGTGGGAGCGGACGGCCTGCGCTCCCAGGTGAGGACCTGGGCCGGGCTCGACGGGAGGTTGAGTGGGCTGCGCCGCTTCGGCGTCCGCCGGCATTTCTCCATGGCTCCCTGGAGCGACTGCGTCGAGGTCCACTGGGGGCCCGGGTGCGAGGCCTACGTGACCCCGGTGAGCGGCGGCGAAGTGGGGATCGCCATGCTCTGGAGCGGGCGCAAGGCCGGCTTCGACAGCCTCCTGGAGAGCTTCCCGGCTCTGAAGGAGAAGGTCCGGGGAGCGCCCGTCGCCTCCCGCGACCGCGGCACGGGCCCTCTCCATCAACAAGTGCGCGCCGTGACCCAGGATCGCGTGGCGCTGGTGGGGGACGCCGCCGGCTACCTCGACGCCATCACCGGCGAAGGGCTGGCCGTCACCCTCCACGAGTCGGCCGCTCTGGTCGAGGCCTTGGCGGCGGGCGATCTCTCCCGCTACGCCGCCGCCCACCGGCGAATCAACCGCCTGCCCAATTTCATGACCTCGCTGGTGCTCGGCTTCGAGCGGCGCCCCCGCCTGCGCCGGCGGGTCCTTCGCGCCCTCGCCGCCGAGCCCGCGCTCTTCGCCCGCCTGTTGGGAATCCACGCCCGCACCCTGCCGCCCCGCGATTTTGGCTTCGACAGTGCCCTCCGCCTGGCCTGGAGACTGGTTGCAGCTTAGATAAGGAGATCTCCCATGCTCTGCCGCAGGCTCGTCCTCTCCATCGTGTCCGCGCTGGCCTTCGCTTCGGTCCTCTGTGCCGAGCCGGTGACTTTCGAGCTCGACCCCGCCGCCACCGTCATCGAGTTCACCTTCGGCGCCACCCTCCACACGGTGGACGGCACCATCCGCGCCAAGGAGGGGTCGATCCACATCGACCCCGAAGCCGGCACCGCCAGCGGCCGCATCGTCATCGACGCCACCAGCGCCAAGACCGGTAACGACCGGCGCGACCGCAAGATGCACGAGAAAATCCTGGAGAGCCCGCGCTATCCCGAGATGGTCTTCGAGATCGAACGGCTGAGCGGCAAGCTCAACCCCGTGGGCGAGAGCGAGATCGAGCTCAGCGGCACTCTGGAGATGCACGGCACCCGCCTGCCCCTCGCCCTGCCGGCGACCGTCATGACCACCGACGGCAAGATGGTGACCGGCACGGGCACCCTCATCCTCTCGTATCTGAAATGGGGACTCGCCGATCCGAGCTTCTTCCTGCTGCGGGTGAAAAAAGAGGTGCGGGTGACCGTGAAGGTTACAGGCCGGATCTCGGGGTGAAGAGGGGCGGCTTGACCTTTGACGTCTGGACGTCTATTCTCACCCTACGATGTTGAGACGGTTGCCGGGCCAAGTGCGCGACGCAGTTACCTCGGTGCTCCGAGGACAGCCTCGCGGGACAATGATCCGTGAGATTCAGGAGGAGGTAGAGCGAATGGTCGGACCAGTACCCGAATCATCGGTGCGTTCCTATCTGAACCTGAACACTCCCGGGATCTTTGAGCGGACGGCCCGTGGTCAGTACAGACTAACTGAGATTTTGGAGACGCCCCCGCCGGAAACTCCTTTCCTCTCCTATCGCTTCGGAAACGCCGAGATATTCCTCGGAGATTGCTTTAATTGGCTCCGGCTGAGGAAGGAGTTAAGCATTCATGCGGTCGTCACCGATCCGCCGTACGGCCTTTTTGAGTACACCCCCGAACAGCAGGCAAAGCGCCGAAACGGCAAAGGGGGCGTTTGGCGGATTCCTCCTTCTTTTGACGGGACAAAACGCGCCCCCCTGCCCCGATTCACGACTCTCCGCGCCGCAGATTTGGATAGACTGGAAGAGTTTTTTGCGGCATGGGCCAAACTTCTTTTGCCCGCCTTGGTTCCCGGAGCAAACGTTGTTGTTGCGAGCAATCCTTTGCTCTCGCACATCGTCTCAGGAGCGCTGGCTCGCGGTGGGCTGGAAAGGCGAGGGGAAATCGTTAGGCTTGTCATGACAATGCGCGGCGGAGATCGTCCCAAGCATGCTCATGAGGAGTTCAGTGATGTAAGTGTCATGCCTCGCTCTATGTGGGAGCCCTGGCTACTTTTCAGGAAGCCGCTCGAGGGTCGGGTCCAAGATAATCTCAGGAAGTGGAAAACGGGCGGGTTTCGCCGCATCTCGGAGGGCAAGCCGTTCGGCGACGTGATTCAGTCGGCGCCGACGCGAAAGCGGGAGCGCGAGCTTGCACCCCACCCCAGCCTAAAACCGCAGTCGTTCCTGCGGCAGATCGTTCGAGCCGCACTGCCGCTCGGTGAGGGGGTGATTCTGGATACCTTCGCGGGTTCGGGTTCGACCCTAGCCGCTGCTGAGGCTACTCACTATGAGAGTTTGGGTGTGGAGCAAGACCCGTTATTCTTCGAGGTCGCCAAGTCCGCCGTGCAGCAGTTGAGCAGGCTGTGAGCGCGGTGGGTTGAGAAGATAAATCCAGTTGCGTCGGAGCTTTGCCACACCTTCCCGGTGAAGAGTAGAGGTGCGAGTGCCAAGTGTGCCGCGGGCGTTATTTCGAAAATCAGAAGCCTCAACTTGGGCAAGATACACCTCAGTAAATACGAGAGGACCACGGTTCACCGCCGGTTCCGTCGCGTTGTCCACTCCATAGACAAAGACGCACATCCATTGATCCCGAGCGCCATGGGTATCGACATTCTTGTGAGCCTCCCGCTGAAGGCAATCCTAGCTTGTCCTATCGGGAACCCCAAGTTCCGCCTTCCTTCTCTCCGCGGTCGGCAGCTTCCACACCGTCCAAGAGCATCTGGGGGGCCCGGGCCTTGTCGGGCGTTACTCGGATCGGGAAGGGCCGCGTGACCCGGGCGCTGGCAAGAGGGATCACCAGATCGCGTAGTCTGTTTTTGCAGTGTCCGCTGTAACACCACGAACCCGGAAATCTGGCGTAAACTACTTAGCTCGTATGAAGAAGCCCGCCCACGACTGGTCCCCTTTCCTTGCCGACGAACGCCCGGTGGAGCGGTTCTCGCCTCATGGGCGGTACAGGCTGGCTCTGGCCTATGCCAACAGCTACCACATCGGCATGTCGAGCCTGGGGTTCCAGCGCGTCTACGAGCTGGTCCACCGACGGCCGGACTGGTCGTGCGAGCGCCTGTTCACGGACGGCATCGGCATGCCGGTCTCGCTCGAGACCCGCCGGGCGATGAACGACTTCGGCTGCATCGCCTTCTCCGTCTCCTTCGAGGAGGACTACGTCAATCTCCTCCAGATGCTCGACCGCGCCCGCATCCCCGTGCGCCGGCGCGACCGCGGCCCGTGGGACCCGGTGATCGTCCTCGGCGGCTCCTGCGCCGCGATCAATCCGCTGCCGATGTCGGAGTTCGTTGACGTCTTCACCCTCGGCGCGGCCGAGAACGTCCTGCCTCACCTTCTCGACGCGTTGGAAGGAGAGGAAGGGCGGGAGGCGGTGATCGAGCGCCTGGCCACTCTGGACGGCTTCTACGTTCCCGCCTTCCATCACCCCGAGGACGACGGGGACGAGCTGCCCAAGCTCAACAAGCTGGAGCTCACCGAAGAGCAGATGAAGCAGCCGGGGACGCTTCCCACCACGGCCATCGTCACGCCGCGGACCGAGTTCTCGGAGAAGTTCCTCATCGAGATGTCCCGCGGCTGCCCCGAGAAGTGCCGCTACTGCTGGGCGACCTTCGGCATGGGCCGTTTCCGCTGGCACCCCACGGACGAGATCCTCGCCGCGCTGGAGCGGGCCAAGCCGGTGACCAACCAGCTCGGCTTCGTGGCCACGGCCGTCGGCGACCATCCGGACATCGAGCCCATCCTGCGCGAGGCCAACCGCCTCGGCTTCCGCACCTCGGTCTCGTCGATCCGCATCCCGGCGGTCACCGAGGGCGTGCTCGAAGCTCTCCACGCCTCGGGCGACCGCTCCATCACTCTCGCGCCCGAGACAGGCACGGACGAGCTGCGGGTGAAGATGGGCAAGCCGATCAAGAACGATTTCCTGCTGGAGAAGATCCGCCTCATCTTCCGCCACGGCTTCACCCAGCTCAAGCTCTACTTCCTGATCGGCCTGCCGGGCGAGACCATGGAGGACATCCAGGGCATCCTGGACCTCGCCGCCCGCGCCCGCGCCATCATGCTCGAAGAGCTGCCGAAGAAGGGGATGATCGGCAACATCCACCTCGGCACCAACGTGCTGGTGCCGAAGCCCTACACCCCCTGGCAGCGCGAGCCCATGGACGACGAGCGGAGCCTCAAGGAGAAGATCGCGATCCTCAAGAAGGGCGTCGCCCGCATGCCTAACATCTCCCTGGGCTCCATCTCCGTCCGCCAAGCGATCTGGCAGACCTACATCAGCAAAGCCGGAAGCGACGCCGCCGACGCCATCGAAGCCGCTGCCCGCGGAGAATCCATCAGCTCCCTCCTGCATCGCTTCGCACCGCAGATTCAGCCGGAGGTTTACAGCCGGCTGGAGGGGGATTTGCGGTGGCATTTTATGCGGCAGGGGTAGAACGTCGATGATCGGACGCCGGAGGTCACGGAAAAGTGGTTGGAGACGCCATCTCAGCGATAACTTCTTTAGGACTCAGGCATGAGCGGTAAACGGCTACGCGTTTACGTCGACACTTCCGTGATCGGCGGATGCGGGGACGATGAGTTCAAAGGGCCATCGACTCGAATTGTGCAGAAGTTTATCTCCGGAGAGGCGATTATCGTAGTCTCCGACGTGATGATTGCCGAGTTGTCAGGGGCACCAGATGGCGTGCAAGCTGTTTTGCGAGGTATACCCCCAGCCAACGTGGAGTATGTGACGTTGAACGACGAAGCTACGCGACTCGCCGAGGAGTACGTGCGGCAGGGGGCGTTGTCACCGCGAATGATTGCAGACGCTCAGCACATCGCCGTTGCGACCGTTGCTCGCGTGGACGTCCTGGTGAGTTGGAACTTCAAACATATAGTGAACCTCGACCGAATTCACAAATACAATTCCGTCAACCTTCGGGAGGGTTACGCTCTCCTGGAGATTCGGAGTCCTCAGGAGGTACTACAAGATGAATCAGAAGGTCAAGGAGTTTGACTCAGTCCAGTTGATGAGGAGGCTACGGGACCAGTTGAGTGACGAAATGGCGCAGATGTCTCCGCAGGAACGGATTCTTTACATCCAGCGAAAGGCTGCAGCGAGCCCACTCTTGGATCTCTTCAGCCACAAGACCCGAACCGGAGCCGCCGAAAGACTCGTTCGAGCGGACGACAGGGAGAGACCGGTGATCCATGATTCGTTTGCGGCTTGGGTAGAAGCGGAAGTCCTTCACAGAGCTGATTCGCAGGGCCGCCTTGATGGGCTCAAGAGCGGAGGGAATCGCAAGGTCTTCGGAAGATTCAAACATCAGGGTCGGACATGGAAAGTTCACGGCGACACCAAAATAGAAAGAGTCTTGCGCGCCTACCAAGCAATGAAAGGCGGCAGGTTCACAGATGCTCTTGCCGCGGAACCGGGGAAGATGGGCTATAGCCTCAACCTAGTCAAGGTTATCCGGAAACCGAAGGAACCGAAGCATTTTTACGTTTATGAAGTGGTGTGAGATTGGTCGCGACTACTGGCCACGGTGACCGTGCAGGAGCCTCTCGCGAAAATCCTCCCAGGGGAGACCCTGGACCGCTCCAGACTCTAGCTCCGCTACACGGCGTTCAAGCTCGGTCAGCCAGACGGCTTCCGCCTCCGTGTCTGCCTGCTCAAGGCTATCGAGCAACCGCGCCGCCACTTCAGCGCGACCGTCTTCGTCCAGCGTCAAGGCTTGGCGAACGACATCTTCCACGACCGGCTTCATGCTGAGAGCTTAGCACGCCTTTCCGAGGGATTCTCGCGCCCCGGGCGGCCTGTACCAGCGGGGCCGTGCCTCGGTCCTGCGAGAAGAGTCTCTCGCGGCCCTTCAGGCCGCAAGGATGGGGTGCCCCTTTTCCCAGGGCATCGGCCTCCGGCCTCAGCCCCGGGCTGGGGTCTCCCGACCCGTTGGGCCGACGGGGGATGGTTTCCGACAGGTGCTCAAGGCCAGGCGCGCCCAGCTACGGGGAAGGATGGCTGAACGCGGAAAAGGGCCTCCGTCCCCGAGCCATTCAGTAAGTGTACGGAGCGACTCGGTACCAGTACGGAGTCATTCAGTAAGCGTGCAGAGCGACTCCGTAAGTGTACGGAGCGACTCCGCACCGGTACTGAGTCATCCAGTACGGGTACGGAACGACTCCGCACTGGTACGGAGCCATTCAGTAAGGGTACGGAGCGACTCGGTACCAGTACTGAGTCATTCAGCAAGGGTGCGGAGCGACTCCGTAAGGGTACTGAGTGACTCCGTACCGGCATTGAGTCGTCCAGTACAGGTACGGAACGACTCCGCACTGGTACGGAGCCATTCAGTAAGGGTACGGAGCGACTCCATAAGGGTACTGAGTGACTCTGTACCGGTATTGAGTCGTCCAGTACAGGTACGGAACGACTCCGCACTGGTACGGAGCCATTCAGTAAGGGTGCGGAGCGACTCCATAAGGGTACTGAGTGACTCCGTACCGGTATTGAGTCATCCAGTACGGGTACGGAACGACTCCGCACTGGTACGGAGCCATTCAGTAAGGGTGCGGAGCGACTCCATAGGGGTACTGAGTGGCTCCGTACCGGTATTGAGTGGTCC
>JBAPYB010000058.1:0-1974 GCA_049284515.1 Thermoanaerobaculia bacterium
GTCCCCGCCTTCGAGGTGGCGGGCGGCGCCGTCTCCGCCTACGGCGACCTGCCGCTCGCCTGCTTCTATGGCGGCGCTCTCGCGCTCCTGCTCAAGCCCCGGCTGCGCCCTTCGGCGGGCTTGGCGGCGGGACTCCTCCTGGCGGCGGCGGTCCTCACCAAGGCCGAAGGCGCGGCGCTCGCCCCGGCGGCGCTCGTCTTCGGTGGTATCTACTCCTTGCAGCGTTGGCGCCGCCGTCCGCAGAATTGGCGGCCGCTCGCCCTGGCGGCGCTGCCGCTCGGCCTCGCCTTCATCCTGCTCTTCTCCTGGCGGACCGGCATTCCCGAGCGCTTCGCAAGCTACGAGAAGATCGTCTCCTGGTCGTTCCTCTGGCCCGGGATCCTCACCCGCGCCCCGCGCATCGCCGCCGAGGTCCGCTCCCAGATGGCAAATTTCTACGCTTGGGGGCTCTTCTGGTGGACGGCTCCCCTGGTGCTGATTGCCGGCTGGCGGGCCTTGCGGCGGCGCGTCGCCCTCCCCCTGCTCCTCGCCGCGGCCGCGCCCTTGAGCGTGGCCTGGATCTCCTACACCATCAGCCTGACCCCGGTGTTCATCGTCCAGACGAGCTGGAACCGTTTTCTGATCCAGGCGTCGGTGCCGTTCCTGCTCCTCCTGTCTCTGGCGCTGAGAAGGCTTCTCCACGATGGCGCTGCCGCCATAGCTCCTCTGCGGGAACGACTCGCCAGATCTCCGTCCCGGTATCGAAGAGCTCCAGCCTGAAGGCGCGCGGCCGGCCCTCCATCCAGTCCCGCTCCGGGTCCTCCGACGGCGAGCGATGGACCACCACGAAGTCGACGCCAAGGGTGTCGAGACGCCGCCGCCAGGGGACGTAGGCGTCCCCCTCGTAGGGGAAATCCACCGTCCCGCCCCATTCGTAGTATTGGTCTTCGAGATCCCCATTGCGGGGGACGATGCGGACGTCGTTCTGCAGCCGGCTGCCGAAGAACGTGTACGGCTTGTTGAGCCCCACGTAGGCCACCGCCGCGCCGCCGGGCCCTGCCAGCCGCTCGAGAGCCAGGGCCGGCGGCCGTTGGAAGAGCTTCTCGGCCTGGTACGTCTTCACCACGGCTCCCAAAGGAAACGCCACCAGGACCGCGACCGCCGCGGCTCCCACCGCCAGCCAGCGCCGCGGAGCGGGCCGGGCCAGGGCCGATACCAGCCGCAGACGCAGCCGCGGACCCAGCCGTGCCGCCAGCCATCCCAAGCCGATGAGGGCCAGCGCCACAACCGCCTCCACCGCGCTGCCGAAGTCGAGCTTGCGGGCGACGTGGAAGGCCAGCACCAGCAGCACGAGCCCGCGGATCGGGGTGCCGCGCGGCCCGGCCTGCTCCACCAGCCAGGCGAAGGCCACCGCCGCCAGCGCCACGCCGGGAAGGAAGTAGCGCATGTCCCGGTGGTCGGCCATCAAGTAGAGGAATTCGAGGAAGAAAGCCACGGGGAGGAGACAGACCAGGAAGTCCCGCCACCACTCGCCATGTTCGCCATGTTCGCCACGATCGCCGCGCCGCCGCCACATCGCCACCAACGCCACGAGCGGCGCCAGGATCGCCGCGGGGAGCATGGTGTAGGGAAAGAACGAGCCCAGGAGGTCCCGCCGGTCGAGCAGGAACCTCCAGACGCCGATCTGAGCCTCGGGGCCTTGCTGGCGCGACTTCAGCGACGCGCCCTCCCAGCCTGGGAAGATCGAATGACCGAAGAGGCTCAACGGTGCCGGAAAGATCGGATTGCCCGCCGTCACCCAGTTGCGCAGGTAGGTGTAGCCGCCCGCCGCCGCGCCGGCCACGGCCATGAGGAGGGCGAGCCCCGCCAGGGTGCGCAACGGGAGCCGCTCGTCCGGGGCGGAGGCCCACCGGCGCCTGAGGCCTGCCAGGACGAGCACGGCGAGGATCGTGGGCGCGAAGAGGAGGCCGATGTACTTGGTGCCCAGCAGGAGCC
>JBAPYB010000059.1:0-1771 GCA_049284515.1 Thermoanaerobaculia bacterium
GGGTAGGGGCGGGTCTGGACGGGCGGGAGGGGGCGCGACCCGCCCTGCACCGGCAGGATCGTCCCCATCAGGGCGGGTCGAGCCCCCAACCTGCCAGCCAGACCCGCCCCTACACTAGGCAAAGTCACCCCGGATCACCCCCCAACCACCGCCGAACCGGCGGCAGGCACCGCGTGTCGTCGCAGGCCTGGTACTCGATCTCAACCCGCTCCGTCCCCGAAACCTCTCCCGTGATCTCCACCCGGCCGGAGTACACCGACAGCGGCTCGTGGGCGAAGGTGGCCGTCACCGGTTGACCGGGGGGATAGACGA
Source organism: Thermoanaerobaculia bacterium (assembly GCA_049284515.1). Taxonomy (GTDB): domain Bacteria; phylum Acidobacteriota; class Thermoanaerobaculia; order Multivoradales; family UBA5704; genus DATARR01. The sequence continues at coordinate 313 of JBAPYB010000059.1, forward strand.
CGCTGCGCAGCTCGCCGCCTTCGGCCTCCACCTCCGTCGACACCAGGTACGCCTCCGAGGCGGGGTTCGCCTGGAGGTGCCAGCCGGCGGCGATCTCCAGCTTGAGACGGAACGGCCGCCAGCCTCCGGACTCGGGACCCAGCGCGAGGTGCGCCTTGACCAGCCGCTCCGCCTCGTGCTCCAGCTTCACGACGCCGGCTGCTCCCGCGTCCCTCTCGTGGCCGGCGCGCTCCTCGCTGTACTCGGCCTCCACCTCTTCGGGAATGCCGCCCTTCTCGTGGTAGCGCCGGGCGGCGATGGTGAGCATGCGTACGGCCTCGGGGAATCCCTCCACCACGGGCGTGAAGGCGCAGAGCGCCTTGCGCGCCTCGCGGCGCCAGGTGATCTCCCCTGTGCGGTCGGCAAGGTCGAGGAGATTGAGCACGGCGACGGCGTTGCCCGCGGGAGTCGCGCCGTCGAAGATGTCCTTGCTGCGGAAGAGGACGTCCGGGCTCTTGCCGCCCACGAAGTAGCCGCCCGTCCTGTCGCGCAGGCGCCGGCTCTGCTCGCGGGTGAGCTCCACGGCCTCGGCCAGCCAGCGCTTCTCTTCTGTGGCGTCGTGAAGGGCCAGCAGGCCGCGGACGAGAAAGACGTAGTCGCCCAGGTAGGCGGCGACCTTCCCTTGGCCTTTGCGCCAGGAGTGCAGCAGCGTGGTTCCCTCGGGGCCCTCGGGTCGCAGGGTCTCGAGGATGAAGTCCGCGGCGCGGGCCGCCCGGTCCACGTAGGACGGCTCGTTCAGCAGCCTGCCCGCCACGGCCAGGCCGCGGATTACCATACCGTTCCAATCCGCCAGGATCTTGTCGTCCGTCAGCGGCCGTTCCCGTCGCTCGCGGGCGGCAAAGAGCTTGGCCCGGCCGGCATCCACGTCGCGCAGCAGATCCTCGACGGGCAGGCGGCGGCGTTTGGCCGCGGCCTCCAGTGTCTCGGGGAGATGGAGCACGTAATGGCTGCCCTCGAAGAAGGGCGGGCCAGCGAAGCCGAGGAGAGGGGAGAGGAAGGTGAAATCCTCCTCTCCCAAGTCTGCCATCAGCTCCTCCCGGGTCCAGACGTAGAAGGCGCCCTCGTGGCCCTGGGTCTCGGCATCGATGGCGCTCCAGAACGCCCCTTCGGGCGAGGTCATCTCCCGCACGATCCACTCCGCCGTCTGGCGCACCACGCGCGCCGCCTGAGGGTTGCCGGTGCGGGCGTGCTCGCAGGCGTAGAGCTCGAGGAGGAAACCGTTGTCGTAGAGCATCTTCTCGAAGTGGGGGATCTTCCACTCGCGGTCCGTGGCGTAGCGGTGGAAGCCGCCGCCGAGCTGGTCGTAGATGCCGCCGCGGGCCATGGCGTCGAGCGACGAGGCGAGCATCTCCCCGGCGTCCGGCCGCTCGTCCGCCAGCTCCAGCAGGAGATAGAGATTGGAGGGGGTGGGGAACTTGGG
>JBAPYB010000060.1:0-22154 GCA_049284515.1 Thermoanaerobaculia bacterium
CGTCGCGGGTGCGCAGCAGCTCGTCGCGGTCGATGGCGGGCGCGCCGGCGGAGAGGCGGAGGATGCCGTTGATGCCGCACATGGGTTTCTTAAGCCTCGACCAGCCTTGCCAGCAGCGGCTCCAGCCGTGCGCGGAAACGGTCGAGCCCGAACTCCTGCTCCCAGCGCTCGCGGCCCGCTCCGCCCATGCGGCGGGTGGCGCCGGCGTCGCGGAGGAGGCGGGCCAGGGACTTGGCCAGCGTCTCCCGGTCGTCCGGATCGACCAACAGCCCGGTGCTGCCGTGGACCACGATCTCCTCGGCGGCGGTCCCCTGCGCGGCCAGGACCGGCCGGGCCGCCCGCATCGCCTCCAGGTAGACGAGGCCGAAGCCTTCGCCGCGGCTGGGCATGGCGAAGACCGCGCAACGCCGGTAGAGCTCGGCGAGCGTCGCCTCGCTGGTGAAGCCGGCGAAGATCACCGCGGAGCCTACCCCCAGGGAGCCCGCCTTCTCCTCCAGCCGCCGGCGGTCGGCCCCCTCTCCCGCCACCACCAGGCGGGCGTTGGGACACAGGCCGAGGATGCGCGGCAGGGCCTCCAGCACCTGGTCGTGCCCTTTATAGCGCTCGGTCGCGTCCATCCGGCCGACCATCAGCAGGAAGCCGCGCCCGATCCCGCCGATCAGCGATGTGTCGACAGTTCCTTCAGCCAGCCGGTCCTCCAGGGCGAGCGGCAGGACGACCGTGCCGGCGATGCCCGGGCAGAACGGCAGCGCCCGCTCCAGGGTGTGACGGGAGATGGCGAACCTCACCGTGGCCCGGGCGAGGGCCCGGCGCCGGTCGTGCTCCAGGGGGCGCCAGACTTCGATGCCGTACATCGGCACCAGGTAGGGCGCCCGCAGCGGACCCGGCAGATAGGCCTGCACCCGCGCCGGCCCCAGCAGGTCGAAGACGAAAGCCTCCCGCCGGCTCGCGAGCTGCCGCCGCCAGACGTGGAGTGCCAGGGCCCGCGCGTCGCCGCCAAAGTCCTTGGCGGCCGGCGTGGTCTCTCCAGGCAGCCCGCCACCGCTCAAGGTGAGGAGATGCAGGGCGATTCGCCGCTCCCGGGCAAAGTCCACGCAGGCGCCGGCCAGCAGCCGTCCCGCCAGGGCCCGGCCGCCGCCGTCCAGGCCGAGACCGGCGGAGACGAAGACGAGATCGCGGGGGGATTTCATCGTATCGCCCGAGAGGCCTCAGGCAGGCTCCGCCCCCTTCGGTGTACATCGTCGATGACACCTCCGGGGAAAGGGCGCGGCGCGAAGCCCGCCCGCAAGGCTCGCCCGGCGGTTACCGGGCTGCCGCCATCCGCCGTACCCGCGCCGAGGCGATCTGCCGGCGGCGAAGCGGGGCCAGGACCTCGCGGTCCAACTCGGCGGCCACGGACTGGCGCAACAGGGTGATGGAAACGACCAGGCGCAGCTTGCCCTTCTCGCGCAACACCTTGCCGGTCCAGCCCTGGAACGGGCCATTCTTCACTTCCACCTCGTCTCCGACCTCCAGATAAGGCAGGGGGACGAGGGGCGCTCCCGACTGTTGCAGCCGCCACAAGCTCACCAGCTCTCTCTGCAGCCTCTCCTGATCGGGCACCGGCAACACCTGGACGACCAGGTTGCTCCGCAGCGCTTCGAGGCGGGCTGCCGCCGGGCCGCGGAAGAAGAGATAGCCCGGGAACAGGGGCAGGCTGGAGACGAACGTGCGTCCCGTCCTGAGCATCGGCTTTTTCGCCTGGGGGAGGTAGAACCCCACCCCGTGTCCCGCCAGGTGGCGCGCCAGTCCCTTCTCCTGGCGGCTGCGGACCCAGGCCACCCACCAGGGGAGCTCCGCGGGCGACAGCTCGAACAGATAGGGGGAGAGCTCGACTTCGGGCTTCAGGATGGGCACAGGCGTGTCAACTACGATCCAGCGACGAGTTTTTCCACAGGACGCTGGTTGATTGTTGCAGAAGAAGGGCTTAGAGGCAAGGCGGCCCCTCCCGAGACCCTCATCACCCCGGCCCTCTTCTCCCGCCCCCTCGCCACCCCCCACACCGGGAGAAGAGGGAGACCGCAAAACGCTCCATCCGGGACCCCTCTCCCGGTGTGGGGGGTGGGTGGGGGCGGGAGAGGGGCAGGGGTGAGGGTCTTCGGGCGGGGGAGCTCTGAAGTTGAGACAGACTGTGCCCGCCCCGGCTCACCGCTTCCGGGGTTTCTTCGCCGCCCTCAGGGCCTGCCGGGCGCGGATCAGCTCGGTGAGGTGCTCGCCGATCCAGCGCTCGGCGCGCCCGAGATTGCGGTACAGCCGTTCCCGGCGGCGGAACTCGGGGGTGTGGAAGAAACGCTTGCCGCCCCGCACCTCGGGCGGCATGTCGGCATGCAGGAGTTCGTGGTGGACCACGGCCTCCACCACGTAGCGCGGGACGCGAGGATCGTCCAACACCCGGTGAATGCGGATCAGCTTGTCCTCATAGGAGTAACTGCCGAGCTGAAGGCTCGACGTGCGGCGGCGGCAGCTCCGCGCACCGCCCATCGCCGCCTTGCCCCAGGAGATGTCGACCGCCAGGCGGCCCTGGAAGTAGCGCTCGTTGAGGTCGTCCCGGATCTCTTCTAAGTCGAGGGCCACGCCCACGGGCGCGAGCCGGTACCGGCGCTTGCGAGCGGTGGCGCGGTGGGCCGAGAAGTGCTCGCGGATCACTGCCAGGGCTTCGCGTGCCCGGTCGCTCCCCCGCTTGCTCTCCACGAACGTGGCGACCGCCGCGAGCACCTCCTCCGGCGCCTCGGTGAAGGAGTGATGGATGCGCAGCTCCAGGGGCGCCCGGTTGGTCACCCGGCCGGAGCGCACGGTGAGGATGGTCCGCTGGTTGTCCGTCAGCTCCAGGGACCGCAGCCGGCCGCCGGTCAGCCGGTTCAGGCGGCGGAGGAGGTCGAAGCGGGGCAGCCCGGCCGCCGGCGCCGGCTGGGAGCCAAACAGCTCCAGTTGCACGGGCGAGCTCCCGGCGGGACGTTGGGGGGAGCGAGCCGATGATCGCAGGGGTCTCGGGGTGTTCATTCTCGTGCCGTCACGCGCCGGGTGCCCGGCGCGCCCTCCCTTGGGAGCTGAAAACTCTAGCACATGGATAGGGCCCCGGAGGTCCCGGTCCCGCTCCTTTCAACCGGCCAGCCAGCGCTCGCCCACGGCCAGGATGCGCACCCGTTCCGGGTCCGCCTTCTCCTCCTCCAGCACCCGGGCCAGCACCTTCGGGGCCAGATCGACGGGCTCGTCCGTCAGGTCGAAGCACCCCCAATGCATGGGGAGCATGACCCGGGCGCCGAGGTCGAGGAAGGCTTGATATCCCTCGGCGGGATCGGCGTGCTGGTAGCGCATGAACCACCGCGGCTCGTAGGCGCCGATGGGGAGGAGGGCGACGTCGATCGGGGCGAAGCGCCGGCCGATCTCGGCGAAGCCGTGGTAGTAGCCCGAGTCGCCGGCGAAGAAGTAGCGCCGGTCGCCGCTGTCCAGGAGCCACGAGCACCACAGGGTGGAGTTGCGGGGCATCCTGAAGCGGTTGGACCAGTGCTGCGCCGGCAGGCAGGTGAGGGTCCACCGCCCGTGACGGACGCTCTGCCACCAGTCGAGCTCCACCACCTGGCGCCGTCCCCGGTCGCGGAACCACTTGGCGAGCCCCAGGGGGACGAACCACGGGGTCGCCGCCGGCAGCTTCCGCACCGTCCACGAGTCCAGGTGATCGTAGTGATTGTGCGAAAGCACGGCGAATGCCCTCTCCGGGATGCTGCCCAGAGGGATGCCCGGCGGGCTGTGCCGCTTCGGCACCAGGGCGCGGGCCCCCCAGTGGGGATCGGTCAGCACGACGTCCCCGCCGTCCTGAATGGCGAACGTCGAATGCCCCACCCAGGTCGCCGACGGCGGCTGGCTACCATCCCTTAAATACGCGCCGTCGTTGGCCACCACCGGAATGTCCGGAGGTCGTTTCTTGTCATAGGGAGTCCTCTCCAGCAGCTTCCACCGCAGGAGCGTGGAGAGCCCGGCGGGGGACACGCCCCAGGGATTGAAGAAGTGCCCGGGCTCGCCGTGGGGGGCGTAGAGGGTGTCGGGGGAGGAGAGAGGAGCTGTCATCAAGCGGCGAACCGGACGATCTCGAGCTCCGTCCGGACATCGGCTTTTCGGAGAATTTCATCGACTCGCGCCATGACCGGGTCATCAAGGGCGTACTCGGCGCATCGCGGACACTCCAGGACGGGAAGGGCCTTTACGATGACGATCGTGGCCGCGCTGACCTTGAAGGGCAGATCCGTCTGAGCCTGGACCATCTCCGATCCGCAAACGTGGCATTTCATGGCGCAGAGACTATCAGGGCCGTGCCTCCAAGTCGCCGTCGCCCAAGTTCTCGCGGCCCTTCAGGCCGCCAAGCCGGGGGTACCCTTTTTCCCAGGGCGTCGGCCTCCGGCCTCGGCCCTGGGCTGGGATCTCCCGGCCCGTTGGGCCGGTGGGGCCGAGAGGCTTCTACGTTATTTCGTGACAGTCCCTGTCGCTCTACGGGCTGGCCGCCTTGTCCGCGACCGTCCCGCCCGCGTTCGCAGACGGCCCGCCCCGGTTCGAGGAGGTCCCCGGGCCGATTCGCGATCGCCCGCCAGGGATTCGAGCCGGTCCGACGGCGATTCGGGACGTCCTGCCGGCGATTCGAGGCGATCCGCCGCTGCCGGCGGGAGACTCGCCGGTGTTTCGAGACGATCCGCCGCCACCGGCGAACGGTCCGCTGCTGCCGGCGGAAGACTCGCCGCTGGCGGCGAACGGCTCACCGCTGGCGGCGAATGACCCGCCGCTACCGGCCGAAGGCTCGCCGCTACCGGCGGAAGGCTCGCCGCTGCCGGCGAATGCCTCGCCGCTGGCAGCGGACGGCCCGCCGCTCGGGGCAGCCCGGCTTTTCAGGCTCCGAAGACCTTCAACGCCCGGACCGGAAGGCGGCGGAGATCTCCTCCATCCGCTTGCGGTTGACGCCGAAGTCGCTGCGGCCCAGGCGCGAGGCGGAACGGAAGTGAATCCTCTTGGCGTCGTCGTCGAAGACGAGCTCCACGTCGTCCACGAAATGGAAGAACGCCGAGCGGCACTCCGCCTTGAGGTAATCCGCCTCCTCGCGGACGATGCGGGTCCTGGGATGATGATGCAAGACGTCGACGAGCTTCGCGCGGGCCTGAGCCAACGGGCCGGTATAGGGAATCGGGTCCATGTGCTTCGGCCCCGCGGGAGCCTGGGTGGAGACGCAGTTGGGAGTGCGCGGGCAGGGAGCGAGGCGGCCGGCGGGCGAGGCGGATTTGGCCATGGACGTATTGTAGCGGAGTCTTTGGAACCTGCTCTATGATCTGGCGTCCCGGCGAGCCGGGTGCGCTGCGGCGGGATGAGAAGGGAAGGAGCCACGATGTTGATGCAGGATGCCGAGACCCGGCGCGCGCTCTGGGACCGCCTGGCCGCGGCAATCGAAAAGTACCTCACCGGGGTGGACGGCGCCCGCGTGGCGCCGGATCTCGGCGCCGGCGCCATCCAGTCCATCCGCGAGGCTCTGGCCCCTTTCGACTTCGAGCGGCCGGTCGCGCCGGAAGCGGCCCTGGACTTCGCCGTCGAGGGCCTGTGGCGCTGGCAGGTGCACACCCCCCACCCGCGCTACTTCGGGCTCTTCAACCCGGCGACCACCCCCATGGGGATCGCAGCCGATACCCTGGTGGCCGCCTTCAACCCTCAGCTTGCGGCCTGGAGCCACAGCCCGCTGGCGGCGGAAGTGGAGCAGCACCTGGTGCGCGCCTTCGCCGGACGCTTCGGCTTCGATCCGGCGCGCGCCGAGGGGACCTTCACTTCGGGCGGCGCCGAGGCCAATCACACGGCGCTCGCCACGGCGATGACCCGCGCCTTCCCCGAGGTCGGCCGCCGGGGGATGCTCGCGCTGCGCAGCCAGCCCATCCTCTACGTGTCGCCGGAGGCCCACCACTCCTTCCTCAAGGCGGCCCGCCTCGCGGGGCTCGGCACCGAGGCGGTGCGGGAGGTGCGGGTGGACGCCGGTCTGCGCATGCGCCCCGAGGACTTGCGGGCCCGCATCCGGGAAGACCGGGAGGAGGGGCTCGCGCCGTTCCTGGTGGTGGCCACCCTGGGCTCGACCAGCGCCGGGGTCGTCGATCCCGTGGCCGAGCTGGCCCAGGTGGCCGACGAGGAGGGGATCTGGCTCCACGCCGACGCGGCCTGGGGCGGTGCCGCCGCCCTGGCGCCGGAGCTTGCCGGGGTGATCGAGGGGATCTCCCGCGCCAGCTCCATCACCTTCGACACCCACAAATGGCTCTCGGTGCCCATGGGCGCCGGTCTCTACCTCACCCGCCATCCTGGCATCCTGGAACGCACCTTCCGGGTCTCGGCCCGCTACATGCCGCGGGAGGCTGCAACCCTCGGCGTGGCCGACCCCTACGCCCACTCCATGCAGTGGTCGCGCCGCTTCATCGGCCTCAAGGTCTTCCTTTCCCTGGCCGTGGCCGGTTGGGAGGGATATGCCGAGGCCGTCCGCCACCAGACGGCCATGGGCGACCTGCTGCGAAGGCGCCTGACGGAGGAGGGCTGGGTGGTGGTCAACGACACACCGCTGCCCGTGGTCTGCTTCGCCGACGGCGGGCGGGAGGGGCGGTCGTCGTCTTTTCTCGATGCCGTGGCCGCGGACGTCGTCGGGTCCGGCGAGGCCTGGATCAGCACGGTCGTATTGGGTGAGGTCGGCACCGCCCTGCGGGCCTGTATCACCAATTACCGGACAGGACCCGGGGACGTGGAGGCCCTGGTCGCGGCGGTCGGGCGGGCGCGGGAACGGTTTGGGTCCCATCCCTGAAGCTGATAAGATTCCCCGGCCGGCGGGTTGCCCTCCGGACCGGACCGGCTGTCCCGCATTCCGAGCTCACGGCACTAAGGAAGAAGAGCGTTCCGTAGGGCCAGGGTGTGCTTCGCCAGCCGGGCACAGCGATCAAGGAATGAGAAGGAGACGACCCCATGAGCCGGGAAGACAGAGAAGACACCACCATTTACAAGGTGGTGGTGAATCACGAAGAGCAATACTCGATCTGGCCTGCCCATAAGGAGAACTCGCTCGGCTGGACCGACGTCGGCAAGAGCGGTCTGAAGGACGAGTGCCTGGCCTATATCAGTGAGGTCTGGACGGACATGCGTCCCCTCTCCTTGCGCAAGAAGATGGAAGAGATGGAGCGTGCCCGCCAGGCGGGCCAGGAATCCAACTAGCGGTTGCGCGCTCCCGCCGGGGGAGCGTCGGCCTCCGACCTGACCGGAGCCAATCCACATCGTGAATCCCAACGGTCAAAACTCCGAGCGGTGGCTCGCCTACCGCGAGGTCAATCCGCGCGCGCGGCTGCGCATGTTCTGCTTCCCTTATGCCGGCGGCGGAGCCTCGGCCTTCCGGGGCTGGGCGTCGCTGTTGCCCGCGGACGTCGAGGTCTGCCCCGTCCAGCTCCCGGGCCGGGAGAGCCGTTTGCGCGATCAGCCGTTCAGCCGTCCCGAGCCCATGATCGAGGCCCTGGCGGACGTCCTGCAACCCTACATGGACATGCCGTTCGTCTTCTTCGGCCATAGCATGGGGGCCATGATCGGTTTCGAGCTGTCGCGCGAGCTGCGCCGGCGGGGGAAGAAGCTGCCGTTCTGTCTCTTCGCTTCCGGCCGCCGGGCTCCGCACCTCCCTGCCCGCGAGGAGGACATCCACTCCCTCCCAGAGCCGGAGTTCATCGCCAAGCTCCGCGAGCTCAACGGCACGCCGGAAGAGGTGCTCCAGCATGCCGAGCTGATGAAGCTGCTGCTGCCCATTCTGCGCGCCGATTTCGCCGTCAACGAGACCTACGTCTACACCGAGGAGGAGCCGCTCGACCTCGCGCTCTCCGCGTTCGGCGGGCTCGGCGACAAGGAGGTCACCCGCGACGACGTGGAGGCCTGGCGGCAGCACACCCGAGGGCGGTTCCGGATGCGCATGCTGCCGGGCGACCACTTCTTCGTTCACGGTGCCAAGGACCTGATCCTCGAGGCGGTGGCGCGGGATCTGGCGGAGGTCTCCGCTTCGGTCCTCCCCGGCTCCCGGTGACGGATTTCCCGCCGCGCTCGCCCGCCGCCGGCCTGGAGCTGGCGCCCGGCGAGATCCACGTCTGGCGGGTTCCCCTCGATCCCGCCCCCGAGCAGGTGGAGAGCCTGGGCCGCTCCCTCTCCGCCGACGAGTGGCAGCGGGCCCACCGTTTCCGTTTCGACCGGCACCGCCGGCAGTACGTGGTGGGCCGCGGCGCGTTGCGTACGCTCACCGCCGCCTATCTCGGCCGCCGGCCCGAGGAGCTTCAGTTCTCCTACGGGCCGCGGGGCAAGCCGTTCCTGGCGCCCCCTTTCGACTCTCTCGATCCTCGCGGGCTGCAGCTCAATCTCTCCAACTCGAACGAGCTCGCCCTGGTGGGGTTCGTCCTCGGCCGCGAGATCGGCGTCGACGTCGAGTACCTGCGGCCGATGAACGACTGCGAGGAGATCGCCGAGCGCTTCTTCTCCGAAAGCGAGCGGCAGACGCTGCGGACGATCCCGTTCCCGGCCAAACAGGAAGCCTTCTTCAACTGCTGGACCCGCAAGGAGGCCTATCTCAAAGCCGTGGGCGAGGGGCTCGCGGCGCCGCTCGACTCCTTCGACGTCACCCTCGCCATGGGCGAGCCGCCGCGCATGCTCACCCTGAAAGGCGACGCCACCCGCGCCGCCGGCTGGTTCTTCCACCACCTCCGCCCCGCCGCGGACTACCTCGGCGCCGTGGCGATCGAGGGCGGAACGTGGGAGGTGAGGACGTGGACGTTCGTGGCCTGAGCCAGCCGTGACCCTCGCGGCCCCCCAGGCCCGGCATGGACGTAGAGAACAAGGTCTTGGCCTGTGGGCGCATCTCCTGTAAGTTGTCGCGCGTCCAAGGATGAGCGATGCCGAAGTCGACCTCCAAAGCGATCCCGAGGATGGTCCTGACCGTGGCCCTCGCCGCCGCCTCCACCGCCGGCCTGCAGGGAGCCGACATGCCCGAGCCGATCACGTATACGTTGCGCTTTCCTGCTCCCCAGACCCACTACGTGGAGGTCGAGGCCCGCATTCCCGCCTCGGGTAAGCCCGAGGTCGAGCTGGTGATGGCCGTCTGGACTCCGGGCTCCTACCTGGTCCGGGAGTTTTCCCGCAACGTCGAGGCCCTGACGGCGACGACCGAGGCGGGCGAGCCGCTGAGGGCGGAGAAGACCCGCAAGAACCACTGGCGGGTGGAGACGCACGGCGCACCCCGGGTGGTGGTCCGCTATCGGGTCTACTGCCGGGAGATGTCGGTGCGGACGAGCTTCGTGGATTCGGGATTCGCTCTCGTCAACGGCGCCGCCGCCTTCCTCACCCGGGCCGGAGCCGAGGGGCGCCCGCACGAGGTGAAAGTGGTGCCGCCGCCGGACTGGAAGGTGGTGGCGAGCCCGCTGTCTGTCAGTTCCGAGGCCGGCGGCGAGCACACCTTCCGCGCCGCGAGCTTTGACGTCCTGGTGGACTCCCCCCTCTATGCGGGCAACGCCGCCGTTCGCTCCTTCGAGGCCGGCGGCCGGCCGGTGACGCTGGTCACCGAAGGCGAGGACCCCGCGGTCTGGGACGGCCCCCGCGCGGCCGCCGATGCGGCGAAGATCTTTGCCGAGCAGGTCGCCTTCTGGGGTAGCGCGCCCTTCCCGCGCTACGTCGTCTTCAACCTCCTCACCGAGTCCGGCGGCGGTCTCGAGCACCGCGACTCCTGCACGCTGATGAGCAGCCGCTGGAAGGCGCGCACCCGCGAGGGCTACCTGGACTGGCTGGGTCTCGTCAGCCATGAGCTGTTCCACGCCTGGAACGGCAAGCGGCTGCGGCCGGTGGAGTTGGGGCCGTTCGACCTCGAGACCGAGAACTACACCCGCTCGCTGTGGGCCGTCGAAGGCTTCACCTCCTACTACGGCGACCTGCTGGTGCACCGCGCCGGCTTCTCCACCCGCAAGGAGGTCCTGAAGGATCTGAGCAAGACGATCGAGACGCTGCAGACGACGCCCGCCCGCAAGGTCCAGCCGCTGGACGACGCCTCCTTCGACGCCTGGATCAAGTTCTACCGCCGCGACGAGAACACGCCCAACAGTGCCACCAGCTACTACACCAAGGGCGCCGTCGTGGCCTTTCTGCTCGACGCCCGCATTCGCCGCGCCACGGGAGGCCGGAAAAGCCTGGACGACGCCCTGCGCCTCGCCTACCAGCGCTACTCCGGCGACCGGGGGTACAGCCCCGACGAGCTGCGCAAGACCCTCGAAGAGGTGGCCGGCGTCGACCTCAAGGACTGGCTGGCGCGGGCCGTGGACACGACGCAGGAGCTCGACTACACCGAGGCCCTCGACTGGTACGGCCTGCGCTTCGTCGAGAGCGATCCGGACAAGGGGGAGAAGAAGAAGGACCCCGACTCCGACGAGCTGTCGGCCGGCTGGCTGGGAGCAGAGACGGAGGTCCAGGACGGCCGCCTCATGGTCACGATCGTGAAGCGGGAGACCCCGGCCTACGAAGCCGGCCTCAACGTCGGCGACGAGATCCTCGCCATCGGCGACTACCGCGTGCCGCCGGACGGCCTGGACGCCCGCCTGAAGAACTACCGCCCCGGGGAGAAGGCCACCCTGCTGGTCGCCCGCCGCGAACGCCTGACCCGCCTGCCCGTCACCTTCGGCGAAAAGCCCAAACCCCGCTGGAAGCTGGAGCCCCTGCCCGACGCCACGGCCGAGCAGAAGGCCCGCCTGGATGATTTGCTGAGCGGCACGGCGAAACGCTAACCCACCCGCTCCCCCTGCTCGTTGTAGCTGTAGATCCCCCGCCCGGTCTTCCGTCCCAGCCGGCCGGCGCGGACGTGCTGGACCAGGATCTGGTTGGGCCGGAAGGCCTCGCCGAGGGTGCGGTGGAGGAACTCCAGGATGGAGAGGCGCACGTCCAGGCCCACCAGGTCGACCATTTCGAAGGGGCCCATGGGGTGGTTCAGGCCCAGCTTCAAGGCTTTGTCGATGTCCTCCGCGGAGGCCACCCCCTCCTGGAGCATGCGGAAGGCCTCGTTGCCGATCAAGGCGTTGATGCGGCTGGTGACGAAGCCGGGGGCCTCGTTGACCCGGACGATCTCCTTGCCCATCCGCCGGCCCACCTCGGTCAGAGCGTCAAGCGTCTCCTGCGAGGTCTGGAGCCCGCGCACCAGCTCGATCAGCTTCATGACGTGCACGGGATTGAAGAAGTGCATGCCGGCGAAGCGCTCGGGGCGGCCGGAGGCGGCGGCCATCTCGGTGATCGAGAGGGCCGAGGTGTTGGAGGCGAACAGGGCGTCGTGCGGAGCGTGGAGGGTGACGGCGTGGAAGGTCTCGATCTTGAGCGCCATGTCCTCCGGCACGGCCTCGATGACCAAGCCGGCGCTCTCCACGGCCTCGGGCAGGCTGGTGTGGAGGTGGAGGTGGGAGAGGGTCGCCTCGGCGGCTTCCGGCGCGAGCTTCTTGAGCTCGACGCCCTTGGCCAGGTTGCGGCGAATGGCGGCCTCGGCCTTCTGAAGGGCGCCCTCCTGCGTGTCGTAGAGATGCGCCTTGAAGCCGGCGACGGCGGCGACGTGGGCGATGCCACGCCCCATCGTGCCGGCGCCGAGAACGGTGATCGCGGAGATCTCGGGTGCCATGATTTCCTTGGAGACGCCTCAGGAAACGGGAATGTTGTGGACGCCGGTGGTCTTGACGGCCAGGGTGCGCAGCTCGTCGGCGATGGCCAGGGTGTTGCGCACGGCGGAAGCGGCGAGCTCCTGGAGCTCGGGCGTGGTGAGGTATTTCTCCAGGATCTCGCGGCCGAGGTGGTGGTGGTGCGCCTCCTCGGGCTGGATGGTGTCGGCGTAGAGGCGGGCCGTCTCCTCGTCCCCCACCGAGCGGCAGAAGGTCACGAACTGGGCGTTGCGAATCAAGGCGATCGCCTCGCTGGCGAAGGGGCCGCCGGCGATGCGCTCGACCGTGGTGCGCAGGCCGCGCAGGTATTGGTAGAGGGGACTGTGGCCCTCTTCGAGGGGATCGAAGTCGGTGAGGTCCTCGCCCAGCTCCGCCAGGCGCTGGGCGATCAGGCCGTAGTGCTTCATCTCGTCGCCGCATTGCAGGGCGAAGGCCATCTTGCCGTCCACCTCAGGCGTCGTAGGCATCCAGAAGCCGGCGAGCTCGCTCGCTTCGAGCTCGCTCTTGAGCGCCAGGCGCAGCAGGGTGACGACGTCCACCTTGCCGTCCGACTCGGCCTCCAGCGTCTCCGTCTCCCCCAGCCGCGCGAACAATCGCCCCATCTCCTCGAGCAGTTGCGCGACGAATTCCTTGCTGTTCACGGGTGATTCTCCTCTCAGGGCCTCTGCCCGGGGCGGAGGCAAATTCTCTCGTCACGGTATTCTATCCCGCTCCTGTCACGCCTCGACGGTTCGCAGCACGGCCCGCACCGGCGAGGCGTCGAGCCCCGCCAGGCGCAGCGGCAGAGCGATGAGCTCGTAGATCCCCTCGGGAACGCCGTCCAGCATCAGCCCCTCCAGGATGGCGACGCCGCCGCGGAACAGGGCGTGGTGAGCGTCCAGCGTCTTGCTGTCGAACGGATCGACCGAAGGCGTGTCCATGCCCACCAGGAGAGCCCCCTTCTCGGCCAGGAGATTGGCGAGCTCGGGAGAGAGGGCGGTGAACCTCTCGGGGAAAGAGCGGCGGTCGCGCACGCTCTCGCTGCGGAACAACAGCCGGCCCGGGTTGGCGAGGTCGATTCCCTCCAGATGCCGCGGCTCGATCAGCGGCTGGGGAGGCACCCGGACCACCCGGCAGAGCCCGAGATAGCGGTCGAGGGGCATGTTCTCCATTCCCTCGCCCCGGGCCTCGGTGTGAAAGGGGGCGTCGGCGTGCGAGCCGAGGTGCGGCGTCGTGGTGATCATCGAGAGATTGACGCTCGCCCCTTCGGCGAGGGACCACGTCAGCCGGGAGTGGAACGGCGTGTCGCCCGGCCAGACAGGGGTCTCCGGGCGGATGGTGGGCGAGAGGTCATAGAGCATCGCGCGCCTCCTTGCCCACCGGATCATAGCGGGAGACAGGGGCGGGGACCAGCGCGGGGCCGGTGGTGTAGGATAGGAGGCCGTTCGCAGCCCGTTTGTAGGAGCTGATGCATGAATGAAGAGCCGCACGTCATCGTCCCCGGGCACATGCCGCCGGTGGCGCTCACCGAGCTGAGCGAGGCCCAGCAGCGGAAGGTGGAGACCGTTGCCCACCATGTGCGAGGAATCCTCGCGGCGCTGGGGCTGGACCTCAAGGACCCCAATCTGGCCGAGACCGACCTGCGGGTCGCCAAGATGTACCTCGAGATGTTCCAGGGCCTCGCCGAGGGAGCGGAGCCGAAGGTGACGACCTTCCCCAACGACGAGCAATACAGTCACATGGTGATGGAGAAGCAGATCCCCTTCTACTCCATGTGCGCCCACCACCTCGTCCCCTTCTACGGCCACGCCCACATCGCCTACATCCCTCGCGACCGCATCCTGGGGCTGTCGAAGTTCTCCCGCATCCTGGAGTTCTACGCCAAGCGCCCCCAGCTCCAGGAGCGGATCACCGAACAGGTGGTGAGCTTCCTGGAAGAGAAGCTCCAGCCGCTGGGCGCCATGGTGGTCATCGAGGCGCGCCACCTGTGCGTCGAGATGCGCGGCGTCAAGAAGCCGGGGGCGCTGACGGTGACCTCCGCGCTGCGCGGCATCTTCCACCAGAAGCAGGTGCGCGAAGAATTCCTGGACCTTCTCCGCCACAGTCAAGGATGAAGATCGAGATGATCAAGAGCATCCACCGCGCTCCTGGCTTCCTGCTGCTGGCCCTGCTGCTGTCTCTGCTCGCGGCGGGCTGCGGCGATGCCGGCGCCACCCGGTCCATGGCGGATCTGACGAACCCCTTCCTGGGACCGGACTGGTCGGCCTGGCTGGTGGGGCCCATCTCCCGGCTTGCGACTCCCGAGGAGATCCAGGCCTTCCTGGCCCTCAAGGACGATACGGCGGCGGCCGCCTTCGCCGAGAGCTTCTGGAAAAAGCGCGGCAACCCCGTCCGCCAGGCCTATGCGGAGCGCGCGCTGAACGCCGACCGCCTCTACAGCGAGGGCGGCTACCTCGGCCACCGCACCGACCGCGGCGCCATCTACGTGCTCTATGGCCGGCCTGAGAAGGAGGGCTTCGAGGTCTCGCCCTCCCCCAAGGAGTCGGCCGTCGAAGTCTGGACGTACGGCGCCGACGCCCCTTCGGGGCTCGACGGCAACAAACCGAAACCGGTTTACCGCTTCATCAAGCGCGGCGATCTGACCGTCTTTTACTTCCCCCGAGCCCTGCCGGTTACACTTCAGCCCGTTCCGAACTAAGCTCGCCCTTTGCGAAGGAGCTCATCCCCATGACCCAGGCTCGTGCCGTGCTCGCGGGAACCGGGATTGCCATCCCTCCGCTCGAAGTCGACAACGGCATGTTGTCGCGGATCATCGAGACCAGCGACGAGTGGGTGCGGGAGCGCAGCGGCGTCGCGACGCGCTACTACGTCGAGCGCGGCGTCGCCTCCTCCGACCTGGGAGCCCAGGCGGCGCGCGAGGCTCTGGCGGACGCCGGCGTCGAAGCCGGGGAGGTGGACTACCTGGTCTGCGCCACCATGACGCCGGACCACTACTTTCCCGGCACCGGCACCCTCATCCAGAAAAAGCTGGGAATCCGCCCCCTGCCGGCCCTCGACATCCGCCAGCAGTGCGCGGGCTTCGCCTATGGCCTGCAGGTGGTGGACGCTCTCATCCGTGGCGGCATCGCCCGCACCGTGCTCCTGGTGGGCACCGACGTCCATACCTCTCTGATGCCGTTCTCGGACCGCACCTTCGAGGTGCTGCACGGCCGCGATCCGGGTCCCCTCTCCGACGAGGACTTCCAGTGGAACTCGCGTTTTCGCCACCTGCTCGTGCTGTTCGGCGATGGCGCCGGGGCCATGGTCTTCCGGGCGCAACCGGAGGATGCCGGCCGCGGCATCCTCGCTGCGGCCCTCTATGGCGACGGCAATCACCGGGACATCCTCTACGTCCCGGGCGGCGGCTCGGCGCGGCGCCCCTTCGTCTCCTGC
Source organism: Thermoanaerobaculia bacterium (assembly GCA_049284515.1). GTDB lineage: Bacteria > Acidobacteriota > Thermoanaerobaculia > Multivoradales > UBA5704 > DATARR01. The sequence continues at coordinate 15,150 of JBAPYB010000060.1, forward strand.
GACATGATCCGGGACGCGGACACCGTGCCGGTGATGGACGGCCGGCAGGTCTTCAAGCTCGCCGTCACCCGCATGCCCGAGGCGACCGTCGAGGTGCTCCAGCGCTGCGGCTACAGCCCTAAGGACCTGGACCTCCTGGTGATGCACCAGGCCAACCTGCGCATCAACGAGAAGGCGCAGCAGGTGCTGGGCCTGCCGGACGACAAGGTCCACAACAACATCCAGAAATACGGGAACACCACCTCGGCCACCCTGCCGCTCGCCTTCCACGAGGCCCGCCAGCTCGGCAAAGCCCCGGAAGGAGCCCTGGTGGCCTTCGCCGCCCTGGGCGCGGGATTGCATTGGGGAGCGGTGTTGATGCGGGTGTGAAGACGGCATATCCTACAGCTCAAGGGGGTGCCGCCGATGCTTCCCCGGCATATTTCTTGCGCACCCTTTGTTCCGAAGGGCAGGACCGAAGCCTTCGGCCGAGTGCTTTGGCGGTCGCCGCGGCGAAAACGACAGGAATGGGCCACCATGGCGATGGACTACGTCTCGATTTGTTGTAAGATGCTCTCGCTCAGCAGTTTTCTCGGGGAAGGATTGAGCCGCGGACGTGCCGGGACTGTCTCGAACACCGTGCGAGAAGCCAGAGTCGAGCTCCAGAAGCCACACCTCGCCGCCGGCCGCCACCGCGGGCATGGGCCGTTTCGCCGTCGCCCCCGCGGCTCCCACTCTTTTTGCCAAGTTGGATGGAGTCTCTCATGCTGAACAGCTTTCCCGTCTATCGCCGAGGGATGCTCCTCGCGGCGACCGAAGAAGTTTCAACCCAAACCGCCGATGTCGTGGCCCGATTGGTGTCACAGCACGCCGAGGTCTACCTCCAGGCGTTCATCGCCGCGACCCGGGCCGCCGGAGCCGGCCACCATCAGCCCCAGCCGGGTCAGGATGTTCACAGGCATGGCAGCAAGCGGGTCTTCGACTTTCGCGGCGTCTCCCTGCGACACGGCCGGTTCACGATCGACTCGCGCAGCTCGCTGACCGCCTGCATCGGCACGCGCCGGTCCAAGCTCTGGGTCCGCTTGAGCTGCACGGAGCTGGGGGGAAAGCCCGCCTGCAACTTGACGGTGCTGGAGATCAAGGATTTCTTCGCGTTGGCCGAGTCTCTCTCCCAGCAGGCGTCCGAGGCTTTGCTCGGGGCCTATCGGCGGCATCTCGCAGCCGCCGGCATCGAGCTGGATGAAACGGAACCCTACTCGTTCAGCTTCCGGGCCTTCAACAGCCGTGACCGCGCCGTCGAGCGTATGCTCGACCAACTCGGCGCGGACCTGGCCCTCAAGAAAGCGCTTCGGGAAAGCGAATACGCAGCGCCGCTTCGCGACTACTTCGAGCTCGCCATCGACGGTTCGTTGGACAGCGAGCAGATCATTGCCCGTCTCAAGGGGCACGCTCACGAGATCTTCACGTACCGGTCTCCCAGCCATCAGGCCTTGTACACCGCGACGATCGGACCGAGGCACACGGATCTCTGCGGCTTCGGATACGACCGGCGCCGCAAGCCGTCCAGGAGCTCCCTGGCGTCTGCCACGACGGCGGGGCTGCTCGAGGAGTATGCGCACCAGTTCTAACCGCGCTTGCCTCGTCTTTCCTCCTCCGCGGTTTGGTCGATAGCGCTCCTGTTTGCGCTATAATTTAGCCTTCAGTCACGTCTGTGCAGGATGTGTTGTCTCTCAGTGAGCTGAGGAGGGGTGATGAGTGCTGAAGACAAGGTTCGGAGGATCACCGGCGGTCAAGTGCCGCGGGAATGGGCTCGCGATGTGGAGTTGCTGCGCCGGCTCGTAGACCGTTCCGAGAAGATCATCGAGTCGACCTCCCGCTTTCTCGGCCATGAAAGCGCGCCCCGCGAGTACCGCATCGCCACGGTGTCCTCCGATCTTCGGTTTGAAGACTTGTCGCCGATTTCAAAAAGCGCCGAGCGCGGCTACAAGACGTATGCGATTCGCTCGAACACGGTCTTGAAACGGCTCCGGCGTGACTTTCTTTCCGATCTTGGGCAGGCTGTCGACGCAGGGGCCGACATCGTCTGCTTCAACGAGATGGCTTTTCCTTGCGGGCGTGATGCCACGAAATCGAAGGACTTCGAGGACGAGGTTCGCCGCGTAGTCGAAGACCGCCAGATCTTGCTCCTCGCCGGCACTTTTCATCATCCGGAGACGGATCACAACCTCTGTCCCATCTTCAGTCCGGGACGAGAGGTCGAGTACCATGCCAAGCTGACGACTGCCGTGCGGATCCACGAGGAAGTCCGCACTCCAGCGGGACGCAAGATGCGCTACTACCACACCACCTTCGGCAAGGCCAGCATCCTCATCTGCCTCGACGTCTTCGAGCCGACGCTCTTCCTGCGCCTGCTGCGCCAAAGCAACCACTTCAGTAGCGCTGAGGACATCGACCTCGTATTCGTCCCCTCGTTCAGCCCGCACAACAGCCAGATTCTTTGTGATGCCTGTGAAGACCTGAGCTACGTCACCGGGGCGGTCGTGGTCTACGTCAACTGTGCCGAGAGGAGCCCGCGGCACGCGGTGTTCGTGGCCGGCAAACGAATGCCGGCCAAGTCCAGCCCTTCCGACGGGTATCAACGACGGGCATTCTCGTCGCGGGGAGTGTTGCACACGGTTCGCACCGGCACTCTGCGCGCCCTGCGCAATACGATGCGCGACAGCTACTCTCCCCTACTCCAGTACATGATGGCCGACGAAGTTCCGGAAGCCCCGGTTTTCTATAGCGTCCGGCTTGAGTAGACCTGCCAGAAGCGCCCATGACCACCACTCCTCCGCGTCCCCTTGCAGCCCCCACCCCGGCCGAGATCGCCGACGCTCTCAATCGCCGCATCCTGGGCCAGGAGGAGGCGGTGCGGGAGATCTCGGTGGCCCTTTCGAAGCAACTGGCCGGGTTGCGGGTGGGCAACATCCTGATGATCGGCTCGTCCGGCACGGGCAAGACGACGCTGATGCGGGCCGTCGAGGGCTACCTCGCCTCGGACCCGGTGCTGGTGGCGCGGTCGGCGGTGGTGCGCATCCATGCCAACGTGCTAGGCGAGGAGGCCGAGCGGGGGCGTCCGGGCGAGGTGGTGCTGGGGCGCCTGCTGGAGCGCGCCCGCGAGCAGCTTGGCCCGTCCGCGCCGGTGGACATGCTGCTGCGCCGCGCCGCCTCGGGCCTGGTCTTCGTGGACGAGGTGGACAAGATCCGCTCCAACGTCGGGGGGCAGCCGAACGTGGCGGGAATCCGGGCGCAAGAGGCCCTGCTCACCCTCATTGAAAACGAGGCCGTGCCTCTGACCTTGCCGGCGTGGGCCGGCGGCGCCTCAATCATCGTCAACTCGTCGGATCTTCTGTTCGTCTGCGCTGGCGCCTTCGAGGGGCTCTACGACGCCGTCTTCGATCGGGTCACCATCGGCAGGGACCGCGGGGCGCTCCAGCCGGTCACCGTGGTCGAGGGTGGCAAAGTGGCGGAGAAGCTCGTTTTCCACCTCCGCGACTGGCTGCGAAACGAGGACCTCTTCGACTACGGCATGAGCCCCCAGTTCCTCTCCCGTTTCGACGCCGTCGTCCTGCTCCAGGACCTGGGGCAGGACGAGCTGGTGCGCATCTTCCTCGAATCCCCCGAGTCCGCCTTCCACCAGAGCCGCTCCTACTTCGAGAGCCGCGGCATCCACCTGGCGATCTCGCCGAACGCCGTGCGCCGCATCGCCACCGAAGCCGGCCGCCAGCCTCGCTTGGGAGCCCGGGCCTTGAAAGAAGTCTTCCGCCGGGTAATCCGCGATTACGAATTCGACCCCGCCAAGTCCGTCACCGGCGGTGCGCTGCTGATCGACCTGCCGGAGGTGGAGGCGGTGCTGGGGAAGGGGTGAAGGACCGGTAGACGCAGGCCCTACAATACTCCCATGACACCCCCAGACAGCCGCACCCCGCACCCCCGTCGTCTCGTCCTCTTCGCCCTCCTGATCCTGGCGTTCTCGACGGCGGCGCAGGCCGCTCCGCCGGCTCCGGTCATCACCCAGTGGGACCACGACTGGGCGCGCGGAGCCGTTTTCTACGAGATTTTCGTCCGCAGCTTCGCGGACTCCGACGGCGACGGCATCGGCGACCTCAAGGGGCTGACGGGCAAGCTGGACTACCTCAAGGACCTCGGCGTGGACGCCCTCTGGCTGATGCCCGTCTTCGTCTCGCCCAGCTATCACGGCTACGACACGATCGACTACGAGAAGATCGAGCCCGGCTACGGCACCGGCGAGGACTTCGACCGCTTCCTGGCAGAGGCCCACCAGCGGGGGATCAAGGTCATCCTCGACCTCGTCGTCAACCACACCAGCAACCAGCACCCGTGGTTCATCGACTCGGCTTCGTCGCCGAAATCCGCCCACCGCAACTGGTACGTCTGGCGCGGCGACGACCCCGGCTGGACGCAGCCGTGGGGGAGCGGCCCCACCTGGCACCGCAACGACAAGGACGGCCAGTTCTTCTACGGCATCTTCTGGGCCGGCATGCCGGACCTCAACTACGGCGAGCCCGCCGTGCGCGAGGAGATGAAGCGCATCGCCACCCGTTGGCTGGCCAAGGGCGTGGACGGCTTCCGCCTCGACGCCACCCGCCACCTCTTCGCCAACGGCCCCGGCGAGCAGCAGAACAACCAGCCCGAAACCCACGTCTATCTCAAGGAGCTCGCGGCCGCGGTGCGGCAGGCGAAGCCCCAGGCCGTGATGGTGGGCGAGAACTGGGTGGACACCGAGGACCTGATCGCCCCCTACTTCGGCTCCACCGCCCAGGTGGCCGGCGGCGACGAGCTGCCCATGAACTTCGACTTCCCGCTGGAGAAAGAGGTTCTCGACGGCGTCAAGGCGGGCGAGGCGGCCGGCATCGGCGCCCGGCTGGAGGAGGTGAACGAGTCCTATCCGCGCGGAGCAATCGACACCCCCTTCCTCACCAACCACGACCAGACCCGCCTCGCCACCCAGATCGGCAACGACCCCGCGAAGCTCCGGCTTGCCGCGGCGATCCTGCTGACTCTCCCCGGGGCGCCCTTCCTTTACTACGGCGAAGAGGTGGGGCTGCTGAACGGAGCGGGCGAATCGGACCCTTTCAAGCGCACGCCGATGCCATGGGACGCCACCCCCGGCCACGGCTTCACCACCGCCGCCAAGCCCTGGTTCGACTTCGCCCCGGGTTGGAAGACGACGAACGTGGCCGCGGAGATGGGCGATCCCAATTCCCTCCTCTCCCACTACCGGAACCTGATTCGCCTCCGCCACGCCTCGCCGGCGTTGATGAAAGGCACCCTGACGGTTCTCTCACCGACAAAGTCCAGCACGCACGTCCTCGCCTTCGTCCGCGAGACCGGCGGTGAGAGGGTGCTCGTCCTCCACAACGTGGGCACCACGGACATCCAGGCAGGGCCCTACGATCTCAAGTCTGGATCGGCCGAGACCCTTCTCGGTCCGGAGGATGCGGCGGTGAAGGGTGCGGCCGGCTGGAGCTTCAAGCTGCCGGCCGGCGCGAGTGGAGTGTGGCGGCTGGCTCAACCAAAAAACGAGAACTAGATCCCAATCGGGGAAACTGAATCAGATCCAGAGTTTTCCTGGAGATTCGGAGATTTTCCTAGTGATTCCAGAGTTTTCCTGGAGATTCGGAGATTTTCCTGGAGATTTAGGGACATTCCTAATGTATTAGGGACAGAACTCGAGAATCGGGGACAGATTCAAGGAATAAGGGACAGTCTGGAAGATTCGGAGACAGAGACTCAAGAAGAGGGACAGTCGCCATGACTTAGGGACAGATTCTCTGTATTAGGGACGCGTTCTATTGTTTCAGGGACTTTCCTGGATATTCGGGGATTTTCTCCAGGAAAGCGGGACACGGAGCCCAGGCCAGAGGCTTTCCTCATGCTTCCGGGCTGCTCTTCTGGACGGCGCGGTTTCCCGGCCGTTCGGCTCGACTCTACGCCATCACCTTCCGGAACGCGGCGAGAAACGCCTCCATCTGCGGCCGGGTGCCGATCGTCACCCGCAGGCATTCCGGCATGGCCGGGAAGCGGCGGCCGACTTCCACACCGTGGTCCTTCAGGGACGAGATCACGGGGCCCACGTCCTTCTTCAGGTCGATCATCAGGAAGTTGGTCTCGGTGGGGAGGACCTTGTAGCCCATGCCGCTGGCTGTGGAGCGCAGCCAGTCGCGAGTCTCGCGGTTGAGCCGGCGGCTCCGCTCCAGGTGCGCCTGGTCCTTGAGGCTCGCCTGGGCGGCGAGCACCACCAGGATGTTGAGGCTGTCGAAGGCCTGCTGGTCGCGCATCGGCGCGATCGTGCCGGGCTGGGCCACGGCGTAGCCCAGGCGCAGGCCGGCCATGCCGTGGATCTTCGAGAAGGTGCGGGTCACGATCAGGTTCGGGTGGTCGTGGACGAGGGGGATCACCGACTCGTAGTCGGCGCTGTCGGCGTAATGATGGTAGGCCTCGTCCACCATCACCATCGCGTTGGCCGGGGCCTGGGCGATGAGGTCGCGGATCTGCTCCTTGGGGGTGATCGTCGCCGTGGGGTTGTTCGGATTGCAGACGTAGACGAGGCCGCCGCCGGAGGCCGCCTTGAGCATCGCCGGCACGTCGTGGCGATAGTCGGCGGTGAGGGGCACCTTGACCACCGGAGCGCCGGCCCGGCTGGCGTAGCGGGGGAGCGCCTCGAACGTGGGATCGGCCGCCACCGCCGGCTTGCCCGGGCCGCTGAAGGCCAGGGCCGCGACCTTGAGGATCTCGCTGGAGCCGGCGCCGGGAAGGACGTGGTCGGCATCCACGCCGTGGAGCCTGGCGAGCTCCGCCACCAGGGCGTCCACGTGCTCGTCGGGGTAGCGCCAAGCCAGGCCGAAGCCGTCCCGCATGGCGTCGAAGGCGGCCGGGGAGGGGCCGTAGGGGTTTTCGTTGGAGCTCAGCCGCACGATCTTGTCCGCCCCGTGGGCTGCGAGCCTCGCCGGGGCCTTCGCC
>JBAPYB010000061.1:0-4256 GCA_049284515.1 Thermoanaerobaculia bacterium
GCCGAGCGCCCCCGCCAGGTGGCGGCGCGCCTGGAGGAGGCGTGGCGCGAATTCCTGGCCGAGCGCTGGAACGTTCCCCGCTCCACACCGGCCGCCAAGTGGAGCGCGGCGCTGGCCGGTGTCAGCGGTGTCAGGGTGGGCGATGCGAGCCTCGCCGAGCTCGAAGCGCTGCTCGACGAGCTCGACTACCTGCGCCACGCGCCGCAGCTCTCCACCACGGACACGCTACGGACCGAAGCCCTCGCCCGCAGCCGCCGCCTGCTGCGCCAACTGCGATAAGGCGCCACTACGATAAGGCGGCTGCGATCAATCTCCTGTGGCAGATTACCCGGCCCAGCCGTTGGCCCTCATCACCCCGGCCCTCTTCTCCCAGCCTCCCCCCCCGTCCGCCGGGAGAAGAGGGAGTGGTTAGCTTTGAAAAACCAAGAAGGTCCCTTTTCGTGTCTTGCTTTTCTCCCCTCTCTCCCGGCCGGCGGGGGGGAGGCTGGGAGAGAGGGGCCGGGGGAGTGAGGGTCTTGGGCGGGGGCGCTCATCGGACAAGCTGACGAAGGAGATAGAAAATAAACCGGTTTCGTTGGACCGCAACTTCTGCTATCGTTCGATCAGTCGGCCCTCACAATTCGCAGTCTTTAGGATCAGCGATGAATTTCGAGGCGCCGATTATTTACGAAGACGTGCACGGAAGACGCGGGTGACGAATTGCTACGGGCGAGCATGACGGAAGACGAAGGATTTCGCACGCCGGACGCGTACCACTCCCTGGAGCCCGTGCAGCTCGAGCGCTTCCTGGAGCGGCGCCGGGCCAATCCCAGCTTTCCGCTGGAGCTGAGCCTCGCCGAGAACCTGGTGGAGGTGCTGCGCCGGGCCAACAGCTTCGTGCCCTCGGCCGCCGGCTCCATCCTGCTCGACGATCCGGCGAGCAAGAAGGACGACCGGCGGCAGAACACCCTCACCTTCATCGCCGCCTTCGGCGACAAGTCGTCCTGCCTGGTGGGCCAGGCCATTCCCGCCGACCAGGGGATCGCCGGCCGCGTCTACATGACGGGGGAGACCTACTCCACTCCCTACGCTCCCAGCGACCGCTTCTTCTACCGGGCGATGGACGAGCAGACCCGCTACCAGACCCAATCGCTGGTCGCCATCCCCATTCGCATCGAGCACGAGGTCTGCGGCGTCCTCGAGCTGATCAACCGCCGGGACTCCCCGGGCTACAGCCAGGAGGACCGCAATCTCCTGGAGATCTTCGCCGGCTACATCTCCATCTCCATCCAGAACGTGCTCGACGGCCGCCAGGCGCAGGAGATCGCCAAGCGCGACAACCTGACGGGGCTCTACAACGACCGCTACCTGCACATCGTCCTGGCGGACACCATCTCCCGCTGCAAGACCGAGGACCGCGACCTGTCGCTGCTGTTCCTCGACCTCGACTACTTCAAGCACGTCAACGACACGCACGGCCACCTGGCCGGCAGCCAGGTGCTGCGCGAGGTCGGCCACCTGCTGCGCCGCAAGGTGAAACCGGTCGGCGGCATCGCCGCCCGCTACGGCGGCGACGAGTTCGTGCTGCTGCTCCCCGGCTACGAGCTCGAAGCGGCCATCGACGTCGCCGAGGACCTGCGGGCCGAGATCGTGGGCGCGACGTTCTGCGCCGGCCCGGGGGACATCCAGCCGGACCCGCTGTACCTGAAGGGCATCACCTGCTCGATCGGCATCGCCACCCTGCGGTTGCACCTGGAGCCCGAGCTCTCGCCCGAGGCCAGCAAGAGCACCCTGCTGCGCCTGGCCGACGCCGCCATGTACGTGGCCAAGGAGACGGGCCGCAACAAGACCGCCCTCGCCGGCCAGCCTGTGCGGCGGCGCCCCGGCGCGGCCACCGAATCCGGGCGTTGACCCCGGTTTGACCCCCAATTACGGGGGGTGCTAGGATGCGCCGGCTTCCCCGCCGGGACGCGTCAAACCATGAGCAAAAAGCACCAGGTCGTGATCGCCGGAGCCGGCGGAATGGGCAGTGCCACGGGCCTCCTGCTGCGGGAGCTCGGGGACTTCGAGGTCGACCTCTTCCTCGGCGATTCGAGCCTCGAGCGCGCCGAGGGCATGGCGGCGTGGATCCGCGAGGGCTCGACCCGGCCGGGAAGGGTCCACGCCTTCCACCTGCCCGCCGCGGGGACCGGCGCCGAGCTCGAAGGCGTCCTCGGCCAAGGCGACATCCTCCTCGACTGCCTGCCGGGCAAAGAGGCGACGCGCATGGCGCGGCTCGCCCGCCAGCACGAGATCCACTATGCCAACCTCACCGAGCACGTCAAGGAGACGGAGGAGATCCAGGAGATCGCCGGCGGCGCCAGCCGGGGCTTCCTCCTCCAGACGGGGCTCGCGCCGGGCTACATCGACGTCCTCGGGCACCACCTGTTCCAGGGCTTCTGCCGCCAGCACGGCGTCGAGGCCGTCGACTGCCTGGAGATGCGCGTCGGCGCCCTCACCGCCACCGTGCGGCCGCCCCACTTCTACGGCTTCACCTGGAGCTCCGTCGGCGTCGCCACCGAGTACGTCGAGCCCGCCACCGTCCTGCGCGACCACCAGCGCACCACCCGGCCGTCGCTGGCGGACCGGGCCCTGGTGGTCCTCGACGGCGTCGTCTACGAAGAGGCGCTCACCTCGGGCGGCGCGGCCGACCTGCCCGTGGCCCTGGCCGGGAGAGTCCGCCACCTCGACTACAAGACCCTGCGCTACCCGGGCCACTACGCCTGGGTCGAGCAGCTCCTCGCGAGCGCTCCGGCCGGCGTGGACCTCACGAGCTACCTGCTGCAAAAGATGGAAGAGTCCGTCCCCTTCGTCGAAGACGACCTGGTGGTCACCTACGCCGCCGTCGAGGGTCGCGACAGCCAGGGAACGCTCCGGCGGGCGGAGAGCACGCGCCTGATCCGCCCCTGCCAGGTGGGTGCCCGCAAGCTCAAGGCCATCCAGGGGACCACTGCCGCCGGTCTCGCGGAATCGGCCCGCTTCCTGCTCACCGGGGACGTTCAGGGCGTCTGCCTGCAGAGCCAGGTCGATCCGGCCCATTTCATGGCCGGCCCCTTCGTTTCCGCGATCTACAACCGCTGAGACCGCACCGGAAGCGCCCTCCGGAGAGGACATGCCTTCGGATTGTGGAAATCGCCTCCCCCGACGGAGAGAATTTCGCATAATCCTCTTCGCGGGAGGCCAGCGAAATTTTTCAACTGACTGATTCAAAATCACTTGCCTGGATTGCACAAGAAATTGTTCAAAGAGCGGCAAACCCCTATGGCGCCAAGCGTTCTCCCGCGTGGGAGATTGGTTTCCCACAGGGTTTTCAACAGGTGTTGTGGAGATCCCGGGCACCCCGGAGAGGCTGCTCACGGACTGAGCAGCGCCTGCTCACGAACTGATCGGCGGCGACACGGAACCGAGGCGAAAGCGAGCGCCGAGGTCCCCGGCGCCGCCGCCGCCGGTGGCAGGTTGACGCGGGCCAGGACGTCGCTGCGAACCTGAACCAGACGCCAGCGGGCCGGCCACTGGCGGCGGCGGAAGACGGGGAGCGAAATCGTTTCCGCCTCCGCGGTGTCGAGGGCCAGCGGCAGCAGGGCGACCGGCTGCGGGCTCGATCCTGACGAAGTCGCCGCGCTCGCCGCCACCGCCGCGATCAACGCCTGCTTCCAACCCGCGTCCACCCCGGGCCAGCTCTCGATCGCCTTCAGCGCTCCGTCCAGCAGCGGCGGATGGCGCTGCCAGAAAATGGCCGCAACCAGCCGGGGCTCGGCGAGCAGCGCGTGAGCGCCGTACGCCGCCGCGTCCGGTCCTCCCGGCTTGTCGAGCATCTGGTAGAAGGGAGGGATCGGGTTGAACGGATCAAGTCTGCACGCTTTCTCCAAGGCGTCGCCGGCCCAGGGGCGCTGCGCGGTGTAGCCCAGGATGCCGGCGATCATCCAGAGGGACGGCACGGCGCGCCCCTTCCCGGCACCGCGCAGGGCGAGCTCGGCGGCGGCCGCCGGATTGGCCCCGGTCCGCCGGTTCAAGAGCAGGGCGAGCCGCGTGGGATAGAGGGGGAAGTCCGGATCGAGCCGCATCGCCTCGGCCAGCTCGTCTTCAGCCCGCGGGCCGTTCCCCGCGACATCCGCCGCAACGGCGCGGTCGTAGTGCCAATGAGCGCGCACGACGGGGACGAGGGCGAGCAGCGCCAGCACCGCGTAGCCCCGCACCGGCCACGGCGACTCCGGCCGCGCCTTGCCCCGGCCGCTCCC
>JBAPYB010000062.1:0-1730 GCA_049284515.1 Thermoanaerobaculia bacterium
GGCTGAAGCAGTACGACGACGCCGTGGCCACGCTCGGCGGCGCGCAGGCGCCCCAGCCGGCGCTCATCCCCTACCAGATCGGCGTCACCCGCGCCTTCCAGGAGAATTGGGCCGCCGCGGCCGAGCAGCTCAACCAAGCCATCAACATGGATTCGGGGCTCGCCATGGCCTACTTCTACCGCGGCCTGGCGCAGGACAAGCTCGGCCGCAAGGACCTGCTGGTCAACGACATGAGCCGCTTCGTCGCCCTCGCCCCCAACGCTCCCGAGGCCGCTAGCGCCCAGGCGGTGCTGCGGGCCGTGAAGCACTGAGAGACCTCAGAATCAGAAGGCGTTGCCGAAGCCGAAGTAGAGCTTGTAGACGGCGTCGCCCGGCCGCCGGTCGAGCGGATAGGCGGCGTCGAGCCGCAGCAGGCCCACCGGCGTGGCGGCCCGCAGGCCGAGGCCGATCGACTTGGCGAGGTCGAAGCCCGCGTCGCGCGGCCGGGTCCAGACCTGGCCGGCGTCGAAGAAGACGAGGCCGGTGAGCGACGCCGGCAGGGCGAAGCGCAGCTCCTCGTTGATCACGAACAGCGCCTCGCCCCCCGCCGGCCGCACGTCGAGGCCGAGCGTCTCCTGCGGCCCCAGGGTCTCCTGCCGGTAGCCGCGCACCGAGTAGGGGCCGCCGGCGAAGAACAGCTCGTCGCGGATGATCTCCTGGCCGGCGAACGGGTGCTCGACCCCCAGTCGCACCGACTGCGCCCAGGTCCACGGCCGGCCCGCCAGCCGCACGTCGCGGAACGACGCCACTTGGGCGAACAGGCGGGCGTACTCGAAGTCGCTGCCCAGGAAGGAGCCGCTTCCCGAGAGGTCGAGGCTGGCGAGGAGGCCCCGCCGCGGATCGATCTTGTCGTCGCGGGTGTCGCGCAGGAGCTGGAGGCCCGCCAGGGGGAGGCGGATTTCCAGGTCGAGGGGGAAGAACGGATCGGGCACGACCTCGAAGATGTGCGTCGTGCGGTAGCGCACGTAGAGGTGCGCCGTGTCGTGCCCGCGCCCGTCCAGTGGGCGCAGAGCCTCCACCGCGACTTCCTTGCGGTCCTCCACCAGGTTGGCGTCGCCCGGCGTGAACAGCCGCCGCACCTCGGCATAGCTCTCGAACGAGATGGGCGTGCCGAGCACGCCGCCGGTGCGCAGGTAGAGCCGGCCGCTGCGGTCGTCGCCCTGGTAGAGGCCGCGCAGGCCGACGGTGATGGCGCGGCCGAGGAAGCTCTGGTCCACGAAGTCGAGCACGGCGGCGGTGCCGACGCTGCTCTCCCAGCGCACGCCGTAGCCGAGGTGGAAGCGCGGCTTCTCGGCGAGCCCGAGGGTGACGCGGGCCTCGCCGTCGTCCGCCTTCTTCACGTCGGCGTCGACGCGCGAGAAGAGGCCGGTGCGGAACAGCCGGGTGCGGGCCGCCTCCAGCGCGGCGTCGGTCAAGGGCTCGCCCACCTTGAGGTCCGCAGCGCGCAGCAGCGGGGCCGGCCGCGACCAGCGCTCCCCCGTGAGCGTCACGGCCGCCAGCCGGTAGGCGATTCCGGGATCGACGTCGTACCGGAGCTCGACCGCGTCCGGCCGGTCGGCGACGGGCACCAGGGCGGAGCGGACCCTGGCGTCCGCATATCCCCGGCCGTGCAGGTCGTCCACCAGGAGCTGCGCGCCGCGGGCGACGAGGTCCAGCCGGACGGGCTCGCCGGCGCGCAGGAGGAGGAGGCC
>JBAPYB010000063.1:0-39003 GCA_049284515.1 Thermoanaerobaculia bacterium
GCGATCCGCCCCCCGTCGACGCGGCCGGCGAGCGCGACGGCGACCTTGCTGATCGCCTGCGCCTCGCGGGTCCCCACCTTGCGGAAGGCCTGGACGGAGCCCGCCGGCAGGAACGGTAGGCGGACGCGGGCCACGATCTCTCCCGCTTGCAGGGCCGTCTTGCGATAGCCGGTGTGGAACGCCCCGTAGGGGATCTCGCGCAGGCCGTTCGCCCCGGCGGCCACGACGACCGCGTCCAGGGCGAGGAGCACGGGGAGGGAATCGCCGGCCGGGCTGGCGTTCGCCATGTTGCCCCCCAGGGTCGCCCGGTTCTGGATCTGCCAGCCGCCCACGAGGACCGCCGCGGCGGCGAGGGCGGGGAAGGCGGCGCGGACGGCGGCGGACCGGCGGATCTCGCTGAAGGTGACGGTGGCGCCGATCTCCAGCCCCCCATCCACCTCCTGGATTCCACGCAGCTCGGGGACGCCTAGGAGGTCGATCACCCGGTCCATGCGGTGGAGGGCCTCGGGGCCGCGCACCATGAGGTCGGTGCAGCCGGCCGTGGGGACGAGCGCCGGGTCAGCCTCCAGATGGCGGAGGGCCTCGTCCAGGGAGCGCGGCCGGAGGGCGATCAAGATTTCGTCTCCTGGCCCTTCGACTCGGGACAAATCGCCCGCAGGATCCCCTCGTATCCCGTGCAGCGGCAGAGGTTGCCGGCCAGCGCCTCCTGCGCCTCCTCGCGGCTGGGGGCGGGATTCCTCTCGAGAAGCGACCAGGCGGTGACCACGATCCCTGGCGTGCAGGCACCGCACTGGACGCCGCCGGTCGCCACGAAACGCTCCAGGAATTCGCGGGCCGGGCCTTCCCCCGCGGCCATACCTTCCACGGTCTCGATCTGCCGCCCCTCGCATTGCAGGAGCGGCACCAGGCAGGAGAGCACCGGCTCGCCGTCCATCAGCACCGTGCAGGCGCCGCACTCGCCCTCGCCGCAGCCTTCCTTGGTGCCGGTCAGGCCCAACCCCTCGCGCAGCACGTCGAGCAGGCGCTCCATGGGATGGCCGTCGGCCTCGGCGGACTGGCCATTGACGGAGAAGGAGACTTTCATCGTGGAGCCTCCAGGATCTTCATCAGCTTCTCCGGCGTGGCTGGGATCTCGTCCACCGGAACGCCCAACGCGTTCTCGATCGCCTGCGCCGCCGCCGGGGCGCCGCCGTCCATGGGGAGCTCGCCCACTCCCTTGGCGCCGAAGGGACCACCCGCCCATGCCTGCTCCAGCAGGTGGACGTCGATCCGCGGGCTGTCCTTGACGGTGGGGATGATGTAGGTGGCGAGGCGGTCGTTCAGATACCGGCCGTCCTGGAGCTTGACCTCCTCCAGCAGAGCCCAGCCCAGGGCCTGGAGCGTGCCGCCCTCGATCTGGCCGGCGCAGAGGGTCGGGTGGATGGCGCGCCCCACCTCGCAGACGGCGGTCACCTGCTTGGGGCTCACGGCCAGGGTGTCCGGATCGACCTCGACCTCGACGACGTCCGCGCCCCAGGCATAGGTCGGGTAGGCCGCGCCGCGGTAGGTCGACTCGTCGAAGGACTGCCCTTCCGGGGGCTCGTGGCGGAAGGTGACCTCCACCGGGCCTGCCTCCTGCCGGTACCGCCGCGCGGCCTCGCGGAAGCTCTCGCCCGGAGCCGATCTGGCCAGCACCCGGTTGCGCAGCTCGGAGACGGTCCGCGCGATCAGCGCGCCCACGATCATCGTGGTGCGGGAGGCGACGGTGGGGCCGGAGTCGGGGACGTCGCCGGTGTCCGGCGGGGCGAAGGCGAGGTCCTCCGGCAGCACTCCGGCCGCGGCCGCCGCGATCTGGGGGAACACCGCGACGCACCCCTGGCCCATGTCGGTCATGGCAGTGAGCACCTCGATGCGGCCGTCTTCGAGGAGCCGGGCGGTCACCGGCGACTTCATCCGGCGCTCGCCGTTGCCCGTGAAGCCCGCGCCATGGAAGAAGAGGGAAAGGCCGATCCCCCGCCGGGGCTCGCTGTCAGCGGTCTCGCGGGCGGCCTCCAGAGCACGCCACTTCGCGCGGAATCCCGTCCGCCGCTCGGCCTCCTCCAGGCAGAGGCGGGCCGAAGTGGTCGTGTCCAGCACCTGGCCGGTGGGCAGCCGGTCGCCCGGCTCGACGACATTGCGGGCGCGGATCTCGTAGGGATCGAGCCCCAGGGCCCGGCCGATGCGGTCCATCTGGCGTTCGATGGCGAACTGGACCTGGGGCGCGCCGAAGCCGCGGAAGGCGCTGTTCGGCGACGTGTGGGTGCGCAGGACCTTCCCCCATAGGCGCACGCACGGCCAGCGGTAGGGGCCGAAGGAGTGGAGGAGCGCCCGCGACAGCACCACGGACGAGAGCGTCCGGTAGGCGCCGCCGTCGAAGAGGATCTCGCCCTCCAGGGCGAGCAGGCGGCCGTCGCGGGCGACCGCCGTGCGATGGCGGATCACCGCCGGGTGGCGCTTGCTGGTGGCCACGATGTCCTCGTGGCGGTCGTAGACCATCTTCACCGGCCGGCCGCAGGCGCGGGCGAGCAGGGCGGCGTGGAGGGCGAGGGCGCTGGGGAAGTCCTCCTTGCCGCCGAAGCCGCCGCCCACCACCGAGGCGCGCACCCGCACCTTGTCCTCCGGCAGGTCGAGGCCGTGGGCCAGCGCCTTGTGGACGTAGTAGGGGCACTGCATGGAGCCCGTCACGAGGACACTGAGAACGCCCCCGTCATCCGCCGCCTCGGCGATCATCCCCTGGCACTCGATGTAGATGTGCTCCTGGAGGCCGGTCCGGTACTCGCCCTCGATCACGTGGTCCGCCCCGGCGAAGGCGGCGTCCACGTCGCCAACATTGCCGCTCTCCAGGCGCAGCTCGTAGAGCGGCGGCAGCGCCTCCTCCCCTTCGAGGGCGAAGACCGGGGTGAGGGGCTCGTAGTCGACCGTCACGGCGGCCAGAGCCTGCCGGGCCGCGAGGCGCGTGGGCGAGGCCACAAGGGCCACGGGCTCGCCGACGTGGAGCGCGAAGCCGTCGGCGAGGATGGGCCAGCCGTCGTCCAGGAGCTGGACGCCGTTGGGGCCGGGGAGGTCCGCGGCGGTGACGCAGACCGTGCCGGCCGGCGCCGCGGCGGGATCGAAACGGACAGAGCGGATGCGGGCGTGGGGGTGCGGGCTGCGCACCGTGGCACCGTGCCACATCCCGGGCAGCACGAGGTCGTCCACGTAGAGCGCCGCGCCCGACACCTTGGCGAAGCCGTCCGGGCGCGGCGGGCTCTCTCCGATGCCGTTCATGGAGCCTGGAGTCTGGAACAAGGGCGGGGCCGGGCGCAAGGGCTCAAGGAGGAGGTAGAATCCGCCGGATCGATTCCGCAGAGGAGAGGCCCACACGCATGAAGCCCGCCCCGTTCGAATACCAGGCGCCTTCCTCCCTGGAGGAGGCTCTGGACATCCTTGCCCGCCGCGGCGGGGAGGCCAAGCTCCTGGCCGGAGGCCAGAGCCTCATCCCGGTGATGAACTTCCGCCTGGCGGACCCGGCCCTGCTTATCGACATCAACAAGCTGGCGGAGCTCGACTTCATCCGCCGCGACGACGACGGGGGCTTGGCGGTCGGCGCCCTGACGCGCCAGCGCCGGGTGGAGCGGGACGCTCTGGTCGCCGAGGTCGCGCCTCTCCTTCACGAGACGGTGCCCTTCATCGCCCACCCCCAGATCCGCAACCGGGGCACGTTCGGGGGCAGCCTGGCCCACGCCGACCCCGCCGCAGAGCTGCCGGCCGTGGCCGTGGCCCTGCGCTCCCGGCTTCGGCTGCGCAAGGCCGGCGGCGAGCGCTGGGTGAACGCTTCCGATTTCTTCCGCGGCCTGTTCAACACTCTCCTTGAGCCGGACGAGATCCTGGCCGAGGTGGCGATCCCACCCCTGCCCGCGCGCACCGGCTGGTCCTTTCTGGAGATCGCCCGCCGGCATGGCGATTACGCGCAGATTGGAATCGCCGCCCTAGTGACGCTCGACGACGCCGGCCGCTGCCGCGAGGCGCGGCTGGTCTATCTCAGCGCCGGCGACGTGCCGGTCGAGGCCCTAGAGGCGGAGCGCCTGCTGGCCGGACAGGCGCTCTCTCCCGAGGCCATCACGGCGGCGGCGGAGAAGGCCGCCCAGGAGATCCGTCCGTTCAGCGATCTGCACGCGTCGGCTGACTTCAAGCGGCACCTGGCGCGGGTGATCACCGGCCGTGCCCTGCGCAAGGCCGTTGACCGCGCCGGGCGGGGGAACGGGAGGACTCAAGGATGAGCGGGCTCTATAAGGTCTTCGTCACCGTCAACGGCCAGGCGTACGAACGCGAGGTCGAGCCGCGCCTGCTGCTCTCGGACTTCCTGCGCCACGACCTGGGCCTCACCGGCACCCACGTCGGCTGCGAGCACGGCGTCTGCGGGGCGTGCACGGTGCTCTTCGACGGCGAGCCCGTGCGCTCCTGCATCCTGTTCGCCGTGCAGGCGGACGGCCACGCCGTCACCACCGTCGAGGCGCTGGCGCCCGGTCCCGAGCGGCTCCATCCGCTCCAGCAGGCCTTCTGGGAGTGCCACGGCCTGCAGTGCGGCTTCTGCACGCCGGGCTTCCTAATGACCCTGCTCCCCTTCCTGGACGAGAACCCCGATCCCAGCGAGGACGAGATCCGCCACGCCATCTCCGGCAACCTTTGCCGCTGCACGGGCTATCAGCACATCGTGGACGCGGTGAAGCTCGCCGCGGAAAGGCGCCGGGAATTGGCGGGCACCGCGGAATGAGCGATCTGGATCTAGACGGTCTCGCTGCGCTCTTCGCCGGGCGCGAGCCCGACGTGTTGGCTTTTCTCCCCGAGGAGGGCCGTTTCGAGCGGCTGCGACGGGACTGGGAGGCGCTGGAGCGTCGCTGGCCTGATCCCGCGCGCTGGCGGCCGCCTCTCTTCGGCGTCCCCGTGGGGGTGAAGGACATCTTCCACGTGAACGGCTTCGAGACGCGCGCCGGCAGCCGGTTGCCGCCGGAGGAGCTGAAGGGACCCGAGGCCGCGAGCGTGACCGCCCTCCGCGAGGCCGGCGCCCTGATCCTGGGCAAGACGGTCTCCACCGAGTTCGCCTTCTTCGCGCCCGGCCCGACCCGCAATCCGTGGAATCCGGAGCACACGCCCGGGGGATCGAGCAGCGGCTCGGCCGCCGCGGTGGGCGCCGGCCTCTGCCCGCTGGCGCTCGGCACCCAGACGATCGGCTCGATCATGCGCCCTGCCGCCTTCTGCGGCGCGGTGGGCTTCAAGCCCAGCTACGAGCGGATCTCCCGGGAGGGCGTGATCCCCCTCGCCCCTTCGCTCGACCACGTCGGCTTCTTCACTCCCGATGCAGCCGGTGCGGAGCGGGTCGCCGCTGTGCTCTGCCGCGACTGGCTCCCCATAAAGCCCGCCAGAAAGCCCCGGCTGGGCGTGCCGGAAGGACCCTTTTTGGAGCGGGCCTCGGGCGAGGGGCTGGTCCACTTCCGCCAGGTCTGCCACCGGCTGGCCGGCGCCGGCTTCGAGGTCGAGCACGTCGCCGCGCTCCCGGACTTCGGGGAGATCGCCGAGCGCCACTTCCGGATCACCGCCGCCGAAGCCGCGCGGGTCCACCGCGACTGGTTCGCCCGCTACGGCGACCTCTATGCCGAGAAGACGGCCGAGCTGATCCGCCGCGGCCAGATGGTGACGGACGACGAGCTCGAGCGGGATCTCGACGGCCGCGAGGATCTGCGCAACGTGCTGACCGCGCTGATGGACGATCATCGCATCGACCTTTGGCTCTCCCCGCCCGCCCTGGGCGCCGCTCCGCGCGGGCTCGACAGCACGGGCGATCCGGTGATGAACGTCCCCTGGAGCCAGGCCGGGATGCCGGCGGTCTGCCTCCCCGCCGGGCGCAACGTCGCCGGCCTCCCCCTGGGGCTCCAGGTGTCCGCCCGCTGGTGGTGCGACGAGTCGCTGCTGTTTTGGGCGGTCGATTTGGAAGACGCCCTGCGGTCATGACAATCGTCCGCTGTGCCGTCCGCCCCGGCGCCTATTACGACTCGGTCGTCCTCATGCAGCTCCAGCGGGCGCTGTCGAGCCTGCCCGGGGTAATCGACGCGGGCGTCGTGATGGCGACTCCGGCCAACCACGAGATCCTCGCGGCGAGCGGCTTGGCCCCCGGCGAGGAAGTCGAGGCCGGGCCCCACGACCTGCTCATCGCCGTCAAGGCGGAGAGCGATGCGGCGGGGGCTGAGGCCCTCGCGCGGGTGGACTCCCTGCTCCAGGTCCGGCGTGGGGACGGCGAGCAGGAATTCCGGCCGCGCAGTCTCGCCTCCGCCCTGAAGCTCCTCCCCGAGGCGCGCTGGGTGCTGATCTCCGTGCCCGGCCGATATGCCGCCGGAGTGGCGGATGAGGCCCTCGATCACGGCCGCAACGTCTTTCTCTACAGCGACAACGTTCCACTGGAGCAGGAGGTCGCCCTCAAGCGTAAAGCGCAGCGCCAGGGTCTGCTGGTGATGGGGCCGGACTGCGGCACGGCGATCGTGGGTGGCACCGGCCTCGGCTTCGCCAATCGCGTCCGGAAGGGCGGCATCGGCCTGATCGGCGCCTCCGGCACCGGGCTCCAGGCTGTCACCAGTCATCTTCATTCCCTGGGAGCCGGCGTCTCTCAGGCGATCGGCACCGGCGGCCGCGATCTCTCCGCGGCGGTCGGCGGCATTACCGCACGGCAGGCCCTCGACCTCCTCGGCCGCGATCCGGAGACGCGGGTCATCGTCCTCATCTCCAAGCCCCCCGCGCCCGAGGTCGCCGCCCGCCTGTTGTCTGCCGCGCGAGCCACGGGCAAGCCGGCGGTGGTGGACTTCCTCGGCCTCGTCCCCCCGCTCCGCAGCCTCGGCTCGATCCACTTCGCCGCCAGCCTGACCGAGGCGGCCGAGTTGGCGGCGGGGCTGGAGCCGTCTTGCCTTTCTCCCTCTTCTCCCGGTGAGGGGGGTGGCGAGGGGGCGGGAGAAGAGGGCCGGGGTGATGAGGGTCTTGGGAGGGGGATGGCAGGCCTGGTCCGCGGCCTCTTCGCCGGCGGGACCCTCGCCTACGAGGCGCGGCTCGCCCTCCGGACCTTCCTCCCAGACGAGGGAAACACGATCCTCGACCTCGGGGACGACGAATTCACCGTCGGCCGCCTCCACCCGATGATCGACCAGGATCTGCGCCTGCGCCGCCTGCGCCAGGAGGCGGCAGACCCGGAGGTGGGCATCATCCTTCTAGACGTAGTGCTGGGCGATGGAGCCCACGCCGACCCCGCGGGAGAGTTGGCGCCCGTGATCGAGCAGGTGATCGCCGATCGCGCCGGGCATTTGGAAATCATCGCCATCGTCGTGGGGACCGACGAAGACCCCCAGAACCTCGCCGAGCAGATCGCCACCCTCACCCGCGCCGGAGCGCACGTCTGCCGGACGGTCTCCGAAGCCGTCGAGGCCGTCTGGCTTCGGGTAGGGGCGGGTCGGGACGGCGGGGAGGGGGCTCGACCCGCCCTGGGGGTCTCCGTGGACGACCTCCAGCCCCCCCTCGCCGCCGTCAACGTCGGCCTGGAGTCGTTCTACGATAGCCTCCGCGCCCAGGGAGCCAGCGCCGTGCAGGTGGAGTGGAAGCCCCCGGCCGGGGGCAACGAGAAGCTCGCGGGCATACTCGCCCGCATGAAGGCTCGCTGAATGGACATCGAACAGGCCAACCGCACCGCCGTCGAGCGCATGACCGCCGCGCGGCCCATGCTCACCGGCATCGCCCGGGCGGGGGACGTCATCCCTGGCTTGCACGCGGACCTCCTGCTCCACGCAGGTCCCCCCATCGCCTGGGAGCGCGCCTCGGGTCCGCTGCGCGGCGCGGTGACCGGCGCCCTGCTGTTCGAGGGGCGCGCCCGCACGGAAGCCGAGGCGATCGCCCTCGTCGAGCGGGGCGAAGTCCGTCTGGAACCCTGCCATCACCACGCCGCGGTCGGTCCCATGGCGGGCGTCATCTCCCCCTCCATGCGGGTCTACGTCGTCGAGGACGCCGTCCACGGCCACCGCACCTTCTCCAACCTCAACGAGGGCTACGGCAAGGTCCATCGCTACGGCGCCTTCAGCGACGAGGTGCTGGAGAAGCTGCGCTGGATGAACGACGTCCTGGCGTCCGTGCTCGGCGAGGCGCTGGCGCTCTCCGGCGGCATCGATTTGCGCGCCCTGATCGCCGAGGCGCTGCACATGGGCGACGAGGGGCACAATCGCAACAAGGCGGGCTCGCTCCTCTTCCTCAAGCTCCTGGCGCCTCACATCGCTCAATCCAAAGCCGGCGCGAGCGATCAGTCCGAGGTTTTGAAATTCCTGGGCGACAATCCGCTCTCGGTGCTCAACCCGGTGATGGCCGCCTGCAAGGCCATGGCGGACGCGGCGCACGGCGTCGAGGGGAGCACGATCGTCTCCACCATGGCGCGCAACGGCACGGACTTCGGCATCCGCGTCAGCGGCCTGGGCGACCGTTGGTTCACCGCCCCCGCCCAGGTGCCCGATGGCCTCTACTTCCCCGGCTTCACGCCCGCGGATGCAAACCCGGACATCGGCGACAGCACGATCACCGAGACGGCCGGCATCGGCGCCTTCGCCATGGCGGCGGCGCCGGCCATCGTCACGTTCATCGGCGGCACGCCCCAGGACGCTCTCAACGCCACCCTGGAGATGTACGAGATCACCGTGGCCGAGCACAGCCTGTTCACCATTCCCGCCCTCGGCTTCCGCGGCACGCCGGTGGGGATCGACCTGCGCAAGGTCGTGGAACTCGGCATCACGCCGCGGGTCAACACCGGCATCGCCCACCGCCTTGCCGGCGTCGGCCAGATCGGGGCCGGGCTGGTGCGCCCACCCATGGAGATCTTTGAAGAGGCTCTGGTCGCTTTCGCGGAGCACTATTCTATTTAGCAAAAGGAGGAGACCGTGTACGTCCCCTATGACATGAGCAAGGTGAAGATCCTCGACCTGTCGCAGAACTTCAGCGCCGATTCCCCCTCATTCGCCTTCTACGAGGGTCCGACCGTCAAGTGGGTCAAGCGGCTCGCCTTCGAGGGGGTCAATGCGCAGTTCCTCTCGACCACCAACCACATCGCGACCCATCTCGACTCGCCCATCCACTTCTACGATCCGGGGCCGGACATCTCGGGCATCCCGCTCGACAAACTGGTCGGGCCGGCCTGCATCGTCGACCTCTCGCAGTTCGGCATCGGCGACTACCAGATCTACGGCCCGGAGCACTTCGAGCAGTGGGAGGCAAAGACCGGCATCAAGATCGAGCGCGGCGACATCCTGGTCATCCACACGGGCTATCACCACTTCTACAATGAGGACTGGTACAAGGTCCGCCAGCAGGAGAAGGCCGATCTGCCGCGCTGCTTCCTCAAGCACCCCGGACCGCAGAGCCGTTTCGTCGACTGGGTGCTCGACCGCGGAATCCGCTGGCTGGCCGTCGACTGCATCGCCGCCGACCATCCGTTCAACACCAACGTGCGCAAGGCGCGGCCGGACTTGATCCCCGAAGTCGAGGCGGTGATCGGCATGCCGCTCGAAGAGGCCTTCCCGTGGCCGAAGGACTACCAGTGCATGCACGTCAAGCTCTTCCCGCACGGCGTCTTCCACGCCGAGAACGTGGGCGGCATGATCGACGAGGTGCTCGATCAGCGGGTCTGGCTCGGCTGCTTCCCCTTCCGCTTCCGCGGCGGCGAGGCGGCGTTCGCGCGAATCGTGGCGTTCGTAGAGGAGAAGTGATCCCAGTGACCCAGACAATCGGGACCCGCACCAAGCGCAACGAGGACCCCCGCCTGCTCACCGGGCGGGCGCTGTTCGTGGACGACCTCGAGCTGCCGGGCATGGCGCAAGTGGCCTTCCTGCGCAGCCCCTACGCCCACGCCCACATTCGGGACATCGACGTCTCGCGGGCGCGGCAACGCGAGGGCGTTTACGCGGTGTACACGGCGGAGGACCTCGGGGCGTACTGGCAGCCGGGTCCCCTCCTCGTCCCGCCGCCGCCCGTCGAGGGGATGATCTTCCACCAGCGCACCCAGGTGCCGCTCGCCAAGGGCAAGGTGCGGCACGTCGGCGAGCCGGTCGCCGTGGTGGTGGCCGTCTCCCGCTATGTCGCCGAGGACGCGGTCGCGGAGATCGTCGTCGACTACGAGGCGCTGCCGGCCGTGGTGGACCTCGAAAAGGCGCTCGCGCCCGGCGCCGCGCTCGTCCACGAGGACGTGGGCTCGAACGTCGCCGCCTACGTGCCGCAGAAGAAGGGGGACTACGAGGCCGCCAGGGCACAAGCGTATCTAATTGTCAGGCGCCGCTTCTCCTACGACCGCGGCGCCGCGGCGGCCATCGAGAACCGGGGCGTCGTCGCCCAGTGGGACCCGCGCGCCCAGCGGCTCACCATCTGGGACACCACCCAGGCGCCCATCCCCGTGCGCAACGGCCTCGCCGCCATGCTGGGCCTCTCCGAGCACCAGGTGCGGCTGGTGACGCCGTTCATCGGTGGCGGCTTCGGCCCCAAGATCATGATGTTCTACCCGGAAGAGGTGCTCATCCCCTGGATCGCCCTGCAGCTCGGGCGCCCCATCAAATGGTTGGAGGACCGCTCCGAGAACTTCGTCGCCACCACCCAGGAGCGCGGTCAGATCCACGACGCCGAGATCGCCCTGACCCGCGACGGCCGCATCCTCGGCGTCAAGGACTCGTTCCTGCACGACTCCGGCGCATTCGATCCCTACGGCCTCACCGTGCCGCTCAACAGCCAGTGCACGCTGATGGGTCCCTACCGGGTGCCCAACTACTCCAGCGAGTTCCGCGCCGTCTTCACCAACAAGACCATCGTCACCCCCTACCGCGGCGCCGGCCGCCAGCACGGCGTCTTCGTCATCGAGCGCTTAATGGACCTCGCCGCCCGCGAGCTGGGGATCGACGGCAACGAGCTGCGGCGGCGCAACTTCCTGCGCCCCGACGAATTCCCCCACGATCACGTCATCATCTACCAGGACTTCGCCCCCCTCTACTACGACAGCGGCAACTACGAGCCGGTGCTCGACAAGACGCTCGCCATGATCGGCTGGGAGGCGTTCCTCCGCGACGAGCAGCCCCGCCTGCGGGCCGCGGGCAAGGCCGTGGGGATCGGCGTCGTCGCCTACGTCGAGGGCACGGGCATCGGGCCGTTCGAGGGCGCGCGCGTGCAGGTGCAGGCCAGCGGCAAGGTCACCGTGGTCACCGGCATCGGCACCCAGGGTCAGGGGCACTTCACCGTCCTCGCCCAAGTCGCCGCCCAGCAGCTCGGCGTCGCGGTGGACGACGTGGACGTGGTCACCGGCGACAGCGACCAGTTCCATTGGGGCACCGGCACCTTCGCCAGCCGCGGCGCCGTGGTGGCCGGCAACGCCACCCACGAGGCGGCGAAGAGCGTACGCGAGAAGGCCATCCGCCTCGCGGCCGAGCACCTGGGCGTCGGCGAGGAACGGATCGAGCTGGCGGCGGGATGCGCCAGGGTGATCGCCTCGGGTGCCGAGCCGGAGCGCTCGATCTCTCTCGGCAAGCTCGCCACGGTGGCCAATCCCATGCGCGGCGCCGTCAAGCCGGGAACCGAGCCGGGGCTGGAGGCCACCCGCTACTTCGGCCCCCACCGCGGCGCCACCGCCAGCGGCTGCCACGCCTGCATCCTGGAGGTGGACCCCGAGACCATGCAGGTGAAGATCCTGAAATACGTGGTGGTCCACGACTGCGGCGTGGTGATCAACCCGCTGATCGTCGACGGCCAGGTGCACGGCGGCGTGGCCCAGGGGATCGGCAACGCCTTTTACGAACAGCTCGTCTACGACGACAACGGCCAGCTCCTCAACGCCTCATTCATGGACTTCCTCCTTCCCACCGCGCTCGACGTGCCGCGGGTCGAGGTGGGCCACGAGGAGACGGCCTCGCCCCTGAACGCCCTCGGCACCAAGGGCGCGGGCGAAGCCGGGGCCATCCCCGTGGGTGCCCTCTTCGCCCAGGCGGTCGAAAACGCCCTCGCCATCCCCGGCCTGGAGATCCTGGAGATCCCTCTCAAGCCCTGCCGGCTGTGGGAGATCGCCGAGGCGTCGAAGGCATCGGCGAATGCCTGATTCTGCGAGGCGGAGCGGAGACGCTTCAACGTCTCAGTTTTCAAAATGCTGAGTTGAGTGTGTCCAGCTTCGATAATAAATCTAATTTGAAACCCCTTGTGGTATGATTTCTTTGTTGGATCGTGGCGTCGTCGATTTCCTTTTCTTCCCGGGGGTTGGAGCAGGCAGGCCCAAAAGCCTCGCGGGGGCCGTTAACGACCTTCGTCCGGATCCCGGCAGACTGTAACGCCCGGACCTTCCGCCACGACTAACCCTCCGTGTGAGAGGAGAGGGGGAGTGTGATGGAGAACAGGTCGACACCCTCCAGGCCCGGGCCCAGGCTGGAGCGGATTGCAATGGGCTGTTTCCTGGCGCTGTCTCCGCGGCTCGTCAAGGTCCCCCAGCCGGAGCCTCCGCAGAGGCTGGCCCCGTTTCAGAACCTGGAGGTGCCGCGACGCTACGGGCAGGGCACGCTCGCGGCGACCTGGTACCCGGCGGCGGGCCGTCCCCGCGGCGCCGTCCTCCTCCTACCGCCGTGGCTGATCTGGGGGAGGGCCTACTTCAACCTGCGCGGCCGCATCCAGGCCCTGCGTGCCGCCGGCTACCACGCGCTCTCCGTCGACTTCGGCGGCTTCGGCGCCAGCGGTCCGCCGGCCGTGTTCTTCGACCGCGACGTCGAGGCGGCGCTCGATTTCCTCGCCGCCCGCGCCGCCGGCCTTCCCCTGCACGTCTGGGGCGTCAGCTCCGGCGGCTACTGGGCGCACCCGGTCCTCAGCCGCACCCGGTCGGTGGCCGGCGCCTTCTTCGAGGACGTCTCCCCCCACCTCTTCGAGTGGTCGTGGCGCATGGCGCCGCTGGGCCGGCCCGGCTACGTCCTCTACCGGGCGATTCTGCCGTGCGCCCACCGCTTCCTGGACATCCGCCGCCACATCGGCGCCATGTCGCTGGGCGCCGTGACCTACGTCAGCGGCGAGCGCGACCAGGGGGTCCGCCCCCAGGACACCCGCGCGCTCGCCGAGCTGGCGGGAGGCCGCAGTCACGTCGTGGCCGGGGCCGAGCACCTGGGCGCCATCAAGATCGCCGCCGACGAGGTGATCGGCCTGGCGCTCGACACCTTCCAGCGGGCCGAGGCCCACCTCCCCGCCGTCAGCGTCAAGCCCGACCCTCGATCGCCTGAAGGATCGGACGCGCCAGGTAGATGCGCCCCCAGCTCCGTCCGGTCATTTCGCCGAGCACCCCTTCCGCTTGCAGGAGAGCGATCGCGTGCCGGGCAGTGGGGCCGGAGACTCCGAGCACCCGGACGGCACGAGCGGCCGTGATGTAGGGGTTCACGAACAGCTCGTCGAGCAGCTTCAGGGCGTTCGGCTTGCGGCCCAGCCGCTGGCGGTACGTCTCCCGCAGGTCCATGAGCTCGCTCGCCTGGCGGACGGCCGCGCGCGCCGTCTCCTCTACCCCGGTGAGGAAGAAGTGAAGCCAGCCGAGCCAGTCGCCGTCCGTCCTCACCCGCTGCAGGGAGTCGTAATACTGTTGCCTGTGGGCCTCGATGTAGTCCGAGAGGTAGAGCAGCGGCTGGGGCAGACGGCCGCGCTCCACGAGGAACAGGGTGATGAGCAGCCGCCCCACCCGCCCGTTCCCGTCCAGGAAGGGATGGATCGCCTCGAACTGCTCGTGCACCAGGGCGCACTGGACGAGGTCCGGAAACCGCTCCCGCTCGTGCAGAAATCTCTCCCAGTCGCCGAGCGCCTCCATCATCTCGGGCGGGGGCGGCGGCACGTAGGGAGCCGTAGCCGGCGTGCTCCCCGCCGGGCCGATCCAGTTCTGGGACGTGCGGAATTCCCCCGGCGTCGCCTGGTCGCCCCGCACCCCCTGCATCAAGCGCTCGTGGAGCTCGCGGACGAGGCGCAGGGACAGGGGGAGCTCCCGCAGGCGCTCCAGCCCATACTCCAGCGCCGTGACGTAGTTCCGCACCTCCCGGGTGTCGGCGTCCTCGGTCCGCTCGGGCTCCATCTCCTCCCGCAGAAGGTCCGAGAGGCTGGTCCGCGTTCCCTCGATCCGCGAGGAGAGCACGGCCTCCCGCTTCATGTAGGGTGCGATCAGCAGGTGGGGATTGGGGAGCTGCCGGCCCAGGCCGGCGAGCTCGCTCAAGGCGGCGTCGGCCCGCGAGAGCGCGAGGACCAGCGTCCCCTCGTAGGTCAGCTCGGGAGGGAGCGGCGCGGGAACGAAGGCCGCATACCCCGCCAGAGACCGGATCACTCGCCCGGCGCTGGGGGCATGGAAGTCGGCGGGGTTCACGGACGGCTCCTCCCTGAGCTTGGAAAGAGAACAGCCTGATTCTTTCAAAGCTCGGCAAACTTGGAAAGAGGGCTTTCAAAGCTCCGTGAGCTTGGAAAGAAATTGGCCGATTTCTTTCAAAGCGGCTCCCCCCCACCCTTCTCCCGCCACAGCCGCGCCAAATCCTCGCTGCGATAACCCATCCTCGCGAGCTGCTCCACTCCGGGGCGCGCTTCGCCGGTGCGGCCGAGGCGGAGGAGGGCTTCCGTCCAGGGGGCCAGCACCTTCCAGTGCGTGAGCGGACGGGAGCAGGGGGCCAGGATGGCCAGGGCTCGCTCCCAGGCCGCCCGCGCTTCGTCCCGGGTGCCGAGCGCGGCCTCGATCCGCCCGCGGGTCACCTCCGCCTCGGCGATCAGCCCCCGGGTCGGCTCGTCCGGCTTGCCCTGCAGGAGCGGCGACAGGATCTCCCGCACCGCCAGCCAGGAGACCACTGCCAGCACGGCCAGGAGGAAGACGAAGGCTCCCGTCAGCGCGGCCACCCGCAGCCGGCGCACCCTTTGCGGCTTGTCGAGGATCCACCGCAGCCGCTCCGCCGTCTCCCCGGCCGTGGGCCGGCGCCGCGGATCGAGGCTTTCGAGGTCGCGGATCAGCCGCGTGAGATCCGCATCGAGCCCCTCGAACGGCCGCGTCTGCGCCCGCATCACCAGCCGCAGCAGCTCGACCTCGTCCGCCGACTCGTAGGCCGGCTCGCCCGTGAACAGCTCCTGGAGCAGGATGCCCAGAGAATAGAGGCCTCCGTGACCTCTCCCTGCGCCGCCTGTTCCGGGCTCATGGCCTGCACCGTGCCCACCACCGTGCCCAGGCGGGTCAGCCGCGTCGCGTCCTCCACCTCCGGCGCGGCCGGCTCGTCCCAATCGTCCGAGGAACGCGACGGCCCGATCTCATGCGTGTCAGGGTCGACTTCCAACTCGGAAAGGTCCGGCAGGGGAGGCGGAGGCTGCATGCGGAGGAGCGGATCGGAGACCGAGCGCGCGATCCCGAAGTCGAGCACCTTCACCTCGTCCTCCGGGGTGACCATGATGTTGTCCGCCTTGAGATCCCGGTGGACGATCTTCTCGCGGTGGGCGACGGCGAGCGCTGCGGCGATCTTCTCGCCCAGCCGGAGCTTGCGCTCGAAAGAGAGCTCCTCCTGCTCCGCCAGCCGCCGCAGGGTCGTTCCCTGGACGTATTCGAGGATGAGGAAATCCTCCGCCGGCGTCTCCATCAGGTCGTAGACCTGGCAGATCGACGGATGCCCGAGCTTCGACAGCAGCCGGGCCTCGCGCAGGAACCGCGCCTTCAGCCGCTTCTCGGGCCGGATCGTCTTGACCGCCACCCGGCGCTCCAGCCGCGGGTCGTAGCCAAGGTAGACCTCGCCCATCCCGCCCTGCCCCAACCGGGACTCGATGCGGATCTGTCCAATGCTCGAGCCGACGTAACTCACGGAGTCCGATTCCAGGCGGTGGCTGACCGGCCCCGAGCGTATCACCGCCCGCCGCTGGCGGCGGATCGAATCGTCGCCCATAGGGGCCTAGGTTGTGGATCTTCCTGCGGACAACAACTATAGGTGGTGGCCGACCGACCTAGCTCTAATCCTGGAAGAGCCCCCACCTACTCCCAGGGACAGCCAAGTCATTGAATTTTGTAAGAATCTGTCCCGGTGGACAGCATTTGCTGTACCCTACCTTAGTAGGTGTGCTCCTGTGCACCCACATAGTCAGATGCCAAAGTTTCTCTGGAGGGAGGACCCGCCCTTGGGGCTTGACAAGTCAATCCCGACTTGCGATACTACTCGTTTAGTCGTATCGATGTTGCTAACGGCAACCGCCTTCAGGGAGGTCTTGTCAATGAGGATCCTTCGTCGGGCTGTATGCGCTACTCTGCTGATTTCCGGGATAGCGTTTGCTGAGGCTGCTCCAACAGGTGCGCCTCCGCGTGTCTGCGTCGCCACGATCTCGCCATGTACTCCGATCCATGCGGGTCGGCAATGGGTCAGCTCCGCTCTTCTCTGCAAGGGGACCGGCGATGGCTGTGACCCGAGCTTCTAAGGAGTCCTGACTATGAGAAGAACTCTCATCCTCTTCCTTTCAGCGGTAGGTCTCCTAGTTCTTGGCGGTTCGGCGATTTCCCGGTCAGAGGCTGGATCGGATTTGATCACGGGAGAGAGAGTCTCGCTGACGCGGCCACCCAGTTGGACGTTCTCTGGTGCTTGGGCATCCGATGACACATTGCTTCTTGTTGATGTGCTCAGAAGTCAAATCAAATCATATTCTTCCTCTGGAACCTTCGAGGGGCCGATAACCAAGGAATACAAGGGTCAGAGATTCACGAAGCCTCTGAGCATTCAATACGCTCCGGGAGGTCGGTTCTGGGTTGAAGATGAGGACGGTCGTTTCGTTTTGTTGGATAGCGGCTATCGAATTCTCAAAGTCATAGATCTCAAGGCACTGGCCAAGGGTTCTTTTGGAGAGCTGCGGGCCGTCTACCAATGGGTCGCCCTCGACAAGGAGTTCTTCATCTTTGGCGACCTATTGAAGGGGGCAGATGCTACAAGTGCTTTCATGAGGATTCCCCTGGATCATCCGGAGCAATCTCAGGTGATCGCCAGAATTGGGCTCGATGATCCAGCGCGCCGTTTCTACTTTCTTGGCTCTCCATACCTCGCTGCCGCCAAAGGGAACCTCTATTACGTCGTCTTAGACCAGATGCCCTACGTGGCCGGTCTTCCCAACGAGAAGAAGGTTTACTTCACGGCAGGAACTGCCAAGAGAGTAACCGAGCGCCCGAGTCTGCCGAAGGAACTAGGCCCAAAGTCGACTAGTGACATCTATAAAACGCTGGAAGAATCGACCATGCCGGCGGGGCTCTATGGGTGGCACGATAGTCTCTATTCCCTTGTTCGGACGCCAGCTACTCTGGGTCGTACCAATTGGCTGTTACTCAAAGTCGACCCGAAGACCGGAGGAACTGTCTGGTCACGGCCAATCGACTCGATAGCCAACCACTTGGTTGTCGTTCCTGGCGACGGCTATTGGGCCTTCGTTGAAAAAGGGCCCGTGGAATCTGCGGGTCTTCAACAGGTGACCTCTTTTCTCCGAGTGCCCTCGCAGCAGTTCGAGCGCTGAAGGCCAACTCACATCGGGATGGCTGGGCCTGACCAAATTCCTTCTACCAGCGGGGGAGCCGCTCCCACGGCACCCCCGGTTGTAGCCATTCCTCAGCCTTCGCCGTCATTTGTGCGCCGACTTCTAAATTGGCTCTTGAGTGGAGTCACTCTCGCGGGAGTTGTAGCAGCGTTGGTCTATGCAGGAAAGCTGATCGAGCGTGCCGACAACCAGGCAAAGCG
Source organism: Thermoanaerobaculia bacterium (assembly GCA_049284515.1). Taxonomy (GTDB): domain Bacteria; phylum Acidobacteriota; class Thermoanaerobaculia; order Multivoradales; family UBA5704; genus DATARR01. The sequence goes on from JBAPYB010000063.1 coordinate 17,775, forward strand.
GATCGACGGCATTGTCCAATGGATCGACTGTCAAGAGAAGGAAAAGGCAAGTGGAAAGCCACAGAGATTCCTTTGGAACACTTTCGCATGTGTCGAGGATGTAAGCCGTGCAGGGTCGACGGGCGCACACGGCGCCGCTCAATCACCGAATAAACCTTAGGTTTGTTGACTCTCATGGCCTCACGCTACCGGCTTCCGAACCAACAAAAACGTCGTCGAAGCCAGATGATGCGACAACGGTCGCCGGTTCGCCAAGCGATCGATCCAGAGGAGCGGCAGCGTCACCAGCGAGGTGAGACGGCTCAGTAACTTTCCAAGTCGTCCTGCTGGGAGCACTGTGGCCAGATAGTTGATCGTGAGGTCGCGGAGCGCGTAGGTTGGGCCGACGCAGGTTCCGGCGGAGAGGACCGAGAAGCCGGCACGCTCGAACAGGCGCCGGTGACCGATCAGAGTGAAGTTCTGGAAGTGGCTGGGATAGCCGTGGAAGACCTGGAGGAACGGTGTGGCGATGAAGGCCAGACGGCCTGGGCGCAAGGCCCGATACATCTCCGCGACGGCGGCTTCAGGAAACTCCAGGTGCTCCAGCACCGCCTCACAGTGAAAGGCATCGACGGCTCCGTCAGCGTAGGGAAGCGAGTAGGCGTCCGCCACCACGTCGACATTGGGGAACGCGCCGATGTTGAGGTTGACCAGAGCCGGATGAACGCGCATGGGTCCACCTCCGACCGAGACGCAAAGAGCATCCTCTGGTAGGTCCGCGAGGCTGTCTCGGAAGGCCTTCTCGGACTCCTCGGTCCTCATGTCCCCAAAAGCTTGGGTCAAGCGCCGAAAGGCGAACTGCAGGAACCCCGGGGAACGCTCATATTCATCGGCCATGCGGCCGGAATCTGCCGCGAGGTACGCGGAGACCCTCTGAGGCTCCGGCAGCAAAACCGGAGCTCCGTGGACCAGCGGGTAGGAACTACCGCCATCCTCGGTGGTCAGGATGTCGTCCGACAGGACCAAGGGCTGATGGGTCTTCGGGCAGACCAGCCGTCCCGAGAGGACCTGGTCACGAAGGCTCAGCACGATTCACCGTCGTTCATGACTTCATAGTAGGAACATCGCGGCTTGGCATCAATCCGCAGCCCAGGGTATTCTAGGGAAATGCTGGAAATCGTTGATCTGAGCCAGGAGATCTTCTCGGGCATGCCGGTGTTTCCCGGCCTTCCGGAGGTGGAGATCACCGTCCACGCGTCGCACGAGCAGTGGGATGGCATCGCCGGCAGCGGCGTCGTCACACCCGCCGTGAACCGGCTGGTGCTGGGCGAGCATACGGGTACGCATGTGGATGCCATCAGCCACATGGCCCGCCAGTACCGGGAACAGTCCATCGAGGCGATGCCTCTGACGATGTTCTATACCGAGGGTCTCTGTCTGGACCTGTCTCACAAAGGATTGCTGGAATTGATCGAGACCGCCGATCTGGAGCGCGCCCTCTCCGCGGCGGGCCTCGCGATCAAGCCGGGAGATACCGTCCTGCTGTATACGGATCATTACCGCCGCGCCTATGGCTCCGGCGACTGGCCCCGAGGACCCGGAATCAGCATTGACGCGGCGCGCTGGCTGGGCCGGCAGAAAATCGCGGCCTTTGGCGTCGAAACGATGTCGCCCGGCGTGGTCGACGTTTCCAACAAGGAAGTCCACCGGATCTGCGGCGAGCTGGGCTTCACGCACTACGAAAACATGATCAATTTGTACCGGTTGATCGGCCGCGGGCGGTTTCGTTTCATCGGTCTGCCGCTCAGGATCCGCGGCGGCACCGGCTCGCCCGTGCGGGCCGTGGCCGTCTTCGAGGGGTGACCTCGCGGGGAATGGCGAGTCCGGATGGCAACGCTCGGCCTGGCTCCTTCGTCGATTCTCATTCTTTGCGCCGATAAACCCAGGCCTTCAAAGCCTCCGGATTCAGGGGCTCGGGAGCGTCGAGGCGTATTGGCCTCACGCAGACGTCATGATCCGGAAAGCTCGCCGCGACCTCGCCCTCGATGTCCACAGACGTTTCAAATTCATCATCTCCGATTTCGCCGTCAAAAAAGAGGTTGGCCCAGATGCTTCTTTCCTCCCAACCCACGGCTACGCCCCGAAGATGGCTTGTGACCATCCCAAGCAGTGAAACCTGAAACGTGAGGAGCACTCCGCACCGAAACTCTACGTCCTCATCCGTCATTCCATGGCCTCCAAGGCGTGACAGGGTATTCTAGGCGAGGGGTGAGCGGGAATGGCGGGTCCGGGCTCGCCGTTGTTTAGAAGATGAATCTACGCCGGGCCTGGCCCCTGATCCTCCTGACCACCCTTGCCTGCGGCGCGCCGGTGCCCTCCAACGGGCAGGCGACGGCTCCGCCGGTGCCGAAGCGCGAGCCGGCGAACATTCTGAGCTGGGAGCACGCGGACTGGCTGGAGCGTGAGGGACGGGCCGAGACGGACAAGCCGGAGATGGTGATCGCGGCCATGGACATCCGGCCAGGGATGACCGTGGCGGAGATCGGCGCGGGCACCGGTTTCTTCAGCCGGCGGCTGGCGAAGGCGACCGGGCCTTCCGGCAAGGTCTACGCCGAGGACATCCAGCGGCAGATGATCGACCTGCTGAAGAAGAACATCGCCAGGGAGAATCTCGCCAACGTCATTCCCGTCGTGGGCACCGAGACCGATCCGAAGCTCCCCGCCAAAGGCATCGACCGCATCCTCCTGGTGGATGTCTACCACGAGCTCCAGCAGCCCGAAGCCATGCTCGCAGCCATCCAGGCCAGCCTCGCTCCCGGCGGTACGGTGACCCTGGTCGAGTACCGCCTGGAAGGCGAGACCGCCGCCCACATCAACATCAGGCACCGCATGTCCGTGGAGCAGGTGCTCGCCGAGTGGAGCGGCGCCGGTTTCCTCCTGTTGAAGCAGAGCGAGGCGCTACCCTCCCAGCATCTGTTTATCTTCTCCGGAAAACGCGGTGCCCGGCCCCGCTGAGACGGGCTGGAGGGCCAGTCCCAAGCCACCCTGAAACTCGAACCGCTGCCTGCGGCTCCTCCCTCTACTGGAATGGCCCCTCGGCGAGCCCAGTCGAATCCAAACCATCACTGCTGCGCGACGGTCCCCTGGCGCCCATTGCATCCTACTGGGCCAACGGTCTATGTGTCGGGACCCGACGTGATCCCGGCCCGCTCAGTCAGTTCCCGCAAGACCGCAACCTGGGCCGTGGTGAACGGCTTCTCGCCTCGGCGGATGGCGGCGATCTCGTTCAGGATCTCCGCGGATGCGGAGGGATCGTGGCGGACGGAGAATAAGCGAGCCCACAGAAACTCCGCCTCGCGGCAGGCCTTCCTACGATCGTCGACCAGTTGGTCCCGCAGGTTGAGCCCGAAGATGTGAAGACAGGCCTGGCCTCGCGAGGTGCGATGGCCCATCAGGCCCGTCTTCGTGTCCATCACCAGATGATGGCTCGGATCGTCATCCTCCCCGTCGCTCAGCGGATTGATCAGCAGAGGCTTCTCCTGCGCCATGTCTTCAGGCCGCTGGGCGTGGCGGCCTTCGACCGGAAAACGAGTGTGCTTCCCGATCCTGTGCCCTTGGCGGACATCGGCCTGATTGCATTTGACGCAGGCCGGCAGCAGGTTCGTCCATTCGTAGGCCAGCCAGTAATAGCCCGGATGCTCCACGGGCTCCCCGTCGGCTCCGATCTGGAATTGCCCATGCTCGTCGAGAAGGCAGACCGGCTGACCGTTCTCGTCGGTGACCCCCGCTTTGGGCCGGAAATGCTCCACATCGCCGTGCTGGTAGTCGCGAATCGGTGCTTCGCAGTAGGCGCACTTGCCGTAGAAGGGCGGCCCGGCGGCGAAGAAGTACTCATCCTTGATGCGCTTGCGCTTGTACAGGTCACTGACCGCCGGCTTCTCGCCGCGGGCGACTCTCTGCGCCAGCTCCTCGGTCGCCTTGGAGCAGTCCGAGATCCAACGCTTCCAGGTGGCGGAGCTCAAGGGGCGTCGCGGAATGCGCCTCACGCATCGGGCTCCGGCCGGAATAGCTCGCGGAGCTGCCGCCTGGTTTCGAGGTCGAGCAGCTCCGGATCGGCGGACGTGCTCATCTCGCGCAGGGTCTTGCCGACGGCGGCTTCCACTTCTTGCTCGAACGGCCGCTCACCGAAACGCAGGCTCTGATCGAGCTGCTCCGACAGGCGCGCGAGCTCGGCTTCCTCCTCGGCGGTGCGGTCGGTTTTGCCGCGCAGCTCGGCGAAGCGGTCGAGGTCGCCTTCCGAGCCCAGGCTGCGGCTGGTGACCAGACCGAAGGCCTCGGAGGTGAGCACCTGGTCGGCGCGCAGCCCCGCCAACTCCTGGCGCTCGATGATCACCAGCTCCGGGGATCCGTCGAGGTGGGCCTTGAGGCGGCACACCAGGGCATCCTCGAAATCGGCCGATGCAGCGGCCAGGAGCGGCGTGTGGGTGGTGGCGAAGATTTGCGTCGCGGGGAATTGGCGGCGCAGGCGGTCGACGATGTGGCGCTGCCAGACGGGGTGCAGATGCTGCTCCAGCTCGTCGACGAGCAGGATGCCGCCGAGCTCACGGCCGCCGTTGAAGCGCCCCGCGTAGACGCCCCAACCGATGAAGTCGAGCACCCATTGCATCGTGCTGCGATATCCGTCCGACAGGACCCGCAGCGCCTGGCGGCCCCAGGGGCCTTCGATGATCGGGCCGGTCTTGGGATACGTGACCTCATAGCCCGGAGCGTCGAGCATCAGGATCTGCAGGACTTTGTGCTCGATCTCCTGCCGCAGATCCGGGCTCTGGCGCAACAGCACCAGCTCGGGGTTCTGCAGCGACGCTGCGTCGTCGAACAGGGTGCGGACCGCGTCGCGGACCGTGTAGGTCTCGAAGCCGGCGTGCGCCTGGCGTCCACGGTTGGTGCCGTAGCCGCACACGAAGAGCTTGTTCCAAGGGAAGGGTGCCGGATCGGTCTCTTTGCGCAGGATCTCCTCGCCGGTCGACTCGTCGCGGCGGAGCGAGGTGACGATCGACAGGTCGCGGTCATCCTCGTCGTCGTGGAGCTCGATCCGGATCGTCCCGGAGGAGGCACCTTCCCGGACCAGGCTGCCGGGCAGCTCGCGCATCAACGCGGCGGCGTCGCTCTCCTGGCACAACCCCAGAGCGAGGCTGCGCAGCACGGTCGACTTGCCGGCGGCGTTGTCGCCCAGGATGGTGATCCAGATGGTCCCGTCATCTACGGCGAGGTCCAGGCTCTCGAAACAACGGACGTTCTCGAGCACGAGGCGCCGGACACGAAGATGACCACGCACAGGCTCGTTGACCGGCGTGAGCTCTTGCAGAGGCGACCCTGTCTTGTCTCGGTTTAGCCTGTGAAGGCCGCGAATCAGTTCCGCGAGGCCCTCCGCGCTGTCGATCAGTTGACCACGGCGTTCCCGCAGGTCCGATATTGCGAAGTCTGTCAGGACGAGCGAGGACTTGGAGAGGGCATCCGGCTCCAAGAAAGCCGGGACGACTCTTTTCCTTGCTAGCCGAGCAGACTTCACTTCCTCCGCTTGACGACTGTTGAAGGGACTTTGTTTCGACAGCAGGAGGAGAACCAGGTCGCTTGTTTGAAGCGCCTCATCGAAGTACTCGCTCCAGGAAGCACCCAGCGGCTGGTCCTCTTCGCGCAGGTCTTCGATCAGCCAGACCCTGAATCCGGCATCTCGCAGCGCGCGATAGACCCCGCGCGCGGCTTCCAGATCCGCCGCTGAGTGGCTGATGAAGATCTTGAGGGGCTCAGGCTTGGGGCTGGCGGCCATGGGGTGATTATCGCAGAGGGCGAGCCTTGTAACGCACCTGGGCCGCCGGGTGGCGGATTTCAACGAGACCCAGGGTACCAGAGGACTCTGCCGAGGCGGGCGAGGGGCCCGTCCCAGACCACCCCGGGGATTCGTGTTAGAGTTTGCGCGGCCGGGTGGTTCCCGCCCGGCGTTTCCCGAAACTCGATCGCGGAACGTCAGAGCTTTTTCCCGTTCAAGGGATCATGAGAGGAGTCCTCGCACCGAGATGGCCACTGCCCCCTTGACTCGCCGCTGGACGCCGGCCGACTCCCTCGACCTCTACAACATCCGGGGTTGGGGCAACGATTATTTCTCGGTGGACGGCCATGGCCACATGGTCGTGCACCCCGGCGGCCACGGCTCGCCGGCCATCGACCTCAAAGAGCTGGTGGACGAGGTGCGGGAGCGCGGCATCGGGCTGCCGTTGCTGATCCGCTTCTCCGAGATCATCAAGGCCCGCGTCGTCGAGCTGAACGAGGCGTTCGGCCGCGCCATCGCCGAGTACGGCTACCAGGGCGCCTATCGCGGGGTCTATCCCATCAAGGTCAACCAGGACCGCTATCTGGTCGAGCGGCTGGTCGGCTACGGTCGCCCCTACCACTTCGGTCTCGAAGCGGGCTCCAAGCCCGAGCTGCTGGCCGTGATGGCCATGCTGGAGGACGAAGAGGCGATCATCATCTGCAACGGCTACAAGGACGAGGAGTACATCGAGACGGCGCTCCTCGCTTCGAAGCTCGGCCGCCACGTCATCCTGGTGGTGGAGAAGCCCTCGGAGCTGCCGCTCATCCGGCAGATGTCCCTGAAGATGGGGGTGCGCCCCCGCCTCGGCGTGCGCTCGCGCCTTTCCGCCAGGGGCTCCGGCCACTGGGAGGCCTCGGGCGGCGACCGCTCCAAGTTCGGCCTCACCGGCCGCGACCTGCTCGACGCCGTGGACTACATGAAAGAGAACGACCTGCTCGACTCCTTCGAGCTGCTTCACTTTCATCTCGGCAGCCAGATCTCCTCCATCCGCGCGGTGAAGGACGGCCTGCGCGAGGCCTCCCAGGTCTACGTCAACCTGGTGCAGATGGGCGCTCCCCTGGGCTATCTCGACGTGGGCGGCGGCCTGGGCGTCGACTACGACGGCTCGCAGACCAACTTCACCTCGTCGCTCAACTACACGCTCCAGGAGTACGCCAACGACATCGTCTTCGGCGTCATGGAGGTGTGCGACTCCCGCGGCGTGCCGCACCCGACGATCGTCTCCGAGTCCGGCCGCGCCACCGTGGCCCACCACGCCGTGCTCGTCATCGACGTCCTGGGAGTGGCCGAGTTCGCGGTGGGCAAGCTCCCCCGGAAGCCGCCGGCGGGCGCCGAGCTGTCGCTGCGCAACCTGTTCGGGACCTACCGCGAGGTGTCGCGCAAGAACCTGCTGGAGTCCTACCACGACGCCATCTCCTACCGCGACGAGTGCCTGAGCCTGTTCAACCTCGGCCACTTGTCGCTGGAGGACCGCGGCCTCGCCGAGGACCTGTTCTGGGCCACCTGCCAGAAGATCCTGCGCATCACCCGTACGCTCCCCCAGGTGCCGGAGGATCTGGAGGGGCTGGAGCGGACGCTCGCGGACACCTACTTCTGCAACTTCTCCGTCTTCCAGTCGCTCCCCGACTCGTGGGCCATCGACCAGCTCTTTCCCATCGTGCCCATCCACCGGCTCGACGAGGAGCCGTCGAACCGCGCCGTGCTGGCCGACATCACCTGCGATTCGGACGGCAAGATCGATCACTTCATCGACCGCCGCGACGTCAAGGATGTGCTGGAGCTCCACACCTACAACGGCGAGCCCTACTACCTGGGCGCCTTCCTGGTGGGGGCCTACCAGGAGATCCTGGGCGATCTCCACAACCTCTTCGGCGACACCAACACCGTCCACGTCTCCCTCGACGAGGAGGACGACTACCGGATCGAGGGCGTGATCAACGGCGACACGGTGACCGACGTGCTGCGCTACGTGCGCTACAACCGCGAGGAACTGGTGGCCAAGGTGCGGCGGGCCACCGAGGCCGCCCTGAAGGCCAGGCGCATGACCTTCGAGGAGTCGAAGACCCTGCTGAGGCGCTACGAGGAAGGGCTGGCGGGGTACACTTACCTGGAGCAGGACTGACCCGCCAGGGATAGGCCGGAGACAGGCCGGAAGCACTCGGAAGGAGACGTCATGAAGACCCAGGCAACCATCGTGGACCCTCTGATCGACCGGCTGTGCGAGGCGGTGCGCCTCGGCGAGGTCCACGCCATCACCCAGCGGATCAAGGAGAACCTGGAGTCCTTCATCCCCGCCGAGGGATTGACTCTCCCCGAGCACTTCCGCCAGCCTCTGGCGGATCGCTACGCCCGCCGTCTCCTCTACCGCGACGATGAGCTGGGCTTCACCGCCGTGGTCATGACCTGGGGACCGGGCCAGCGCACCGCCCTGCACGATCACGCCGGCATCTGGTGCGTGGAAGGCGTGATCGAGGGGGAGATGGCGGTGACGCGCTACGAGCTGCTGGCCGAGGAGGCGGACGGCCTCTACCGCTTCGCCGAGCGGGACTCCGCCCGCGCCCGGGCCGGCTCGGCGGGCGCCCTGATCCCGCCCTTCGAGCATCACGTGCTGGCCAACGCCTACCCCGACAGGACCTCCCTCACCCTCCACATCTACGGCGGCGAGATGGACCACTGCGACATCTTCCAGCCCGCGGGCGGCGACCATTACCGGCGATGTTCCAAGCGACTTTCGTATGACGATTGAGGGCTCCATGACTCTCTTTGACAAGCACCCGGACTTCATCGTCCGGCAGCCGAATCCCTTCAACGGCGGCCCTCCTTCCGAGCGGCTCGCCGGCAGCTTCATCACTTCCAACGACCTGTTCTTCTCCCGCAACCACGGCGACGTGCCCACGGTGGACCGCGCGGCCTATCGCCTTACCGTCGATGGATTGGTGGATCAATCTCTCTCGCTGTCGCTCGGCGATCTGCGGCGGTTTCCGCGAGCCACCCTGATGGCCACGCTGCAATGCGCCGGCAACCGCCGCGAGGAGATGATGGCCTACAAGCCCATCCCCGACGAGCTGCCCTGGGGAACGGAGGCGGTGAGCAATGCCGAGTGGTCCGGCGCGCGCCTGAGCGACGTGCTGGCGGCGGCGGAGGTACTGGATGGAGCGGCTCACGCGGCTTTCACCGGCCTCGACGAGACCGAGCGCCACGGCCACCGCTTCAACTTTGGCGGCTCAATTCCTATCGACGTGGCCCTCGGCGAGGCGCTGCTGGCCGACACCATGAACGGCCGGCCGTTGCCCGCGGCTCACGGCGCGCCCCTGCGGGTGGTCGTCCCGGGCTACATCGGAGCGCGCAGCGTCAAGTGGCTCTCCCGGATCACCGTGCAGGACAAGCCGTCGGACAACTACTTCATGGCCAAGGCCTATCGCCTGTTCCCGGCCAGCTTCAATAAAGACAACGTGGACTGGGACAAGGGATTGATGCTGGGCGAGGCGCCCGTGAGCTCCGTGATCCTCTCGCCTCAGGACAACGTCACCGTTCCCGCCGGGAAGGTCACCGTCCGCGGTTGGTCGCTGGCGGGAGGCCGCCGGAGCGTCGCGCGGGTCGACGTCTCCGCCGACGGCGGCGCCACCTGGACCGTCTCCGACTTCGTGAAGGGCGAAGGTACCTTCGTCTGGCGCCTCTGGGAAACCGTCCTCGACCTCAAACCGGGTCCCCAGGAAATCATCTGCCGCGCCTGGGACACCGCCGCCCAGACTCAGCCGGATGCTGCCGCCCAGGTATGGAACTTCAAAGGCTACGCCAACAACTCGTGGCACCGGGTGCGGGTCACGGCCCGGTAGAGTCAGAAACCCAACAGCTCTCGCAGAGGCTCCGCGAGCGCCCGGTTCGCGGAGAGCGTGGCCTCGCGGAAATCCGACACCAGCGGAGCGTCGTGGCGAGTGAGGAAGACGCCTCCCGCCTCCTCGATGATCGGCTTGAGGGCCGCCACGTCATGGAGGAGTACCTCGCCTTCCACCATCGCGTCGCAGCGGCCTTCGGCCACCAGGATATGGCCCCACCAGTCGCCGAAGCCGCGGGTGCGGGCGGTGCGGGCGACGAGGTCCGAGAGGGCGGGCCAGAGGCTCCGTCGCTGAAAGATCTTCAGGCCGCCGTGGCCGACAAAAGCTTTCTCCACCTCGGAAACGTCGCTCACCCGGAGCCGGCGCTGGCGGGTGGTGGCGAGGGTGGTGCCCGTCCCACCCCAGGCGCCCTGTCCGCGCGCCGCCCACCAGGTCTCTCCCAGCGCGGACGGATCGCCGCCCTCTTGCCCCGCGAAGAGGCCCGAGCCGGGCCCGAGGGCTGGCGCGTGGACGACGCCCATTACCAGCTCGCCGCCCAGCTCGAGGCCGATCAGCGTGGCGAAGAAGGGGAGGCCCGCCACGAAGTTCTTGGTGGCGTCGATGGGATCGACGATCCAGCGGTCCGTCTCGCTCCCTTCCTGGCCGAATTCCTCGCCCAGCAGACCCAGCTCCGGCGTCGCCCGGTGAAGGATCTCGCGGATCGCCTCCTCGGACGCCCGGTCCGCCACCGTGACGGGCGAGGCGTCCTTTTTCAGCTCGACCTGGAGATGAGCGGAGCGAAAGTGAGCGCGGTGGATCTCGCCCGCCCTGCGACAAGCGTCGAGGGCGGCGACGAGATAGCGCTCGCTTTCGGAGGGGGGCAGACCCTCTTTCATGGCCTGGGGAGTTTACCCGAGGACGGCAACCCGAACCTGCGGCTGTACTCCTTCGCCTCGGCGAGCACGTCCGCCGGTGGCTCGGTGCAGCTCTTGCCGCGGAGCAGCAGGGCGACGAAGCCCCGCAGCAGGCCGGCGGCGTTGGCCTTGACGAGGGCCTCCTCCTGGGACGGCGCGGCGCGAAGCGCGCGCTCCAGCGTGAGGCCCTTCCAGCCCTCCCGCTGCACCTCCTCGCAAAGCGCCTTCGCCTCCGCTTCCAGCAGAGTGGTCCGCAGCTCTTCGAAGCCGTCGAAGTCGTAATAGCTTGGCGAGGGGCCCAGAGGCACCATTTCAGCGATTCTCTCGCGGTCCTCGGACCACACGGCCTGGTCGCCGCCGGCACCGGGTCCCACGTACTGCGGTGGCTGCCCGCTTTCGTCGTAGCCAACGTTGATGCGATCCGTCAGCACGCCCGGGGTGGCCTGCAGCACCTCCCACGGATCGCGGGTGGTGGGAATCTTCTGCAGCTCTGCTTGCGTGACCGTGGCGCCGGTGCTGATCCGCCGCTCGTCCAGCAGGGGCGACTCGGCCGTGACCGTGATCACGTCCTCGACCGCACCGGGCTGAACCACAGCCGTATCCCGCGGCGGATTGACTGGCACCACCTTGCGGATCGGCTGCAGGCCCGAGGGCGCCGTGGCCTGGTCGTCGACCGCCACCAGGCTGGTGTAGCTCGTCACCAAGTGGTGGCGCAGGCCGAGCCCGGTGATCGCCTGCTGCACCTCGCTCGGGCTCGCCCCGTCCTGGAGGCTGGCGGTCAGCGCTTCGATCTTCTTCCGCGCCCAGAGCTTGTCGATTCCCGCGCCCTTGACGTCGGCGGCGGCGGGGAAGGAATCCTGCCAGGTGTCGCCGCGATCGCCGCCGCGCCGGCCGGAGACGCTCACCGGTCCGGCGTCCGCCGCCGACTTCGCGGTGACCACCAGCGGATCGCCCAGGTACAGGTCGGGCACGCGCGCCGGCCATGCCTCCGCCGCCGGGTCACTCCACTGCACGTCGATCCCCTGGAGCATGGGCGCTTCGAGTTGGGAGAACAGGGAGCCCATGGCCATGGCCACGTTGCCGACGCTATTGATGGCGGTGAACGATCCCCGGCCGAGGGCCGCGAGCCGGCTCAGCAGCGGGGCGTTGGGGGCCGAGCCGATGGCGATTGGAAACAACCGGCGGCTGCCCAGGCTCGTACGGAGGAAATCGACGACCTGCGGCTCGTCGTCGATCTGGCCGTCGGTGGCGAAGATGACCTGAGGCACGAGGCCGGCCGGCGCGGGCTTGCGGAAAGCGATCTGGAGCGCCGGCAACATGGTGGTGCCGCCGTCGGCGTTGAGACCGCCGACGAAGCGGCGGGCCGTTTCCAGCGCGGCGGGAGTGGCGGGCACGCTTTCGGGGAAGACGGAGGTGGCACTGGAGCTGAAGCGGACGACGTTGAACCAGTCCGTGGACCGGAGCTTGGAGAGGCCGAAAAGGAGCGCCTGCCGGGCCTGCTCGATGGAGGTGCCGCTCATCGACCCCGAGGTGTCGATGATGAAGACGGTCTCCCGCGGCAGGCGCGAAGCCGCGGCGCCGGGCGCGTCGGGCGGCATCACCATGAGCAGCGAGTAACGCTCGCCGTTCACCTCTTCGGAGTAGTACACGGCCCGCGGCTCGCGGCCCACGGCTGGCGTCCACTCCAGGACGAGGTCAGAGTCGGCCGGCGCGATGCCCTGGGCCAGATCCACGGCGTAGCGGTACTGTTTTCCTTTCACCACGGTGATCGCGTGGCTGGGGCTTTCGACTTTCGCCAGCGGAAAGCCGGGGTTGAGATCGGCGTGGAAGGCGAAGGGATTGACCGGCGCGGAGCCGCGGCGCAAGACGGGCGGCAGCCAGAGGCGCCGGCGGACGGGGGCCGCGGCCGCTTCCGGGTGCGGGGCCACGACCATGGGGAACCGGAGGTTGAACCGACCGAGCTCCCAGCGCACGACCTGCTGGAGCTCGATCGAGACCTCCACCGTCTCTCCCGGACCGATGTGGGCGACGGCGGTGGTGAAGACGTCCGGCCGCTGCTGCTCGACGAGGCTGGCCTTCACCCCCTGCTGCTTCGCGGCCGCGTAGGTCTGCCGCGCCGCGTCCTTGTCCTGGATGGCGCCCAGGATCGTGCGGCTCCCCACCTTCATGCGCAAGGTGTCGACCGCCGCGTCCGCGGGCAATGGAAAGATATAGATTCCTTCCACCCAATCGTTGGAAACGTTTTTGAAGATCTGGGTGACCTTCGTGCGGGCGATGATGCCCGTCACCTTCACCTCGACGGTGGCGCCGAGCACCGGCGCCGGCACCGCCGGAGAGGAATCGTTGTCGCCGCTGACGAAGAGTCCTTGCCTGCTGTCCGCGGCATTCCCGGCCGCGGCGAGGCCGAGCATGAGGAAAAAGCACAGCGCTGCCATTCGAAACGTCATGGTGGGCATTCCAAAGTCTCCTATCGGAAGGTCAAGCGTGCGCCCAGGCGGAAGATCCGCGGGCTCAAGGTTTCGAGCACGGCGCCGGCGCCGGCGATGGGTACGCCGTTCAGGGCGAGAACGCCCTGGCGTTGCAGCACGTAGGACGCGTTGAGGGCGTTGAAGACGTCGACTCCAAACGTCAGGCCGAAATCGCTGAAGGCAAATTCCTTTTCCAGCCGCAGATCGACGACGTGGACGTCGGGGTAGCGAAAGGCGTTCGGATCCGATTGGACGGGCACGTCGAGCCCCGAGCCGCCGTTGTCGGAGATCGTCGCGCGGTTGACGCGGCCGGCATAGCGCAGTGGATAGCCCTGGCGGCCGCTCAGGTTGGCGGCGACGTTGAAGCCCCAGGAGCGATCGGGCGCGATTTGATACAAGCCGTTGAGGTTGTAGGACCAGCGGCCGTTGATGAAAACGTTGCCGGAGCCCTGGAGGACTTCGGTGCCGTTCACCACACCGCCAGCGGCGGTGTCGGTGGGATCCTCGTTGGCGCCGTCCGGAATCTGCCACTTCCAGTCCTGGTAGGAGACGTTGCCCCGCGCCATCCAACGGTCGGACAGGCGCTTGTCAAACGTCAGGGAAGCGCCCTTGAAGTCCTGCTCACGCTCGCCGTTGGTGAGATAGAAACCGTTCCGGGTGGAAACCCCCGGCCGCAGCTCCCAGTAGTGAACCGTGTAGGTTCGGCCGTCCGGCGCCACCACCTGCCGCGACTGCTCGACGTAGTCGCTGCGGCGGTGGACGCGGCCTGTGCTGTCGAGCTCGCCGGCGGCGAAAGGATCGTCGGTGTCGAAGACCAGCCGCTCGGCTTCGAGCAGGTCGTGGATCTTGCGATAGGTGAGATTGAGCCCCACTACCAGCTCGGGTAGAAGGGCGTGCTCGACGCCGAGCAGCGCCTCGTCGGTGAGCGGAGCGCCGAGGTTGGCGTCGACCGCGTTCGACTGTAGCAAGCCGAGGGTCGACGGATTGACGTTGCCGCTGGGGTGAGCGATCTCGGGTCCGGGCCCCTCGATCGAGGTGAGGAAGTAGCGATACCCCAGCCCGCCGAGGGGATTGAGCCAACCGGCCTGGCTGGTGCCGAGCTGGTCGGCGAATCGCGAGTAGCTGGCCCGCAGCAGCGTCTTGCGCTCCTTGCCCAGGGCGTAGGTCACCCCGAGGCGGGGCGTCACGCCGCTCCAGGTGAAGCCGGCGTCCTGGCCCGCGTAACGAACGGCGGGCAGGAGGTCCGGGAACACCGGATTGGCAGCGGCGGTGGACGCTTCGTTCCGGCCGCCCTGACGGTCCCAGCGCATGCCGAGGTTCGCCGTGAGCCGGTCCACGCTGAGCGTGTCCTGGAGGTAGAGGCTGGTGTAGCGGGTCTCAACCCTGGGCGCCGCATCGCGGGAGAGGACCAGGAGCTGAGGCCCGCCGCGGGCCAGCTCGAAGCCGCCCCCCGGCCAGGCGATCGACGTCGACGACTCCGCCGTGCGGTAGCCGGCCCCGTACTTCAGCTCGTGGGAGACGGAGCCGGTGTTGAAGAAAATGGAGGCGTCGAGCTTGCCCTGCTCCTGCGGGCGCTCGACCTGCTGGCGCAGGAAACTGTCGTGCCACACCAGCTCGGCGTCGCGGTAAGGCACCCGGTCGCCGCCCTCGGGGACGAGCTCGAAGCCGCCCCGGACCTGCGAGACCATCGCCGTGGCATAGAGGTAACTGGTGAAAATCTGTGTGTCCTCCACTTTCCAGGCGGTCGGGCTTGGACCGAGCCGGCTCTGGTCCCAGGTGGTTTCCTGCGGGCGCAGCGGACCGGCGTTTTGCCCCTGCTCGACCTTGTCGCTCTGCCAGGCGAACGCCGCGGCGGAATTGCTGGTGGTGAGCTGGGCGTTGAGCTTGGCATTCCAATTTTCGAGAGTGGTCTTGTCCCTAAAGTTGCCGATCGTCCGCAGGTCGATCTCGGGGCGGGCGTAGGAGCCCCAGGCCCAGAACCGGTCCTTGACGAGCGGACCGCCGAGCTCGGCGCCCTGGTCCACGGTCTTGTCGATGCGATTCCCCTGGGTGGCGGCTTGCAGGCTGCCGTTGGACATCAAGTACCGGCCGGAGCCGCGCCATTCGTTGGTGCCGCGCTTGGTGACCATGTTGACCACCACGCCGCCGGTGGCGACGGTGGTGTCGCTGCCGCCGGTCGTCACGTTCATCTCCTCGAAGGCGTCGAAGTCGTAGTAGCCGGGAGAGGAGCCGAGGGCCGTCATGTCGGTGACCACCAGGCCATCCACGGACCACACGGCCTGATTGCCGCCGGAGCCGGGTCCCACGTACTGCGCCTGCCTGCCGTTCTCGTTGCCGCCGATGTTGATGCGGTCGGTCAGCACGCCGGGAGTGGATTGCAGGACCGACCACGAATCGCGGGACGAAGGGATTCTCAGAAGCTCGGCCTGGCTGACCGTAGAGCCCGTGCTGATTCGGCGCGTGTCGAGCAGCGGCGATTCGGCCGTGACGGAGATGCAGTCCAGGACCATTTCACCGGAGGGCTGCCCGGCAAATTGTTGGAGCCGTGGCGGGTTCACCGGCAACAGCTTGCTCACCAGCTCGATGCCGGCGGGCGCCGTGGGCGTTTCGTCCACCGCCACCAGGCTGGTGTAGTCCGTCACCAAGTGGTGGCGCAGGCCGAGCTCGGCGACGGCGCGGCGCACCTCGTCTGCATTGGCGTTCTCCCGCAGGCTGTCCGTCAGCGCCGCGATCTTCTTGCGCGCCCACAGCTTGTCGATGCCGGCGCCCTTGACGCCCGCGGCGGCGGGGAACGAGTCCGTCCAGGCGCTGCCGTCGCGCAGACCGGAAACGGTGACCGGCCCGGAGCCGGCGCTCGACCGGGCCGTGACCACCAGCGGCTCGCCCAGGTAGAGGTCGGGAACGCGCGCCGGCCAGGCCTCGGCCGCCGGATCGCTCCACTGCACGCCGATCTCCTGCAACATGGGCGATTCGAGCTGAGAAAACAGGGCGCCCATCACCGTGGCGACCTTGCCGGTGTCGGTGATGGCGGTGAACGATCCCCGCCCCATCGCCGCGAGCTGGCCCAGGAGATGAGCGTTGGGATCCGGGCCGATGGCTACCGGAAACAACCTCCGTTCGCCGAGGTTCGCGCTGAGGAATTTGACGACCTGGGGCTCGTCTTCGAGCTGGCCGTCGGTGGCAAAGATAACCTGCGGCACGAGGCCGGCAGGCGGCGGATTGCGGAAGGCGATCTCCATCGCCGACAGCATCCGGGTGCCGCCCTCGATTCCGAGAGCCGCGACCCAACGGCGGGCCTCTTCCACGGCTTCGGGGCTTGCCGGGACGCTCTTCGGGAAGACCGAGCCGGCGGTGGCGCTGAAACGGATCACGTTGAACGAGTCCACGGGCTGAAGCCTGGAAAGGCCCAGGAGCAGCGCCTGGCGCGCCTGCTCCAGCTTGGCGCCCTGCATCGAGCCCGAGTTGTCGATGATGAAAATCGTCTCTCGCGGCAAGCGAGACGCCACGGCGTCGGCTGAGTCCGGCGGCATCACCATGAGCAGCGAGTAACGCTCGCCGCCCACCTCTTCGGAGTAGTAGACGGCCCGCGGCTCCCGGCCCACGGCCGGCGTCCATTCCAGGATGAGGTCCGAGTCAGCCGGCTCGATGCCCTTGGCGAGGTCCACCGCGTAGTGGAACCCTTTTCCTTGCTCCACGGTGATCGCGTGGCTGGGACTTTCGAGCTTCGCCAGCGGCAGCCCGGGGTAGAGATCGGCGTGAAAAGCGAAGGGATTGGCGGACGGCGCTCCGGGCGCCAATCGCTGGGGCAGCGCGAGCGGGCCGGATTCCTTCCTGGCGTTGGGATGCTGCGCCACCAACATGGGGAAGCGCAGGCTGAACCTTCCCCGCTCCCACTTCACCACCTGTTGCAGCTCGATCGAAACCTCGACCGTCTCTCCCGGGCCGACGTTGGCCACGGCGGTGGTGAACACGTCGGGCAACTGCTGTTCGACGAGGCTCGCTTTCACTCCATTTTGTTTCGCGGCTGCATAGGTCTGCCGCGCCTCGTTTTTCTCCTGGACCACGCCGAGGATGGTGCGGTTGCCCACCTTCATCCGCAGACTGTCGACCGCCGCGTCGCCGGGCAATGGAAAGACATAGATCCCTTCCACCCATTGATCGGAAACGTTCTTGAAGATCTGGGTGACCTTCGCCCGGGCGATGATGCCGGTGACTCTCACCTCGACGGTGGAGCCGAGAACCGGCGCGGGAATCGAGCTGTTCTTGCTGCGGAAGGACAATCCCTGCGGACGGTCCGAGCCTGACGCCGCCCGGGCCACGCTTCCAATAGCTATGCAGAACAAACAAAGCGCTGCCATTCGAACCAAGATTGATCGCATTTCACCGACCTCCCAAAATTTGGGCCGTCCTCAAGCGGCGACGGACCCGCGAAGCATTGCCGCCTTAAATCGCAAGGCGGATGCCAAGTCAGCAAGATTGTTACAAATCGTTTACAGATGGGGGTTTGGAAAGGGGTGCGGAGCATGCGCTGCAACGGGCGATTCAAGGAGATGAATCGTCTCCGTTCAATTTTCTGATTGCTGACACCGTGCGGTCCGGAATAGAGTACTTGCCGTCCTGGAGAGAGGACGTAGAGGAAAGGAGGGAAGCCCGCCGAGGTGGCCCCTCTCCCTCTGCCGGAGCTTCTGGCGTGATCCCCGTGCTCGACTCCCGAGTCTTTCTCGTGGAAAGGGAGTCGGCAGGGATCGATGCGCCGGGGAAACCTGTGGTAGACTTCGTATGTCATGGCGAACCTGACCTCAGATCGGCGAATTGCCTATCCGACCCGGGACCTGACCCCGGTTCCAGGCCACTTCCTCGTCGTCTTGGAGCGGTGCGAGAAAGGGACTGAAGTCCGTGCTCTGCTGCGGCCAGGTGAGCGACTGGGGGGGGCGCTGCTCGAACGGTCCTCTTCTCTCGTGGCATATGCCGTCATGAACGGCGCCAGCCTGAGGCATAGATTCAGCCGGAGTTACGGAACGGCAACTAGAGGAGAAGGGCTTCTCTTCATCGCCTTCGACATTGATTTTGAGGTTGCCGATCCAGTTCTGCTGGCTGTCGGTTTGGACAGTGATCCCCTGCGCCACCTGGAAGACGAGATCGACGCCCTGATCCGCCCTGCGGTTCCAAGAGAAAGGGCACCGAGCTTCAGAGAGGAGCTCTGGGCCTTCATTGAAAGCCGTCTCTCCGAAATTCGCAGCCTTGCTTCAGTCGTTGGTTTCAAGGTCCGGAATGTTTCCGACTTGTCTTTGCAAGAGGTAAGAGGCGCCGCAAGCAGAGAATTCCGGACGCAAGGGGCCCCTATCGAGTTCGCGCTTCAGAGCGAGCGATTGGATATCCGAGATTTGCGGGGCGCTGGTGGTATCCGGCCCGATTACGACTACAAGGCGTTGCGAGCCGAAGATCCCCACCGGTCATGATCTTGGTCGACACGTCGGTTTGGATCGATTACTTCAACGGCAGCCAGACGGAGGGGGTCGCCAAGCTTGCCCGCGCTCTCGACGAAAATCAGTCCTGCGGTCTCTCCAGTGTCATCTATCAGGAGATCCTCCAAGGCGCTGACTCCGAGGTCAGCTTCGCGCGGTTCGGCCAATACCTGAGCTCCCAGACCTTCTTTCACCCTGCTCACCCGTTGAAGAGCTTTGCGGACGCGGCCCAGATCTATCTGCGCTGCCGCCGGGCTGGTTATACGATCCGTAGCACGATCGACTGCCTGATCGCGCAGATCGCGATCGAAAAAGAGCTTTGGCTCCTCCACAACGATAAAGACTTCGACCACATTGCGGCGGTCATCCCGGAGCTCCGTATCCTCTGATTTGACCAGGATCTACCCCCGGGCTTCCCGGATCATTTCCTCCAGATTGTCCAATCCCCGCCGGACCTCCTCCATGCCGGGTCCGAACGACAGGCGCACGTGCTGGTGGAAACGTGACAGGCGCTGGGAGCGGCGGCGGCCGGGGTTGACGTCGAAGAAGAGACCGGGAACGCAGATGACCTTGTGGTCCAGGGCGGCGCGGAAGAAGCTCATGCCGTCCGAGAGCGGCTGCGGCAGGTCGCGCACCGAGACGAAGGCGTAGAAGGTGCCGGCGGGCTCGGGATAGATCCGCATCCCCATCTCGTGCACACGGCGCAGCATCAACTCCCGCTTGGGCAGAAAGGTCTCGCGGATCGCCCGCGCCTCGGCGAGCACCATCTCCGGCTCCATCAGCTCGGTCGCCGCCCGCTGCTGCGGCCGCGAGCCGCCGCCGTCGAGAAACGAGCCGGCGCTCTCGATGGCCTCGATGACCGAACGGGGCCCGAGCGTCCAGGTGACCCGCCACCCGGGATAGCGCCAGTTCTTCGTGAGGCCGTCCACGATCACCACCGGATCGCGGTCCACGTCCTCGACGTAGCGCGCCGCGCTCACCATGGGGCCGGGCTCGCCCTCGCCGAAGCTCCACACGTAGTGGGAGTAGAACTCGTCGATCAACAGCGTGCAGTCGAGATCCCGCCCCACCGCCACCCAGTCCGCGAGCTCGCCGCCGGAGATGACCTTGCCCATCGGGTTGCATGGATTCGAGAACAGGATCACCGCCAGCCCGCGCCCCAGCACCTCGCGGCGCAGGTCCTCGACGCCGAAGCTGTAGCCCTGCTCACGGCGCAGCAGTATGGGCGTCGGCGAGACCAGCCGGAAGATGTCCAGCAGCTCCTCGTAGGCGGTGTAGTCGGGCAGGAAGTGGCCGAGGTTCACCTGGTCGAGCGAGGCCACGGCGCGGGTGAGGGCCGCCCGGCCGCCGCCCGAGATCGCCACGTTCTCCGCCGAATACTGCCCAGGCATGCCCTTGCGGTAGAGCCGGTTGTAGAGCGACGCCACGGCCTCCCGCAGCTCCCAGATGCCGGCCACGGGCGCGTAGTAGTGGTCCGCGGGATCGATGTCGATGGCGGTCACCCGCGCCGGCGCTCCCGGGAGCGGCCCCGTCTCCGGCTGCCCCTGCCCGAGGTTCGACCACTCGGGATTCCCCGTCCTGTAGCCGCGGGCCGTGGCCTCCTGGGTGACGTACACCACGCCCGTGCGGGGAACGGATCGGAACGCTTGAAGGGTCGAAGGGACGGTGGGAGAGCCGGTCGTCGTCATGGGGGCGAAAGGGTAGCATGGGTGAAAACTTCAACGCCATCCCCATCGCCCTGAACACCCCCGCCAGATCCTCCGGCACCGGCGCCACGATGCGCAGCCGTTCTCCCGTCGCAGGATGATCGAATTCCAGCGACAGGGCGTGAAGAGCCAGCCGGTGCAGCCCGAAGCGCTCGCGGAAAAGACGATTGTGCTCTCCCTTGCCGTAGCGGACGTCGCCGATCAGCGGATGGCTGATGTGCTTGAAGTGACGGCGGATCTGGTGCAGGCGCCCGGTCAGCGGCCTCGCCTCTACCAGGGCATAGCGCTCGAAGATGGCGAGCCGCCGGTACTCGGTCACCGCCGGCACCCGCGGTCCGCCCGGCGCTCGCGGCACGGGTGAATCGATTGCTCCTGTCTCCGGCGGAATGCCTCGCACCAACGCCAGATAGCGCTTCTCCACCGTGCCGAGCTCCCACTGCTCCTGCAGCCGGCGCGCCGTTGCGGAATCCAAGGCCAGGAGCAGGGCGCCGCTGGTGGCCCGGTCCAGGCGGTGCACGGGGTAGACCCGGCGGCCCAGGAGATCCCGGACGAGCTGCAGGACGACGATTTTCTCGCGTGACATCCCGCGGTGGACGGCCAGACCCGAAGGCTTGCTGACCACCACCAGGAGATCATCGCGAAACAGCAGGGGAATCTGCAGCAGGTCCTCTTCAGATTCGGGGCTCATGGGCGGTAAGGGGCAAAGAGATGGCCTCCCGAAGCGCGCGCTCCGGGAGGCCAATCTCAGCAGAGAATCAGAACCGTCTTACCGGCGGAACCGGTTGAAGCGGCTGGGAGAGAAGGCGGAGAGGATCTGCCCGACCCGCTCCTCGGGGGGCTTGGTGGTGGGATCGACCGCTACCGGCCGCGCTTCGACCGGGCGGTGGAGCGGCTCGCGCCGTCCTCCCTGCCCCTTCTTCTGCTGGTGCCGCGGCTGGTGCGACGGCGTTTCGCCAGGACGATGGCCGCGCGGCTGCTGCCGCGCCGGCTGTCCGCCCTCGCCGGGCCGGTGC
>JBAPYB010000064.1:0-12516 GCA_049284515.1 Thermoanaerobaculia bacterium
CGGTAATGGAGAGCGAGGAGAAGAGCGCAAACCGTCAGCAATTTTGCCCCAAAGGGGCTCAGGCGTGTAGCCGGGGGCAGAGCGAAGCGGCGCCCCCGGAATGGGGCAAGGCTCCGGTTTTCAAGCCCCGGCAGGGGCGGCTGCAGTCCCCTCTCCGGCAATGGTATCCTGTCTCCATGAATCCGGAAGAAGTGCGCCGCATGGTGGGGGGATGGCAGGCTGTTGAGAGGCGGGAGCGCGAAGAACGCCGCAAGGCCGGGCCTGATTCCGCTGCGGCCGTTCAGGGGGCCTTGGAATTGATGGACCTCTTCGGCGAAATGCACGGCTGGCCTCCCGCCGAAAACGAAGCTCGCCGTCGCAACAACGAACTGGCACGGGCGAGTTGGGTCCGCGTCCGCAGTTTCTACCAAGTCCATGGCAAAGCGGCCAAGCCAGAAGATTCGTAAGGCTCTTGCCGACCTGACGAAAGCTCTTCAGCGGATCGAAGCTCCCGGCATGGTGATCGGGGGAATCGCGGTCATCGCTCACGGAGTAGCTCGCCAGACGATCGACATCGATGCCACGGTGCTTGCCACTCGCCTCGAGACTTCCCAAATCCTCGAAGCCCTGGCAGGTTTTTCGATTCGTCCCCGGATCGCAGACGTTCTGGAGTTCGCTGAGAGAAGCCAGGTTCTCTTGCTTGTGCATGAGAAGACGCGGATCACCCTGGAAATAAGCCTCGCTTTTTCCCCCTTCGAGCAGGAAGCCCTAGAGCGGGCCGTCGAAGTTGATTTCGGAGGAGTGAGAATCCCGGTGGCGATTCCTGAAGACCTCGTGATCTACAAAGCGCTTGCCTGGCGAGATCAGGATCGATATGACATTGAGCAGCTACTCACGCTGCACGGCGACCATATCGATCTGGAGAGAGTGCGTACTTTCGTCCATGAGTTCTCTCAAATCCTGGGCACACCGGAGCGGATTCCCGAGTTCGAACGGCTCCTGCGGAAAGTCCTTGGCCCGGCCCAATAGTCCCTTACGAGTGAGGTTCCATGCCCCGAAGGGGCTCAGGCGTGTAGCCGGGGGCAGAGCGAAGCGGCGCCCCCGGAATGGGCAAGACCCCGGTTTTTCAAGCCCCGACAGGGCGGCGGCAGTTCCTCGCCGGTTGGCGGAGGGAGTCCCCTCGCCAGAGGGTTAGGCGCCATGCTGTACGAGCACTTCATTCCATTCACGGAGGGTCCATTTGGCGACCACTCCGTTGATGACAAATGGGTCGCCTTGAATGAACTCCTCCGCCGCTTCGCGATTGGTGAACACGCCCATTGCACCTTCGAGCGGATTCGCAAACGGCCCTGCCATCAAGAGCACGCCCCTCGCGTGAAATTCGCTAAGTCGAGCTCGGTGTGCGGCGATGTTGGCTTGCGCTTTGGCCATGCCATCCGGTGCGACTTCATAATGCATAACGACTTTCATGATTTCATCCGCTCCGCTGGAAATCCCACGTCACCCGCACCTGAAGAGCGTAGCTGCGCTCCGTAACTACGTCAAGAGTCGAGATTGGACTGGGCTCCGCTGAAACGAGTCTGGTCATCTGCCCTCCCGAGGCGAGGTGCGAGGCGAGGTGCGCCGAGGCGAGGTGCGCCGAGGCGAGGTGCCGGTGAGGCGAGGTGCCAGCCGTTTCGCCGCCCGCGCACGCTGCCGCGTCGCAGTCCATTTTGGAGGCTTCCTAACTCATTGCAAAGGAGTGACTTACAGATCCTTGTAAGATGAGAGGCAGTTTTTCCGTCTTATAGAGGGCATGAGCCGAAAACTACGCTTCGTCCCTGAGGGCGGCGCCTTGGTCGAGGTCACCTGCCGGACGATCCACGGAAGACTGCTTCTACTCCCCAGCCAGCAGCTCGATGAGATCGTCGTCGGCATCCTCGCCCGCGCCCAAAGAACCTTCCAAGTCCGTTGCTGCGGGTACTGCTTCCTTGGCAACCACTACCACCTTTTGCTCGACGTGGACTCGGCCCAGCAGCTCGCCAAGTTCATGGGCTACGTCAACTCCAACCTGGCGAAAGAGCTAGGCCGGCTCGCCGACTGGCGCGACAAGTTCTGGTCCCGGCGCTATCAGGCGATCCTGGTGAGTGCGGAGGAAGAAGCACAGAGGGAAAGATTGAAGTACGTGCTCAGTCACGGCCCGAAAGAGGGACTCGTCGAGCGGCCTGGTGATTGGCCTGGCCTCCACGTCGCCAAAGACCTCGCCGAAGGCCGGCCGGTCGAGGGCTATTGGTTTGATCGCACCCAAGAATACGCGGCCCGCCGGGGGAGAAAGACCTTCGACAGGCTGCGCTTCGCGACTCGTGAGACGCTGATCCTCTCTCCTCTTCCCTGCTGGAAAGACCTTTCCGAAGCCGCTTGGCGCCAGCGTGCAGCCTCGCTTGTGTCCGAGATTGAAGCCGAGTTTGCAGCGCAGCGCGCAAAAACCGGGAGCCAGCCTCTCGGCGTTTCAGCCGTTCTCGGCCAACACCCGCACGACCGTCCCCAGCGATCGAAGAAATCTCCAGCCCCGTTCGTTCATGCAGCGAGCCACGAAATCCGTCGTGAGCTCTATGAAGCCTATCGCTGGTTCGTCGCGGCCTATCGCACCGCCGCCGACAAGCTCCGAGCGGGAGACCGGACAGCCCGCTTCCCGGCTGGCAGCTTTCCGCCCGCCCTACCCTTCGTCGCGGTGTAGACACAGCGCCAAGCGTCTTTTCACTCGACGCCTTATCGCCCTCCCAGGGTTCTTGGCCCGAAGTGTCGAAAAAACCTGAGAAATCGGCGCGCTAGCCCCAGACTCAGACTCTCACGACCTCGCAAGTACCGCTTCGCCGCGCCCAAATAGCCCCTGTTTCCTGTCCGAGGCCCGGTTCTCGCGGCTGGCTGTCGCGAATCGGCCGCGAATTGGCTGGCACCTGATAGGGCGGATAGCGAACCGTTGTCCCGAGACGACAGACCGTCGTCCGCTTACGACGAAACGTTGTTCGCTTGCGACGAGACGTTGCCTGGAGACGATGGGAGTCCTTCCGCGTAAAGCGAGATCTCGTCTCGGCGGCGGCTCAGGCTTGACGGAGGAGTTTGGACCAATCCTCCACCGCGAGGCCGGGCACCCGGCCCATATCGTCGAGGTTCGCGGTGACCAAAACCGCTCCTCTCGCGAGGGCATGCGCCGCGATGGCGGCGTCGAAGTCTTCGATGCGCAGCCCTTTCTGCTCCAGTGTCGCCTTGATGCTCCCGAAGCACTCGCTAACCTCGTCCGACCAGCTCGATCGGCAGAGCTCGGAGCGCATCAAGTCAAAGCGCTCTCGCAGGGATTCCTTTCGTTTGGACGCCGGCAGCCTTTCGATCCCATAGGCGATTTCCGCCAAAACAGGCTGGGGTACGCTGACCTCATCCCTGCTGTACTGCTTTAGCCGTTCTAAGAACCGAGGCTCGCCCTTCATGAGCGCAGACACCGCGTTCGTGTCGAGGACGAGCTTCACAGGAGTCTCGGCGGCTTTGAGGTACGCGCTCCGCGCACCGAGGCCAGCAGCTCATCGACCGCCGCCGCTGTCTCGGAGTCAATCGCGCTCAACTGCTCGAAGAACCCGGGAGACCAGTCTGAGCCCGGTGTGAGCTCTCGCTCGAGAGCCCGAAGGATCAGGCGGTTCCGACTCATCTTGAGGGCTCGGGCCTTACGGTCAACTGCCTCTAGAAGGGGCTTGGGAATGTGGATGCTGGTCGTCATGACTATATCGGCGATTATACGCCCATGCGGCTCTGCGCTCAACGGGACATCTCTACCGGCTCTACCGGCCGGCGGGCGATCTGGCGCGAGGCTGCTCCAAGAGGTCACTTCGAGCGTCACTCTCCTTGAAACGCTGGTCCTCCCTGTGCGGAAGGAGAATTGGGCGCTGGCGGACCGCTATGAGGAGATTCTGACCGACAGTCGCGGGGTGGAGCTGGTTGCGATCGATCTCAGTCTCTTGCGGGCAGCCGCTCATGTTCGGGCGGCCACCGGAATGAAGACACCGGACGCTCTTCAAATCGCAGCCGCCCAAAGCGCCGGCTGCCGGGTCTTCGTGACCAACGACAACCGTCTGCCGCCGATCCCGGGGCTCCGCGTCCTCAAGCTCGATGACTACGTGGAAAGCTGATCTGGCTACGTAGGTCCTGGTCTGCCGCCAGACGCCGATCCCGATCCACAGGTCTCCGAGGAAAGTCACGGCGGCGAAGACCACGCCGCCGAGCAGGATTACGCCTGACCAGGGGGGGAGCTGAGGAAGGGCCTGTTCCTATATCTCCCCTGCTCCAGATTTGGAGCTGCCCGAGGTTCACTTGGTTCCAGAAATGGAACCCTCGGCCGAAGCCAATCGAAAACGATCTTTTATTTTGAACCACTTGCAGCTCTTCTCAGGCTTGGTCCAAGCTTTGCGCCCTGGCAGCAGGACGAAGCCAAAATGGCTTTAGATCTAAAGGAGATACCGATGAAGAACAGCAACAACGTACGCCGGCTGCGACTCAGGCGGGAGACAATTCTAGCTCTGCAGGATGACCAACTTGGTGCCGCGCGGGGGGGAGCCACAGGGACGGAGGTGGCCTGCTATACGGCAGGTCCCAAGCCTTGTTGCACCACAGCTCCAGAACTCTGCAGCGGAGGGACCTGGAGCGGAATAAACTGTCAATCAGTAAACTGCCAAACCTTGCGCTGCGTTTAATCGACGTGTTTATGACGAGCCAATGGCAACCCATCCTGGAGGATGAGCTGGCGGCTCGGGCGCTGAGCATCGTACGCGCCATTGGGGAAGCCTTGTGCACGCCGCGGCCCAAGGCTTCCCCTCCGTTGGCTCATGGACTTGCTGGTCAAGCTCTCTTACAGGTGTACCTCGCCCGAGCGGGCCTGGAGGGCGGTAGTTTTGAAGCCGCGAACGCGCTTTTGGATCTGGCGATTGTGGGACTTGAACGTCAAATCTTACCGCCCGACTTGTTTTCCGGGTTCCTTGGCGTGGCCTGGGCTACCGAGGTTCTACTGACAGGGGAAGCCTCGGACGAGGAAGATCCGAACGAGGAGATCGATGAGGTTCTCGCCGACCTCGTGGAGCGATCACCTTGGCGAGGCGATTACGATCTTATCAGAGGCCTAGTGGGTTTCGGCGTGTATGCGATGAAGCGGCTCCCACGGCCGAGCGCGGCTCGCTGTCTCCAGGGAATCGTGGCACGGTTGCGCGATCTGGCGGAACCTCAAGGATCCGGCTTTACATGGTTGACCCGACCGGATCTGATGCTGCCGGAGAGTAGGAATCTGCACCCACGAGGTTGGTACAACCTAGGAGTGGCTCACGGCATACCCGGGGTCGTCGCGCTGCTGGCCAAGGTATGCGCCGCCGACGTGCCTTGCGAAAACGCCCGACCGCTTCTCGAAGGAGCTGTGGCTTGGCTGTTGGCTCAAGGCCAGCCGGAGGGGGCCGAGTCCACATTCCCCTATTACGTGGATGAACACTTGACGGCCCAAGGGCAGTCAGGCCGGAGCGCGTGGTGCTATGGCGATCCGGGTGTCGCTGTCTGTCTATTGCAAGCGGCGCGAAGTCAGAAAAACCAGGAGTGGGAGCAAGCAGCCCTGAAGGTGGCACGGACGGCTGCACGCCTCCCTTACGAGAACACGGGCGTAGTCGATGCCGGTCTGTGTCATGGGGCAGCAGGGCTCGGTCACATCTACAATCGGCTTTTTCAGGTCACGGGGGAGGAGGTGTTCTTGAACGCAGCGCGATACTGGTTGCACCGCACCATCGACATGCAGCAAGCCGGCGCGGGAGTGGCGGGCTACCGCTCTTGGTCGGGCGGTGATGAGGGGCAGTGGATTGATGACCCGGGATTCTTGACCGGAGCTACAGGGATTGGACTGGCTCTGGCGGCTGGGGTATGCCGAGTCGAACCGACCTGGGATGGAGCACTGCTGATGGACCTCACACTATAGACTCGCCTGCTGGGCGAACTTGTGCGCGGCCTGTTGCTGGGCGACCTCAGCGACGGGCCCTCGGCTCCCGCCCCTCGCGCCAGACCCCGATCCCGATCCACAGGTTCCCAAGGAAGGTTGCCGCAGAGAAAACCACCAGCGGCGAGTGGGTCCCCAGCAGGCCCGGCCAGAGCGCCAGGACTCCGCCGAGCTGGTAGACGAGGCCGGCGACGCGGAAGGGCTGGAAGGCGAAGCCGCCCAGCATGTAGAAGGAGTGGCCGAGCAGGAGCAGCCAGAGGGCGGGGAGCACCCAGGCGAGATCCTGCCAGATCAGCACCGCGGAGAGCGCGAGGGCGACGAAGGAGAGGTTGCCCTGGAGGCGCAGCACCCAGGAGGCCAAGGTGCTTCTGCCGGATTGTCCGGCGGAGCGGCGGATGGCCAGGATCTCGACCGCGCCGCCGAGCAGGATCACCCCCGACCAGGTGAAGAGGACGCCCGGAAAGCCGAAACGGCCCGCGGCGAACGGAGTCGCGAACGCCGCCGCCGGCAGGAGGACGGCCCAGCCAAACCACGACCAGGGGGAGGTGAGGAACGGCCGGCTGGCGGCCCGGAAGTGTTCGCGGACCGGCTCGAGGTCGTCGACGCCGGCCCGCTGGGGATCGAAGAGCGGTTCGTACTCGCTCAGGATCAGTGCCCTTTCGCGCTCCCTCCGCCGTGCCTGGCGGCGAGACGAAGTTGGACCTGGGCGCTCTCGACCGCGTGCTGGCGGGCGGCGAAGGCGGCGTCCGTCACCATGGGCATCTTGCGCGCCTCGGCCAGGGCCCGCTCGGCTGCGGCGGCGTCGAGCTCGTCGATCCGCTTCGCCTGCTCGGTGAGGAGCGTCAGCTTGTTGTCGACCATCTGGGCGAAGCCGCCGTCGACGAACAGGCGCTGATTTCCCTCCGGGCTCTCCACCCGCAGCTCGCCCGTGCCCATCTTGAAGAGCAGGGGCGCGCGGTCGTGGAGGATGCCCACCTCGCCGTCCCACGCCGGGAAAGCGACGAAGGTCGCCTCCGTCTCCAGGACCGCCCGCTCGGGAGTGATGACGCTGCAGTGGAAGGTCTCGCTCGCCATAACCTCTTATCCCTTCGCCAGCTTCTCCGCCTGCGCCGCCGCCTCTTCGATGGTGCCGACGTACATGAAGGCCTGGTCGGGGAGGTGGTCCCACTTGCCGTCGCAGAGCTCGTCGAAGGAGCGGATGGTGTCCGCCCGCGAGCAGTAGACGCCCGGGAAGCCGGTGAACTGCTCAGCGACGTAGAACGGCTGCGAGAGGAAGCGCTCGATCTTGCGCGCCCGGCGGACGGTGACCTTGTCCTCTTCCGACAGCTCGTCGACGCCGAGGATGGCGATGATGTCCTGGAGGTCCTTGTAGCGCTGGAGGATCACCTGGACGCGGCGGGCGACCCGGTAGTGGTCCTCGCCGATGTACTCGGGGGCGATGATGCGGCTGCTGGAGGCGAGCGGATCGACCGCGGGGTAGATGCCCTTCTCGGAGATGCTGCGCTCCAGGTTCACCGTGCTGTCGAGGTGGGTGAAGGCGGTGGCCGGCGCCGGGTCGGTGTAGTCGTCGGCCGGCACGTAGATGGCCTGGATGGAGGTCACGGCGCCGCGGCTGGTCGAGGTGATGCGCTCCTGGAGCGCGCCCATCTCGGTGCCCAGGGTCGGCTGGTAGCCCACGGCCGACGGCATGCGGCCGAGGAGCGCCGACACCTCGGAGCCCGCCTGCGAGAAGCGGAAGATGTTGTCGATGAACAGCAACGTGTCGACGCCGGTCTGGTCCCGGAAGTACTCGGCCATGGTGAGCGCCGAGAGGGCGACGCGCAGGCGGGCGCCGGGCGGCTCGTTCATCTGGCCGAAGACCATGACGGTCTGGTCGATGACGCTCTTGCCGGTGTCGCCGATCTTGGCCTCCTGCATCTCCAGCCAGAGGTCGTTGCCCTCGCGGGTGCGCTCGCCGACGCCGGCGAAGCAGGAGTAGCCGCTGTGGAAGCGGGCGAGGCGGGCGATCAGCTCCTGGATGATGACCGTCTTGCCGACGCCGGCGCCGCCGAAGAGGCCGGCCTTGCCGCCGCGCACCAGCGGGCAGAGCAGGTCGATGACCTTGATGCCGGTCTCGAACAGCTCGGTCTTGGAGGAGAGGTCGTCGAACTCGGGCGGCTCGTGGTGGATCGGCCGCCGCTCGTGAGTGGTCGCCGGCCCGAGTCCGTCGATGGTCTCGCCGACCATGTTGAAGACCCGGCCCAGGGTCTCGACGCCGACCGGCACGGTGATCGGCGAGCCGGTGTCGAGGATGTCGACGCCGCGCTGCAAACCGTCCGTCGAGCCGAGAGCGACAGCGCGCACACGGCCGCCGCCGAGATGCTGGGCGACCTCGCACCACAGCGTCTCAACGCTGGTCTCGCCAAGCACCGTATGCGGCACTTCGACGCGCAGCGCGTTGTAGATGCCGGGGAGCTGATCCTCAGAGAAATGGGCGTCCAACGTGGAGCCGATGACCTGGGTGACTTTGCCGATATTGCCGATGTTGCCGTTTTCCATGGGATTTCCAATCTCTTTGAAGGTGCTTTAGGACAACGCGTTTGCGCCGCTCACGATGTCCAGGAGCTCCATGGTGATCTGCGTCTGCCGGGCGCGGTTGTACTCGCGCGTCAGCGCCTTGATCATGTCGCCCGCGGCGTCCGTCGCCGCTTTCATGGCGACCATGCGGGCCACCTGCTCGGAGACCGCGGCGTCGTTGAAGGCCTGGAACAGCCGCACCCGCACGATCGCCGGCAGCAGCTCGTCGAGGAGCTGCCGGGGATCGGGCGAGAACTCGTACTCGACCGACTTTTTGGCGGTCTCGGGCGCCGCGCCGGATGCCTTAGCGGGGGTCTCGGGCTTGAGCGGCAGGAGCTGCACGGCCACCGGCCGCTGCTGGCCGGCGGAGAAGAACTTCATGTAGACCACGTACACCGAGGCGATCTCGCCGCGCACGAAGCGGTCGATCAGCGCGTTGGCGATCGGCTCGACCTGGTCGAAGCGGGGCTTGTCGCCGATCCCCGTGGTCTGCTCGGCGACCTCCCGCCGCAGGAAGCGGAAATAGGAGATTCCCTTCTTGCCCACCATGTGGACGTCGTTCGTAATCCCCTGAGCGCCCTGCTGGTCGAGGTGGGCGACGGCGGTGCGCAACACGTTGGCGTTGTAGCCGCCGGCGAGGCCGCGGTCGGCGGTGACGACGACGACGGCCGAGCGCTTCACCTCGTCATGGGTCTTGAGCAACGGGTGATCGACGTCGCCGGCCGCCCGCGACAGGTCGGCCACCAGCTCGGCGAGCTTCTCGGTGTAGGGGCGGGAGGCCACGGCCCGGCTGAACGCCGCCTGGAAGCGGGCGGTCGCGATGAGCTGCATGGTGCGCGTGATCTTGCGGATATTGCGCACCGACTTGCGGCGCTTTACGAGGACTCGTCGATTGGCCATCCCCGGCTCCTAGGCCTTCCACTGCGTCTTGAAGTCGCGGATCACCTGGCCGATCTTGTCGGCGAGATCGTCGGAGAGCGCGCCCGTGCGGTCCAGGGTCTCGACGATCTCCGGCTGCTCGTCGGCAAAGTGCTTGAGCAGCGCCGCCTCGAACTTCGGCACGTCTTTGACCGGCACGTCGTCGAGGAAGCCGCGGGTGCCGGCGAAGATCGACAGCACCTCTTCGTTGACGTTGTAGGGCTTGTACTGCGGCTGCTTGAGCAGCTCCACCATCCTTTGGCCGCGGTCGAGCTGGCGCTGGGTGGCGGCGTCGAGCTCGGTGCCGAGCTGCGAGAAGGCTTCGAGGTCGCGGAAGGCCGCGAGGTCGAGGCGCAGCGAGCCGGCGACCTTCTTCATCGCCTTGCGCTGGGCGTTGCCGCCGACGCGCGAGACGCTGATGCCGACGTTGATGGCGGGCCGCACACCGGCGAAAAAGAGGTCGGGCTCGAGGTAGATCTGGCCGTCGGTGATCGAGATCACGTTGGTCGGAATGTAGGCCGAGACCTCGCCCTCCAGCGTTTCGATGACCGGCAGCGCCGTCATCGAGCCGCCGGTGTCGGGGAAGCGGTGGACCTTGTACTTGTCGCGGTCGTCCAGGGTGGCGAGCCAGGCCTCGGCCTTGTGCTTGCCGTGGGGCCGGTGATAGGCGCCGTCGGTGTCGTCGGGCCGGTGCTCGGCCGGCGCCTGGAGGCCCTGCGGATGCTTGAGGCTTACCTTCCGGTCGCGGCTGTCGGCCGGCGTGTCCTTGGGCACCACGGCGAACTCCTCGCGCAGCTTGACGCTGCGCTCCAGGAGGCGCGAGTGGAGGTAGAAGACGTCGCCCGGATAGGCCTCGCGGCCCGGCGGCCGGCGCAGCAGCAGCGAAAGCTGGCGGTACGACTGCGCCTGCTTCGACAGGTCGTCGTAGACGCAGAGCGTGGCCCGGCCCTCCTGGTACATGAAGTACTCGGCCATGGCCGCGCCGGCGTAGGGGGCGATGTACTGGAGCGGCGCCGGATCGGACGAGCCGGCCGAGATGACGATCGTGTAGTCCATGGCGCCGACCTCGCGCAGCCGGTCCACCAGGCCGACGACGGTCGACTCCTTCTGGCCGATGGCGACGTAGACGCAGATCACGTCGCCGCCCCGCTGGTTGACGATCGTGTCGATGGCCACGGCCGTCTTGCCCGTCTTGCGGTCGCCGATGATCAGCTCGCGCTGGCCGCGGCCAATGGGGATCATGGAGTCGATGGCCTTGATGCCGGTCTGCAGCGGCTCGTTGACCGGCTGGCGCTCGGCGATGCCCGGAGCCTTGAACTCCAGCGGCCGGCGGTGCGGCGTCTCGATGACGCCCATGCCGTCCAGCGGCCGGCCGAGCGGGTCGACGACGCGGCCGATCAGCGCCGGGCCGCAGGGCACGGAGAGCAGCTCGCGGGAGCGGCGCACCTCGTCGCCCTCCTTGATCCCTAAGTAGTCGCCGAGGACGACGGCGCCCACCGAGGCCTCCTCCAAGTTGAACACCTGGCCCTGGGCGCCGTTGGCGAACTCCAGGCGCTCGCCGGCCATGGCGCCGGTGAGGCCGTAAATGCGGGCGATGCCGTCGCCCACCTCAAGCACCTTGCCCACCTCGCTGAGGTCGACCTCGGTGCGGTAATTCCGGATTTCCTCTTCGATGACCGACGCGATCTCGTCGACTTTGAATCTCATAACGCTCCTCGATCAGGGCTCGGCAACGTAGGCTCTGCCGCCAACAATCTCGCGCGAGGCCCGCGCCAGCAGCGCCTCGCTCAAATCCTGCAGCCGGGACGCCACGCTGGCGTCGAACTTCTTCCCCTCGACCTCGACGACCAGGCCGCCCAGGAGAGCCGGATCGAGCTTCTCGATCAGCGTCGGCTTCCTGCCGGTCGAGGCGGCGAGGACCTGCTGCAACCGGTTGCGCTGCGCGTCGTCCAGCGGCACGGCCGTGCGGACGTGGACGTCGACCCAGCCGCGCTTGTCGCGCAGGGCGGCGCGGTAGGCTTCGACGATGGCGCGGAGCTGGCCGAGCCGCCCCTTGCGGTTGATCACCTGGAGGGCGTCGAGCAGCAGCTCGCTCGCCTTGCCCCGGAACAGCTCGTCGAGCACCCGGGCGCGCCCCGGCTCGTCCACCATCTGGCTCGCCAGGAAGTGCTCGACCTTGGGGTTCTGGTCGAGGAACTCCACCAAGTCCTTCAGCTCGTCGAGCAGCGCGTCGCTCTGGCCCCGCTCCTCGGCGAGCGCGAGGATGGCCTCGGCGTAGAGCCGGCCCACGGCGAGGTCGCGATCGTCCACTTTTTTCGGCGTTGGCGCCATAGCTCTAGTTCCGCTGCGCGCCTTCGATGCCGGCGATGCCTTCGGCGATCAGGCGCTGGTGGTCCTGCGGTGACACTTCGCGGCCGATGACCTGCCCGGCCAACCGGGTGGCGAGCTCCGCCGCGTGCGTGTAGAGCTCCTTGGTGGCCGTGTCGGTGGCGATCTGGATCTCGCGCTTGGCGCGCTCGATCATCTTGTCCGCCTCCTCCTTGGCCGTCGCCTCGATCCGCCGCTTCACCACGTCGGCGTCGCGGCGCCCCTCGTCGACGATGGCCGAAGCCTCGCCGCGGGCGGCGGCCAGCTTCTGCTCCCACTCCTTGCGTTCGGCCACGGCGGCCTCGTGGAGGTGCTTCGCATCCTCCAGGGATTTGCGGATGTAGCTCTCCCGCGCCTGGAGACCGCTCAGCAGCGGCCCCCAGGCGAACTTGCCGAGGACGACCAGCACGATCAGGAAGATCACCAGCGTCCAGAACGAGTTGCCGAGGTCGCCGGCAAGCAGGTTGGGGGCTTCCTCGCCCGCCTTTTCAGCGGCCAGCGCCGGCACGGCCCACAGGGCCGCCGCCAGCGTGGTCAGCGCCATCTGTGCTCGCGCGCTCATGCCAGCCTCACCCCAGCGAGGCCATCAGGCCCACGACGACGGCGAACAGCGTCGCACCTTCGATCATCGCCGCGGTGATGATCATGGCGGTGTTGATCTGGCCGGACGCCTCGGGCTGGCGCGCCATCGCCTCGACCGCGCC
>JBAPYB010000065.1:0-29364 GCA_049284515.1 Thermoanaerobaculia bacterium
GGGCCGGGGAGTGCGACCTGGTGGTCAAGGGCGAGAGCAACCACGGCGAAAAGGGATATCTCTATGACGTCGCTGCGGACCGTTTCATCGGCAACCGGAGAAGCGACGCGCCGCTTTCCGATGCCAATCTGCGCCAGCGCGCCTTGCAGGACGGCGGCGAGTTGACCTATACCTGTGTTCCGCCCGGCTCGGGCGTGCGCATCGGCATCGATCGCAACGAAGATGGTGTCCTCGACGGCGATGAGGAGGACCGCGGGGGAGCTTTTCTTTCCTACGGCTCGTTCCTACTGCGGGGGCGGCGGAGGCGGGATGTGGTGCTTCTCCTCCCACTCTCTCCACTCACGCTCGCGGTGGGCCCGCACCCAGTCCATGAAGCTGCCTCTCGACCGCTCGTAGACGATCACCTTGCGGGTGTCGCGACCCTTCAGGCCGCACCGGGGCTGCGGGGCCTGCCGACCCAGGGCGTCGGCCTTCGGCCTCGGCCCTGGGCTAAGGTATCCCGACCCGTTGGGCCGGACGCAAACCTGGCGAGAAGCGAGGCCAGTAAGACCGCCTGACGAGCGGGAGACCAGTCCCGGCCTGACGGCTCGCCTTCAGTCTTGTGCTTCATCGCCCGATAGCAGATGACGCTCACGTGCGGGAGCTCCACCTTTTCCCTCTACAATGAAATCGGAATGGACGAAGCCAGACGGCTCGACGCGCTCTTTCATGAAGCGGTGACCGCCATGGACACCGGCGACGTGGCCACGCTGGAACAGCTCCTTGCGGCTCATCCCCGGCTGGTCCGGGAGCGCCTCGGCTCTCCAGGCGCCTGGCTGCGCGACAGGGTCGGCGGCGCCCTGGATGGATTCTTCCGGCAGCCGTATCTGCTCTGGTTCGTGGCGGAGGACCCGGTCCGCAATGGCAAGTTGCCGGAGAACGCCGCCGAGGTGGCGCGGGCGATCCTCCAGGCCGCGCAGCGCGAGGGAGCGGACCATCTGCAGGAGCAGCTCGATTACGCGCTGCGGCTCGTGTGCTGGTCCTGGATCGCACGCGAGTGCGGAGTGCAGACGCGGCTCATCGACGTGCTGGTCGATGCCGGAGCTTCGCCCGATGGCCGAACCGTCTATGAGGGCCGCTTCGGCACGCACAGCGACGCTGCGATCTACAACGGCAATTTCGCGGCGGCCGAGCAGCTCCTGAGGCGGGGAGCTCCTTTGACCTTGTCGACGGCGCTCTGCCTGGGACGTTGGGACGACGCCGAGCGCCTCGCCCAGGCCGCGACGCTGGAGGAACGGCAGGACGCTTTCGTGCAGGCCGCTCTGCTTGGCAACGCCGAAGCCCTCCGCCGCGTATCTCCGCGAGTAAGGCCGCGCCGGTAAGAATTTCGTCCCCCGGCCGTATGGAGGAGAGAATGCCAGGAGGGACGATCATGAACGAGCGACGAGTCGAGGCTTCACCTCAGGTGCTGGCGAGAATCGGCGGCTTGCTGTACCTCGTCATCATCGCCATCGGGCTCTTCGACGAGGCGTACGTCCGGGGCAAGGTCGTGGTCGCGGGCGATGCGGCGGCCACGGCGGCCAATCTCCGGTCGCTGGAGCCGTTGTGGCGGTTCGGGATCGCGGCCGAGCTCTTCCTGCTGATCTGCGCCATCGCCATGGGCTGGATCTTCTGGCTCCTGCTGCGGCCCGTCAGCCGGGATCTCGCGGTGCTGGCGATCTTCTTCGACGTGATCTCGATGGCCGTCGAAGCGGCGATCACGCTCTATCTCGTCGAAGCGGTGCTGCCGCTGGGCAAGGCGGAGTACCTCAAGGCTCTGGCGCCCGAGCAACTCAATGCCTTGTCGCGGCTGGCGATCAGTGCGCACGGCTACGGCTTCGGCGTCGCCCTGATCTTCTTCGCCTGCTTCTGCCTCGTCGCAGGGCACCTGATCGTCAAGTCGGGCTACTTTCCCAAGACGATCGGCGTGCTCCTGCAGATCGCCGGCGTGTGCTACCTGGTGAACAGCTTCGCGTTGCTTCTCTCTCCCGATCTGGCAGGACGGCTTTTCCCCGTCATCCTGATCCCTTCCTTCATCGGCGAGTCCTCGCTCTGCCTCTGGCTGATCGTGAAGGGTGTCAACGTGGAGAAGTGGAACCGCCGGCAGGCGGAAGGCCGGCTCGAGGGAGCGGTGGCCGCAGTCTAGGCGCCGAAAGGCGGACGCGTCCGAAGAATGAGCGTGCTCTTCGTCTCGATGAGCACACACTTCGGCTCGAGAAGCATGCTCCTCGCGCTAAGGAGCACGCTCCTTGCGGTAAAGAGCATGCTTCTCGCGATAAGGAGCCTGCTCGTTGCGGTAAAGAGCCTGCTCCTCGTGATAAAGAGCCTGCTCCTTGCGGCAAAGAGCATGCTCTTCGGTGCGATGAGCAGGCTCCAAATGCCGAGGAGCACTCTCCTTCTACAAAGGAGCAGGGCACTTGGCGCGAGGAGCACACTCTTTTCTCCGAGAAGCACACACTTTTGAGAAACGAGCATGCTCTTTTGAGGAATGAGCATGCTCTTCGGACCGAGGTGCACGCCACAAATGCCGAGGAGCACACACTTTCGAAGAAAGAGCGTGCTCCTCGGGACAAAGTGCGTGCCACTTGTCGCAACGTGTGTGCTCATCGACAGAAATAGCATGCTCTTTGCCGCAAAGAGTCTGCTCGTCGTTCCGAAGTGCGGACTCATCGAAGGAAGTGGCGTGCTCATCGGCTCGACGAGCAGGCGCCGTGACGCAAGGAGGACGCTCGTCGAGACGAAGAGGACGCTCGGAATCGCAACGAGGTGGCTTGGGAAAGGGAAGTGCGGAGACAAGAAAAGGGGGCGTGCGCTCGGCACGCCCCCGCGAACGGCGTTACTTGCTGGTGGAAGGGGTGGTGGAGGTGGGGGGCGTGGGCCCGCCTTCAGCGGGCGGCGTGGGCGGCTCCACGGTGGGCTTGGGGCGGCTGCGCAGCGGCTGGACACCGAACTGCACCAACTTGTCGTTGCCGTGACCGTAGTGCTGCTTGGCGATGGTCCTCAGCACGGTGGCGAGCTTCCCTCCCTGGTTGAGCAGGGCCTGCAGGCGCTGTGTGGACATCTGCTTGTTCGCCCGGAAGTCGGCCTGCTCCTCGAGGATCTTGTCGATCTCCGTGAGCACGCCATCCAGGGATTTGCGCGGGACCTCGCTCGCCGGCAGGTCCGCGGCGTTGGCGGCTGTCGCCGTGGCGACACTCCGCAACACCTGGAACTTCTCCCGCTGCCGTAGAGCTCTCGAACGCGTCTTCTTGGTCGGGTCCGTCGGGTCCGTCACCTTCTTAGCCACTTCTTACTCCTTTCTTGAGCCCTTTCGGGGCTCGTCGGTCAGGCGCCGTCATTGACGCCGGATTCCTTGTTCGATGACGGCAATATAGGTATAGTCATGGCTGTTGTCAATAGG
This sequence comes from Thermoanaerobaculia bacterium, assembly GCA_049284515.1. GTDB lineage: Bacteria > Acidobacteriota > Thermoanaerobaculia > Multivoradales > UBA5704 > DATARR01. Next base: position 3,419 of record JBAPYB010000065.1, read on the forward strand.
CCGAGGGCAAATTCAAGCTGTATAGGTCCATTTTGGAGATCTGTGTGAGGGCGCAAGGGTAGCGTTTCTCTCCGAAATCGCCTGCTGTGCTGGGGGAGGGCCGCGTCGAGGACGGTGCTAGAGTCCTACGCCGCGAGGAGGCCTTCATGAGACGAATCCGCTATGCCGTGGCGGCGAGCCTGGACGGTTACATCGCGGGCCCGAAGGGCGAGGCCGACTGGATCGTCAAGGATCCGGAGATCGATTTCCGCGCGCTGTTCGCGCAGTTCGACACCTTCCTCATCGGCCGCCGGACGTACGAGACCATGCCTCGCGGCGGCGGGGTGTCCGGTTTCAAGGTGCTCGTCTTCTCCCGTACGCTCCGGCAGGAGGACCACCCGGAGGTGACGATCGTGGCCGGCGACGAGAAGAAGGCGCTGAACGCTCTGCGCAAGCAGCCGGGCAAGGACATCTGGCTGTTCGGCGGCGGCGGGCTGTTCCGCAGCCTGCTCGACGCCGGGCTCGTGGACCGGGTCGAGGTCGCCATCGAACCGGTCCTCCTCGGCGGCGGCATCCCTCTGGTGCTGCCGCCGGCCCGGAGGGCGAAGCTGAAGCTGACCGGCCACAGGGTGTACTCGGCGTCGGGGATCGTCTCGCTGCAATACGACGTCGTCCGGCGGCGCTGACTGAGGTTCACGACTTGTGGATGCGACCCTCTTCCCCTGAGGCGCGATTCAATGCCGGACCGGCCGGGCCGGCGGCGGCCTGTTGTCTCGCGATCCTGATCGCCTTCGCCGGTATCGGCTCCCATTCGCTGTGGAGCCCGGACGAGCCTACCGGGGCGGCCGTGGGCCGGGGCATGCTGGACAGCGGCGATCTCGTCGTGCCGCGGCTCAACGGCGAGCCGTTCCTGGAGAAGCCGCCCCTGTACTGGTGGGTACAGGTGGCGGCGTTTCGCGTCTTCGGCCTCTCGGATGCCGTGGCGCGCCTGCCGTCCGCCCTGTTCTCGGCGCTGACGCTGATGGTCGCCTATGCGATCGGGCGGCGTCTGGGAGGGCCGCGCCAGGGAATTCTGGCCCTCGTGGTGCTCGGCACCACCGTGGTGTTCGTGCAGAACCTCGGGAGGGTGGTCGTCGACCCGGCTCTGACCTTCTTCGTCGCCCTGTCCCATCTCGGATTCGCGGTGCTCGCCGAGCCGCGTTCGGCGTCTGAAGCGAGATGGGCGCGGCTGCTCGTCGCCGTCGCCGTTGCCCTCGGTTTCCTCAGCAAAGGCGTGGTGGCGATCGGCCTGGGCGCCGGGCCGCCGGTGCTCTATCTGCTGGCGGCGCGACGGGGAAAGGCCGTGCGAGAGCTCGCGCTCCTCGCGGCGCTGGGCGTGGCAATCTTCGCCCTGCTGGTGACGCCGTGGGCCATGGCGCTCTACCGGGCCGCCGGATGGGCCGGTCTCAAGGAATGCCTGGTGGCCAACACGGCGAGCCGCTTCGCCCACACCGCCCAGAGCGCCCGTTTCGGCCACACGCAGCCGTTCTATTACTACCTGATCCAGACTCCATTACAGCTTCTACCCTGGGCGCTCGCGTTGCCGGCGCTGTGGCGGGCGGGAGTCTTCCGCCGCGGCGCGCCGGGAAGTGAGGCGCGCCGGCTTCTGCTCGCGACGCTGGGTCTCGGTGTGCTGCTGCTGACGGCGGCGTCGAGCAAGCGGGAGATGTACCTGATGCCGCTGGTGCCCGCGTGGTCGGCCTGCGTGGCCTGGTGGTTGGCGGGAGCCGGCGAGCGCTTCTGGGATCGGCGGACTCTGCTCATTCTTCTCGGCTTTGCCGGTTGCGTCTTTCTGCTGCTCGGCGGTTTGTCGCTTTGGATCGGTTGGGCGCCGTATCTCCCTGCGACCCTCATGCCGGTCCAGGCTACCGTCTCGAAAGGTCTTATCCTGTCGTTCGGCTGTCTGTCTCTAGGAATCGGCGCCGTTCTTTTCGTCCTGCTCATTCGCGGGCGGCAGACAGGACTGCCCGTCCGGGTGGCCATGGCCATGCTCCTGCTTTTCGTGGTTTTGCAGACGGCGGTGCAGGCGCTGATCGATCCCGTCAAAGAGATGGGCGAGATGACGGCCGCGGTGGCGCGCACGATTCCCGGCTCCGTGCCCGTGCCCGCCTATCTGCCGCCCGGCCAGTCCAACGAGGTGATCTTTGGAATGATCAATTTCAAGCTCGGGCGCCGCGTTCTGCCACTGACCCGTCCGGAGGATCTGCAGGCGTGGTTTGGAGCTCATCCGGGAAGCGCTGTCCTGTTCCGCGCTTCCCAGGGGAGACGGCTGGGCGGGCTCCGCTTCGTCTATGACGAGACGGGGCGAAAGGCCTCGCCTTTCGCCCTCGGCGTGGGGTCAGGTTTCAGTGCATCGACACCGGCGCCGTCGCGGCCCCGGCCCGGCGCTTGAACAGCAGCAGCATGGGGATGCAGCACAGGAAGAAGACGCCGACGACGCGGAAGGCGTCCATGTAGGTGAGCAGGAAGGTCTGCTTCACCACGGCGCCTTCCAGCGCTGCGTAGGCCTGTTGCTGGGCCTGGTAGAAGCTTGAGCCCTTGGCCATCAGCCCCTGAGTGACCGCGGCGAGCCGCTCGCGCACGGCGGTGTCGTAGATCGACGTGTGGGCGAGCAGGTTGAGCCGGTGCGTCCAGGAGCGGTACTGGACGAAAGTGGCCACCAGCGCCACGCCGAAGGAGCCGCCGAGCTGGCGCATCATGTTGGTCAGCCCCGCGCCCTGGGCGATGTCCTTGCCGCGCAGATTCGACAGCGCCAGGGTGGTCAGCGGCACGAACAGGAAGCCAAGGCCCACGCCGCGCAGGATCAGCGGCCAGAAGAAGTCCAGGCGGTCCGAGGACAGGGTCGAGTGGGAGAGCATCCAGGTGAAGAAGAAGAACGAGATGAAGCCGAGGGCGTTCATGAGCTGCGCCGGCACTCCCTTCTGCAGCAGCCGGCCCACCACGGGCATCATGATTCCCGTCGCCACGGAGCCCGGCAGCAGGATCAGGCCTGTCTGCATGGCCGTGAAGCCGAGCAGGTTCTGGGCGAAGACAGGGAAGATGAACACCGAGGCATAGAGGCCGAAGCCCATGATGAAGGTGAAGAAGGTGCCCACGGCGAGCGAGCGGTCCTTGAGCACCCGCAGGTCCACGATCGGATGGTCGACCGTGAGCTCCCGCCAGATGAATGCTGCGAGGCTCAGGACGGCGATGACGCTGAGCACGATGATGTAGTTGGCCGCGAACCAGTCCTCGCTCTCGCCGCGTTCGAGCACGATCTGCAGGGAGCCGATGCCGCCCACCAGCAGGGCGATCCCCGCCCAGTCCACCTTGGTCACCCGGCGCACGTCTCCGGATTCCGGAATGAAGGCCATGGCCATCAGCGCGGCGAGGATGCCGATGGGCAGGTTGACGTAGAAGATCCAGCGCCAGGAGTAGCTGTCGGTGATCCAGCCGCCGAGCGTGGGGCCGATGGTGGGCCCCACCACCACGCCGAGGCCGAAGAGGCCGTTGGCCATCCCCAGCTCTTCGGGCGGGAAGGTTTCCACCAGGATGGCCTGCGAGGTCGAAAGCATGGCGCCGCCGCCGGCGCCCTGGATGAAGCGGAAGATCACCAATTCCCACAGACCGGTCGCGTGGCCGCAGAAGAACGAGGCGATGGTGAACAGGATGAGCGAGCCGGTGAAGTAGTTGCGGCGGCCGAAGACCGTGGCGAACCAGCCGGTCATCGGGATGACGATGACGTTGGCCACCACGTAGCCGGTCACCACCCAGGCGATCTGATCGAGCGTCGCCCCCAGGTTGCCCATCATCTGGGGGAGGGCGACGTTGACGATCGACGTGTCGATGAGCTCGATCACCGAGGCCAGGATGACCGTGATGGTGATGATCCATTTGTTGGCGCCCTGCTGGGCCATTGGCGTAACCCTCTCCCAATATCCCTGGGAATCCCGATCGATCCCCTGATCAATCCAGATTGACCGTGACGTTGACGTTCATGCCCACGCGCAGCGGGCGTTTCGGGTCCGCCGGATCGGTGAAGACGATCTTGACCGGCACGCGCTGCACGACCTTGGTGAAGTTGCCGGTGGCGTTGTCTGGCGGCAGCAGGGAGAACTTGGCGCCGGTGGCCGCGGACAGCGACTCGACGCGGCCATGGAAAACGTGGCCGGGATAGGCGTCCACCTCGATCTCGGCCGCCTGGCCGGGATGCATCTTGGCGAGCTGCGTCTCCTTGAAGTTGGCGCTGACCCACGTGTCGCTCCCCTCGACGATGGCGAGCAGCGGCTGGCCGGCCTGGACGTACTGGCCCACCTCGACCGCCTTCTTGGAAACGATGCCGGAGGCCGGAGCCGTCACCACGGCGTAGGAGAGCTGGAGCTTCGCCGCCTCCAGGGTGGCCTGGTGCATGGCCACGGAGGCCTGGGCCGCGGCCACCTGGCGCTGGGCCGCGTCGATCTGCGCGGTCGCGGCTTCGGCGGTGGAGAGGGCGGCTTCGGCGGTGGAGCGGGAGGCCTCGGCCGAGGCGCGGGCCGAATCGGCGGCGGCGCGCGCGGCGTCGTACTGCTGTTGGGAGATCTCCTCCTTGGCCACCAGCGTCTTGTAGCGGGCGAGGTCGGCCGCGGTCATCTCCTGCTTGGTGCGGGCGGCGGTGACGTCGGCCTGGGAGCTGGCGGCCTTGGCCCGGCTGCTGGCCTGGGCGGCCCGCATGTTGGCCACGTTCGCCACCGCGACGGACACCGCCGCCTGGGAGTTGACGAGGGCCGCCTGCTCCTGGTCCGCCTTGGCCTGGAGGTCCCTGGGGTCGATCTTCACCAGCACGTCGCCGGCATGGACCGGCTGGTTCTCGTGCACCAGCACTTCGGTGACGTAGCCCGAGACGCGGGGCAGCACGGGGTCGATGTCGCCGTCGATCTGGGCGTCGTCGGTGGTGGCGTGGTGCTCGTAGAAGACGAAGGTCTGGTAGCCGTAGATCCCGCCGACGATCACCAGCACGCCGAGGACCGCGAGGACGAAGTACCTGCGGACTCCCCGCTTCTTCGGGGCCGCGGGCTCCGGTGCCGGCGTCCCGGTGTTTTTTTCGACTCTCATTGGACTGCTCATTTCACTTCCCTCCGTCGTGCCGGGTATTTTGCATTGCGTTGGAATTCGATGGATTGCCGGCGGGAGCGCCCTCGGGAACGATGAGGGAACGGATCTGGCCCGTGGCCCGCGCGAGGTCGTAGCGCGCCTGCGATTCGTCGGCCAGGGAGTCGATGCGCGTGTCGCGGGCGGCGGCGAGGGAGGTCTGGGCGTTGTCGACCTCGATCGATGGCGCCACGCCGGCCTTGAAGCGGTCGCTGGCCTGGTCGAGCTCGTCCTCGGCCAGCCTCACGCTCTGGTCGGCGAGCTCGACCCGGCTTTGGGCGTTCTCCCAACTGAGAAGGGCTTGGCGCACGTCCTGCTCGATCTGGCGCTCGGTGTCCTTCTTTTGGATCAAAAGCTGCTGCTGTTGCGAGCGGGCCGCGATCACGTGGGCCTCGACGCGACGGCCGGTGAAGAGCGGCACGTTGACCACCGCGCCGATCGACCGGCTCCAGTCGAGGTCCCGCACCCGGTTGCCGCTCTCGATTCCCTGCGCCTGGGCAGCCACCGTGGGGAGCCTCTCCGCCTGGGCTGCCTCGATCGCCAGGGCGGCGGTGCGCAGGCGCTGGTCGAGGAGCGCCAGCTCGGGCCGCCTCTGCTTTGCCGCGGCCAGCGCCTCGGCCAGCGTGGGCACCGGGGCCGCGGAGGTCCCGTCGTCGGTGAGCACCACGTCGGCGCCGAGGTCCGCGCCGATGGCCCGCAGCAGGGCGAGGCGCGCCAGGTTGAGCTGGTTGGTGGCGACCAGCAGCGCCTGCTGCTGGCGGGCGAGCTGGACGTCGGCCCGCGTGGTGTCGAGGCGCGTGCCGACGCCGGCGTTCTTTTGATCCAGGGCGATCTGGCGCAGCCGCTGGAAGAGGTCGACGTTGGCCTTGATCACGTCGATGCGGGCGCCACTGCGGCCCAGGGAAACGTAGAGAGAAGCCACGGCCGCGGCCACCTCGTTCTCGGTGCGCCGGCGGTCCTCTTCGCTCACGCGGACGCCGGCCTGGGCTGCCTGGTAGCGCCGCTTCGCCGCGAGGTCGATGATGTTCATGGCCACCGTGATGTGGGTGTCGACGACGTTGAACGGCGGCGTGACGAGCGGTATGCCCGGCAGCGTGAGGCCGAAGGTGGCCAGGTTGAGCGTCTGGTTGGAGAGCTGGCCGCCGGCGCTGATCTGGGGCAGCAGCGCCGAACGGGCCTCCAGGGCCCTGGCCTCTGCATCGCCCACCCGCTCCGTGGCGAGCTGGGCCGCCGTGCCCTCGTCCAGGGCCCGCCGGATGGCCTCGGTCAACGACAGCCGGAGAACGGCCGGCGCCTGTCCGGCCTGAACGGTCTGTCCGGCCTGGGCGGTCGCCGGCTCCTGCTCTCCCCAGGCTGCTCCCGCGCTGAACGCAACCAATACCGCCAGTGCCAGCAGCGCCAGGGCCAGCGGCACGGTCAGAGTACGAAATCTCATGATGACTTACCTCTCCTCTTCCTCCCCCTCGCATTTCATCCACGAGAGGACATAGGCGGGGCAGTGGACCAGCTCGAAGCCCTTCGCCTTGTCGCAGGCGAAGAAGCGGACGAGCTCGCGGTCCACGAGCACGACGCCGGCGAGATCGAGCGTCACCCGCCGTCCCTGAGAACGGGCCGCCTTGACCAACTCTCTCAGCTCTTCCAGATGCTCCTGCGTGAGCTGGCCGGCCAGGGCGTAAGTGACGGCTTCGTCGGATTCGGATCGTGTCTCGATGCGCAACATCGTCTCGGCTCCCCGCCGGGAGGCCAGTACACGATCGGTGCCAGAGTCGGCGATGTCGAAGAATCAGAGGTTTACAGAGGTCCGGCCGGAAATTCACGACGGCGAGCCGTTACGAGATCTCGGTAATTCACGAGATTTCGGAAGACGCTAGAGCCGTCGCTTGTCGATCCCCAGCCGCTTGATCCGCGATTCCAGCGTCGTGGCCGGCACGCCCAGGCGCGCGGCGGCGCCTTTCGCTCCAGAGACCCGGCCTCCGGATTGGGCCAGGGCCTCTTCGATCTGCCGCTTCTCCAGCTCTCGCAGACCGTCGGGCAAGGGGAGACCGGCGGGAGAGGGTGAGCTGCCGCCCCCGATCAACGGCTCGTCCACCCGCAGCACCGCGCCTTCCGAAAGAATGGTGGCGCGCTCGATGACGTTCTGCAGCTCGCGCACGTTGCCTGGCCAGGAGTAGGCGAGGATGCGGTCCATGGAGCTTTTCTCGATGCTCTCGAAGCGCTTGCCGAGGCGCGCCGCGTAGCGGGCCACGAAGTATTCGACGAGGATGGGCAGGTCCTCGCGCCGCTGGCGCAAAGGCGGGATCTCGATGGGGAAGACGTTCAGGCGGTAGAAGAGGTCGCTGCGGAAGGTGCCCGCCGCCACGGCCGCCGAGAGGTCGCGGTTGGTGGCGGCGATGACCCGGGCGTCGGTGGCGATGGGCTGGCTGCCGCCGACGCGCTCGAAGGTGCCCTCCTGGAGCACCCGCAGCAGCGTCGCCTGCACCTCGGGCGGGATCTCGCCGATCTCGTCGAGGAAGATGGAGCCCCCGGCGGCCAGCTCGAAGCGGCCGACGCGGCGTTGGAGCGCGCCGGTGAAGGCCCCCTTTTCGTGGCCGAAGAGCTCCGAGGCGATGAGCGACGCCGGCAGGGCCGCGCAGTTGACGGCCACCAGGGCGCGCTTGGCCCGCGGCGAATGGCGGTGGATGGCCCTGGCCACCAGCTCCTTGCCGGTGCCGGTTTCGCCGGTGAGGAGCACGGTCGCGTCCGTGGCTGCCACCTTGTCGACGCGGGCGAGGGTGTCGCGCAGCGCCTGCGAGACGCCGACGATCTCCTCGAACATGCTGCGCTCGTCGATCTCCTGGCGCAGGGCGAGGTTTTCGTCCTGAAGCTGGCGGGTGAGGCGGGAGATCTCCTCGAAGGCGAGGGCATTGGCCACGGCGGCGGCGATGGGGCGGGCCACGGCCTCGAAGACGGCCACCTCGTGCGGCGGAAAGGGTCCCGCCGTCTGGCGTGAGAACGACATCGAGCCCACCAGCCGCTCCCGCATCTGGAGCGGCACGCGGACGTAGGACCGGACGCCGGCGGCCAGCAGCCGCGCGTCCTCGGGGAAGCGGGCGCCCCGGGTGAGGTCCTCGCAGACGTAGGCCCTTCCCGTGCGTCCCACGAATTCCGTGCCCGAGCCGGCCACGGGCACGGGCGGCTTCCACTGCGGACCCATCTGCTCCGGGGGAATGTGCAGCCAGCGGGCCACCACGTCGGTGAAGGAGTCCCCCTCGCGACGCTCGACGCCCGCGATGTAGATGGAGTGGGGGAGCAGCAGGTCGCCGTCCACCGTGGCCACGCCCACACCTCCCACCGGGATCGACGGCGCGAGGGCGTGGGCCACCGCTTCGAGCACGGCGGCGAGGTCGAGATGCGAGTTGGCGGCTTCGGAGACTTCGAGGAGGAGCCGATACTTGTCTTCCGCCGTCAATTCCGCCGCGGGCGGAGACGGCGCGCTGGGGGCCTCCTTCATGAAGGGAAATCCTACCGCGACTGGCCCGTCACTTTCGCGAATCCTTCCTTGAACTGGCGCATCCAGTTCTTGGGCACCGAGAAGCCGTGCCCCACCTTGTGCAGCCAGACGAGCTCGCCGTTCTCCACCTTGGAAAGATAGGTCCGGGTGTCCTCCGGCGTGCAGATCTGGTCGATGTCGCCCTGGAAGGCGAGCCAGGGATCGGTCAGGGCCACGGGCTGAAAGTCGACGCCCTTGCCGTGGGGGTCATGGATCCAGGACGCCTCACGGCCCTTGCAGATGGGGTGGTTGACGATCAGGTCCGGGCAGAAACCGAGGGAGAGGCCGCCGCGGTAGGTGTGGGGCGGCGCCTGCGCCATGGCGGCGTAGACGATGGTGGCGCCCGAGGAGTAGCCCACGAGGACCGGCGCCACCTTGCCGGGATACCCGAGCCTCTTCTCCAGGGCCCGGCCGAGCTCCGCGAAGTCGGAGCCCGGGTCCCAGCACTTGTCGGGCTCGGCGGTCGAAGCCTTCATGTAGTGTCGGATGTCGACGCCGGCGACCAGGGCGTCCAGCCCCGAGAGCTCGCGGGCCATGTCGACGACGCCCAGGTTCCAGCCGCCGTCGCCGGAGATGAACAGGGCGATGTGGGAGGGGCGCGGGGTGGAGTGATAGAGGGTGATCTTGCCGAAAGGTTCCAGGTTCATGGTCTCCTCGACCGCGGCGGCCGGGAAGACGAATGCGAGGACGAGCAGGGTGGCGAGGAAAATCGGCTTCATAGGGCCGTCATTGTAGCTGCCCCGGAGATCTGCGTCCTCAGGGCGCTTTCCGTTCGTGGGCGAGGATCGCTGCCGCGATGGGAGGGTAGTTCTTGCCGACGATGTGGCTGCCCGGCCTTGCGATGGGCTGCACCAGACCCGGACGAAGCTTCAGGCACAGGGTCTTTTCCCTTTCCGTTGCGCCATAAAAGCAGAGGATCTGCTTGCCCGCGAGCTTCTCGATCTCAGGGCTGACCGGTCGATACTCAGGAGAGGGCTTGCCGAGCCACTCCCGGGGATGGAAACGGAAGTCGGCGGACTCCGAGGGTCCGAGCAGAGCGATGAGCGAGATCTTCTCCGCCAGGTCCGCCGGCAGGCGGTTGGCCAGGAACGGCATGACGTCGGCGCCGAAGGAGTAGCCGATGAGGATGACTTTCTCCTTGTGCCAGAGGGCGAGGAAGTGGCGGAGGATGCGTGCCAGGTCCTTCGCCGCGCGGTCCGGCTCGCGACGCTTGAGGAAGTAGTGCAGCGAGTTCCAGCCGACGACGGAAATCCCGCCCTTGGCCAGGGCTTGAGATAGCCCCCTGTCGGTTTTCGCCCAGCCGCCGTCGCCGGTGAGGAGGACGGCGAATTCATTGCGGCCGGGCCCCTTGGCGGGGACCTTGATGAGAGGGAGATTGTCCACCCTGGGCAGCGGTGGCGCAGGCTTTGGGGTCTCGGCTGGGTGGACTGGAAAGGCGAAGAGGCCGAGTATGAGGAGGAGGGCTGGGAGGCGTCTGGGGTAGGGTGCTGCATTCATCGCGGCAACGATATCGCGATGCGATGACGATCCGGAATCACCCTTGAGTTGCCCTCTGAGCCAGTTGCTCCAGTACCTGGCGGCAGAGCCTCTCACTGATCCAGATGTCGGGCCGGGCGGCGATCTCCAGGATCAAGACCTCCGTCTCCTCAAAGGGGAGGACGCCGGTGCGCCACGCTTCGATCAAGATGCCCAGGGTACCCTTCACGGGAAGCCCCAGCCGCCGGGCCTCGTTCCTTGCCTCTTCGTCGTCCAAGAGGACAAGGACATCCTGGAAGTCGCGGGCCAGAGCCAGAAGCTCCGTTTCTCCTGCTCCGAGGATGGCCGGTGGTAAATAGCCGAGGAGGACTTCTTTGGAAGCTTCGACGACGGGAAGCTTCCGGGCTTCCAGGAAGAGACGAATTAAAAAAGCATCGGGCGCGCCCTGAGCTGTTCCCTCGACAATGACCTCGCGATAGACCGCATGGGGAATGTGGACGGTCCCATACAGATCGACGAGCAAATGGAGGCGGTTGAGCTTGCCCAGGGCCATCAGAGGCCCGGCGTTGACGAGAACGTGGCGCAAGCTGATCAGCGTAGTTCTTCTGACACCGTCTCGGGGCTGGAGGGAGGTTCCAGGCCCCGTGCATAGGCGTGACGTGCGAGCTCAGCCTGCGGGACCCCGGCCCTCTCCGCTGCGGCGCCAAACGACATCCCGCCTCGGCGATACAGGCTTAAGGCGCGGTCGATCTTCATCTCCCGTAAGCCTCGCTCCAGCAACTCGAGAAGGAAGTCCTGGTTCAAGCTCTTGAGCTCGCGAACCAAAGGCTCCGGCAGAGTGAGAGTCAGAGAAGTTGCCGCCATAACGCAACAGTATAGAGGATTCGCTGGCTCGTCAGCCCCCCTGCCTCCTCCGCTCCCTTCCGGCGCTTTCAGGAGCGCTGGAAGGTGTTATACGCTCTACCCTGAATCCGGCGTATAACTCAGCCCCGGAGCAGCGACCGTGCCCTTCCAACGCCTTCCAGAAACCGTCCAGACGCTTTACGCCGAGCTTCTGGACCAGACGATTCAGGCTGAGGCCGAGGCCGCCCTGGTGAAGGCGCCCCAGGGGACGTTCGTTTCCAAGGCGATCAAGGGAGGCACCTACTGGTATCTCCAGCGCATGGAGGGCGACGCCAAGCGCCAGCACTACCTGGGAAGGGAATCGCCCTCCCTTTTGGCTTGGATGGACCAGGTGAAGGAGGCGCGCTCCCGGTCCGCTGAGGACGCGACCCAGCGAGCGAACCTGTGCAGCATGCTCGCGGCCGGCGGTGCGGCTACGGACAGCGTCCAAGTCGTGAAGGTGCTTTCACTTCTGGCCGAGGCGGGTGTCTTCCGCATGGGCGGAGTCCTCGTCGGCACCCAGGCGTTCATCGCCTTCGGCAACATGCTGGGCGTGCGCTTCGAGAAACAGTCCCTGCGGACACAGGATGTCGATGTGGCTCAGGACCGGGCGATCGGCATCGCGCTCTCGCAGGAGGCGGGCGCGGTGGACGTGAAAGGAGCCCTGACGGACTCGGGCTTGGGATTCTTTCCGGTCCCAGATCTTGATCCCAGGAAGCCGAGCACCTCGTTCAAGATCCGGGGGCGGGAGCTGCGGGTCGATTTCCTCACGCCTCTCTTCGGTCCCGAATCCGAAAAGGCGGTCTTCCTGCCGGCTCTCGGAGTCTCGGCCCATCCATTGAGATTCCTGGACTATCTCATCGAGAGCCCAGCCCAGGCGGTGATCGTCGGTGGCAGCGGTGTCCTCGTCAACGTCCCGGACCCGGCACGGTTCGCCCTCCACAAGCTCTGGATCTCAGCGCGGCGCTCCGTTGCCGAGCAGACCAAGGCGCTGAAGGATCTGCGGCAGGCGGGCGATCTCCTCGATGTATTGCTGGAAGACCGACTCGCGGACATCGACCGGGCGTGGGAGGCGTTGCGCCGTACCAAGTCTCCAGCCGCTGCGGTGCGCAAGGCAATTCAGCGACTGCCTGTGGAGACCCGAGAGGCCCTGACCTCACGCCTTGCGTAGCGCGTCGCGGTTGATACCGTAGTGGCTGGCCTGCCAGGCGACCTGGCCTTGGCGGAGGAGGAAGATCTGGGGCGATTCGTGGCGGACTCCGGTGCGCTCGGCCACGGCGTTGGAGACGGCGCGGGCGACCTGGATCTCGATCATGGCAAAGACCGGACCGTTCGCCGGAGACTCGGCCGCGAAGCTTTGGAGCTCGGACCAGGCGTGGCTCGAGACGCCGCAGGTGAGGCTGTGCTTGAAGAGCCAGACGGGCGTCTCGTTCGACCGGGCGATCAGCGCGTCGAGCGCGGGAACGTTGTCGATTCTCTGGATGTCGGCCATCGCAGCGTTGTCCTTTCCTAAAACAGAGATGGCGAAATTGTAACAGGCCCGGCGCCGCTGCCCAATGGACGACCCGAGCCGCCTCGGATCGGCATAGGATGGGCCCATGCTCCGGCGACTCGTAGCCCCCGCTCTCGTCCTACTGCTCGCTCCATCCGCCCTGGCCGCTGAAAGACGGGTGCCTGGCCGGCAGGGAGATTCCGTCCTGCTGCCCAACGGCTGGCGTATCGCTCCCGCCGGCCGCCATATCACGGTAGGGGACCTTCCCCTCGCCATGGCCGAGTCGCCGGACGGCGGCACGCTGGTGATCACCAACAACGGCTACGACAAGCCGAGCCTCTCCGTGGTGGACCTCCGGCGCCTCACCGTGCCGGCCAGCGTGCCGGTGGACGACGCGTGGCTGGGTCTCGCCTGGCACCCGGACGGCAAGAGGCTCTATGTCTCCGGCGGCGGCGCGAGCACCGTGCAGGAGCTGCGGGTGGGCGCCAAGGGGCTGGAGAAGGGCGCCGTCTTCACCTTGAAAAAGCCGGACAACACGAGCTTCGTGGGCGGCCTCGCAGTGAGCCCGGACGGCAAGCGGCTCTTCGCCGTTCACGTTCTGGGGCAGAAGCTCTCGGCCGTGGACCTCGGCAGCGGCCAGGTCGTTCAAGCCGTGGACCTCCCGGCGGAGGCGTACACGACCCTGGCGGCGCCGGACGGCAAGACCCTCTTCGTCTCCTTGTGGGGAGGTGCGCGGATCCTCTTCTTCGACGCCGTGACCCTGGCGCTTCAGGGCGAGGTGGCGGTGGGGGAACATCCCAACGCCATGGTGCTGTCGAAGGATGGAGCCAGGCTCTTCGTGGCCTGCGCCAACACCAACGAGGTCTGGGTGGTGGACCTCGCGGCGCGGGCGGCGCGGGAGAGGATCGGGATCGCTCTTGAGCCCGCGGCGCCGCCGGGCAGCACGCCCAACGGGCTCGGCCTCTCGCCGGACGGCGCTACCCTGCTGGTGGCCAACGCCGACAACAATACGGTGGCCATGGTGGACGTTTCCCGCCCCGGGTTCAGCCGGGTGCGGGGCTTCATTCCCACCGGCTGGTACCCGACCGCGGCCCAGTTCAGCCGCGACGGCAAGCGCGTCTTCATCCTCAGCGGCAAGGGACTGACCTCCACGGCCAATCCGCGGGGCAACCAGCCAGGGATCGCGGGCGCTCCGGGCCAATACATCGGCGAGCTCCTCCAGGGCTCCCTCTCCGTGCTGCCGGTGCCGGACGACAAGACCCTCGCCGGCTACACCCGGACCGTCTACCGTCTCACCCCGTCTACGGCGGCGTCGAAGCTCGCCCTCCGGGGAGCGCCCGCGGGCTCGCCTGTGCCCCGCAAGGTCGGCGCTTCGTCCCCGATCAAATACGTTTTCTACGTCATCCGCGAGAACCGCACCTACGATCAGATCCTCGGCGATCTGCCCCAGGGCAACGGCGATCCCAACCTCTGCCTCTTTGGCGAGGACGTGACGCCCAATGCCCACGCCCTGGCGCGCGAGTTCGTCCTGTTCGACAACTTCTACGTCAACGCCGAGGTCAGCTACGACGGCCACGCCTACTCGATGGGCGCCTATGCGACCGACGCCGTGGAGAAGATCTGGCCCATGTACTACGCCGACCGCGGCGGCGACTACCTGAGCGAGGGGGGCGGCCAGCAGCGCAACCCCTACGGCAACCTCACGGCCCCTGCCAACGGTTATCTGTGGGACGCCTGCAACCGGGCGAAGGTCAGCGTGCGCAGCTACGGCGAGTTCGTCTCCTGGCAGGACGAGAAGGCCAAGGGGAAGGTCCGCCCTTCGGTTCCTGGGCTGGCGGGAAAGATCGACGAGGACTACCCGCCCTACGACCTCGACATCCTCGACGCCAGGCGGATCGACCTCTGGCTCGAAGAGCTCCGGCGGTTTGAGAAAGACGGGAAGCTGCCGCGTTTGTCGATCGTCCGGCTGCCCCGGGATCACACGCTGGGTACGCGCGCCGGCTCGCCGACGCCGCGGGCGATGATCGCCGAGAACGATCAGGCCCTGGGCCGGTTCGTCGAAATCATCTCCCACAGCCGGTACTGGCAGGAGAGCGCCATCTTCGTGGTCGAGGACGACGCCCAGAACGGGCCGGACCACGTGGACGCCCACCGCTCGGTTGTCCTGATGATCAGTCCCTACGCCCGGCGGGGGACCGTGGACAGCACGCTCTACACCACGGCCGGCGTGCTGAGGACGATGGAGCTGATCCTCGGCCTGCCGCCCATGAGCCAATATGACGCCGCGGCGACGCCCATGGTTCGGGCCTTCCAGGCGAAGCCGGACCTGGCCCCCTTCAATCGCCGTCCACCGCGGATCTCCCTGGACGAGAAGAACGCACCCACCGCCTGGGGCGCTGAGGCCTCGGCCGCCATGAACCTCGACACCGAGGCCGACCTCGCCCCCGATCTGGCGCTCAACGAGATCCTCTGGAAATCCGTGCGCGGCGCCGCCTCGCCTATGCCGCCCCCCGTCCACGCCGCGTTCGTGCAGCCGGTGCGGGCTGGCGGGGATGGGGATGGGGACGATGACGACCGCTGAGCGGCCGATTTCCAGGGCTTGCGCCGCGGATGATTTCTCAGTAAAATGTGCTGCATGGCGACGACAAGAGGTGTGGCAGTCCGTAAGGTGGCAATTGACGACCCAGAAGGCGAGGATTCCCTCATGAAGCTACAGAGCCCGCCCAAGATGAGCCCGCTGATGGAGCGCCTCTACCGTGAGGGCCACCTCCGTCCAGCCACTCGCGATCTGGCCTCGCTCGGCGAGCCGGCCCCCCGACCGGCGAAGATGTCGCTCACCGCGGCCTTGCAGTTGGATCGTGGCGAGGGCCCGCTTGCCCGCTAGTATCCTGTACCTGGACTCTTCAGCCCTCGTAAAGCTCATCCTGCCGGAGGCGGAGACCATTCCTCTCCTTCAGCTCCTGCTGGCTTGGCCCTACCGCATTGCCAGCCAGATCGCATTCGTCGAGGTCCATCGCGCCGTCCGGCGGGCTACCTCGGACGAGGCGATCTTCCGGCGCAGTCTCGAGAGCGACTTCGGGTTACTTGCAATTCGCCCCGTTGGTCTTGCAACTTGACTCGAGGGGGCATGCAACCAAATTCGAGAAGTTTGCAGCAAACACAGAGAAGATTGCAGAATCCGATCCGGGGCATACAACCGGCCAGGCCTGGAGGAACTGGTCTTGGTACCTCGTCTCCACACTGATGTTTCCGGGATCGTTCTCTCGCGGCGGGACTGCCAGATTCGCTGGCTGGTCCCCCACGGCGGACCATCGCGGGGCGCGACGAAGTCCTCTTGGATGCATAGCCGAACGCCGATGCTCGATCTACTGCTGCCAACCAGTATTTCCAAGCCGATACGGCAAGCATGCGAAGGGGCCGTTTCAGGGCCACCCTATCATCGGGGTGTTACAATCCGGTCCCGGACGTACTTCGGCGCCCGAGGCTTTGACGCGGTTCAGGCATCGGCGTATGATCCCAACCACCACCAGAATAAGGTAGACACAGAGGGCCGCCGGTTTTCCGGAGTAGAACTGAGATGAGTCGCTAGGACTAAGCGGAGAAGTTCAGAAGGTTGCGCCCCTACAAGAGCCTGCTGTGAAATCTGAATCTGACGACGCGCTGTTTCAGGCCGCCTTTGAGGAAGCGGCACTCCTCGCCGGCGTACCGAGCGACTTCTTTCTGCGTCTGTACCATGTCGATGACTGGTCCTTTGTTGTTCAGTGCCATGCAATAGTCGAAGGCGTGCTGTCAGAGATCCTAGTGACTGACTTTGGCGATCCTCGTCTCCGACTAGTGTTGGAGCGCCTTAGCTTCGGTGATAGTCGTAGCGGCAAGTTGGCGTTCGCCGCCGCTCGCGAGCTACTTACTAATGAAGAACTCTCATTTGCTCGGATCGTGTCCCAGCTTCGCAATCGCCTTATACATCGTTTTCGTGAGCATATCCCGTTCTCCCTGGCAAGCTATGTTGAAGCCCTCGATGTAAAGGACCAAGATCAACTGTTTCGGACCCTTCTGGAGACATTCCGCTCGGATCCCAAACGACCTATCTTATCGGCCTTTTCCGCTTCGTCTCGTTCGCTACTAGGCCCGGGCTCGCCCCAGCCCCTGGCTCCCTATGATTCAAGCAGCGGGCCTAAAAGGTGATCTCACAACTGTTGACCAGTCTTTGGATGTCATTAAACACTTTCCGCAGTCACGGCAACTAAGAGACCCTACCTTAATTATGATGAAAAATTCCGGGCACCGCCTACTGTTCCGTCTAAAATGCGTTGATTCCAAGGGCAACGCCTTTCAGAAGTTTTTTGAGCAACTCATGTCGATGTGCGACAAGACATTTATGCCGGTAAAGCTTGGAGGACCGGAAGGTGACTGGAAATGCGATGGTTACTCCCTCAGCAGTCAAACTGTTTACCAATGCTATTCTCCCGACGAAATGAGGACAGGCAAGACTAGTCGAAAAATTCGCGAGGACTTCGTGGGTGCGGAGAGAATGTGGGGGGCGAAGATGAAGCGGTGGGCTTTTGTTTGGAATGCGGACGCGCTACCGCCACAAGTAGTGGGAGTCCTCGCGGACCTTGCGACAGAATGCCAAGGGCAGGTGACGATAGAGCAGTTTGGACCAGAAAAACTGTGGGATGAGTTTGTCTCCAAGTTTTCAAACTCTGAGCTGGTTGATCTACTCGGCGAGATTCCTACTTCGGCGGAGCTCCAAGGTTCGCAACTGCGTTTGGCTGGTAAGGCGTTGAGACGGCATGAAGTTGAGCTAGCCAGAGAACTCTGTAGGGAAGTGCTTGACTCGGCGAAGAACGACAATTCGCTGCTCCAAGCGTATGTTGAGGCTTGCAATCTTATGGTGATCGCCTCCATGGAGGAGAAGGATCTTAAAAGTGCTAGGCACCATCTGTCGCAAGCCGCCGAGCGCCTTGGGGAAAATATTCGACCAGTGCTTCGCGTTCAGTTTTTTCAACTAGAGGGAACGCTGCTTCTTCGTGAGCAGCGGGAGCAAGAAGCGGAAGCTGCGTTCTTGAAGGGCCTGGATGTTCGCCCTGTTCCTCCTTCGTCTGAAGGAGAAAAGGGCGTGCCTGTCGAAGAGCTGCAGTGCGGCATTCGAGCCGACCTCATCTTATATCTCGCGCAAACCAAACAAACACAACGAGCGCTCACGCACGCTGACGCCGCAGAGTCGTATGCTCGAGCTCACCCCGACGCTCAGGGCGGTCACCTGTTGCCGTTGGTTGTGGAGGCTCTCGCTTCGCTAGCTGCCCGCTCGCGCGACTCGGAGCGTGCAAACAGGGCGCTCCAGTTACTGGACGAGCACTGCACTACTCACGAACTGGCGAGTGAAGCGGCAAAGGTTCTACAGAAGCTTACAGGCCGAGCCGGCCACCTTGGAGCGACAGACATCGCGATGGTGTGTTGCGACCTGTCATCTCGCATGGCACAACGCGCGGAGCTGACAGAGGACTTCTGGGCAGCGCAGTTCAATGCAGCCGGCATCTATCTGCAGCTTGGCGAAGTAGCAGAAGCACAGAAACGACTTCGAGCCCTCTGGCCGCTACTCGATTCCAACGATGTTCCCAATGAAATGAAGGCCGCCTTTCTCTCGCTTGCGTCAGAGCTTGCATCTGAGCAAGGTGATCACCTACAGGCTGTGGAACTCCAGAGGAAAGTACTTTCCTATGCCGGAACTGAGCCTTTCAATCAGGCTGTTTGTTCTTTTCATCTAGCCCGAAAACTTCAAGTTGTCGGACGTGTCGAGGAGGCCTGTGAAGCTCTTGAGGCTGCTGCTCGGATTGGGAGAGAGTGTGATGCGCCTGGCGAATTCCTGTGCGAGGTGATAGCGCGATGGTGCGAATCTGAGACGCTGTTAGGGCATTGGGAAAGGGCAGAGGCTTTGCTAGAAGAACTAGGGGCGCTACCTCGGTCGGAGCATATCGTTGATGATGTCACTCAAGTCATCAAGCAGCAACTTGACGGCAGCAAAGAGATCCGGCGACGCATTGATGAAATCAGGGAGATTGCGCCTATAGGCCTGGCACCTACTTTGGTTGAGGCAAATGCGATCGCAGTAAAGCCGCTGCTGGATTGGTGGGGAGAGGTTGCTGCTAGAGAATCTGAAACGACAGAGGATAGATTGAGCATCCTCTATGACTATTGGGGTAGCGGTGGTGCTGTAGAGGTGATGAGCAACTTACGGCACTTCGCGCCAGACCACTTTTCACCATTCGTAGAAGTGCGTTCGGTGCCGGACATTCGACGTGCCATACGAATGTTTAGCCTCTTCTCCGACGCGCTGGTGTTGCTATGGAAGGGACCTATAAAAACCGAGCGGGTATTGTCTGTATTCCCGTTCGACTACGTGAAGGGTGGAGCTGGGTATATCTTCGCACTTGGTAGTAAGGCATTCGACTCGCCATCATCTGGTTCGTGGTTTCCAGCATTGGGACAAGGAGCATTTCTGCCGGAGGAAGTATGTAGGTTCTTGGCGAGGGAAGCGGCACCATTGTTAGCTCAGGGGCGTCTCCTGCTGCTCCCCGCGCCGGCCGTCGGTTGCTGGCAACCGCATCACGGTCCCTGCGAGAACCTTCTCGTAGACTTAATGGGCACTTCACTTCTGCTAAATCGAGGTTCTGCCGTCCCTGATTTTTCGGTAGGTATGGTACCTTACTTTGAAGACGCACCCTTGAAGGCGATCGCGGACTTGTTGGGGGAACACCCTGACCAAGGCAGGCGATTGCGTCTTGCTTTGCTCAAGAGAACCCGCGAGCTTCGTGCGCATGGTTCACCGGAAGGTGCCAGCAGAGAGCTGCGCGATGAAATCACGGATGCGTTTGCCGAGTGGAGAGACCTGAACCAGCGCATTGCAGCAAAGCATCGCTGGCACAACGAGGAAGATCAATTGGCTGCAAGGACCCTGAGCTTTCAAAATCAATGGTCCCCGGTTTTCACACTGAGCCGTCTCGGTTACCGTTGGAGCGTAGAGTCTGTAGGCGAGTTTAAGAGTGAAACTGAAAAATATCGAGTCGAAGAGGGCACGCCGTTCGGTAATTGGCTAATGCTTCCCGATAGGGGAAAACGCTTTCTTGTTATAAAGGAGGAGGAACCAAAGAAAGAGTGATGGCCGGCGGAAAGCTGCCAAGGGGAAAGTGCGCGTTGCGGTCACCGCGGTGCAGTCTTCCAGCCTCCCGGCAGGTGCTGACGAAGGCGGCGTAGTATTCGTAGAACGCCTTCCGCGCGGCCTTGGTGGCGTGGACGCGCGGTGCCGGCGATCGGGAGAAGGAGGACGGTGGTGTTGCGGATCGCGTGCCTCTGGAATTTCGTGCGCGGCGCCGCCTCGCCCATGCCGCCCCCCGTCCACGCAGCGTTCGTGCAGCCGGTGAGGACCGGCGGGGAAGGGGACGATGACGACCGGTGAGCCTGAACTCCAATGACGCGCCCCTCTGGTGCCAGATCACCACTCTTGCATCAGATCGAGCATCTTGAGCTGTCCGGAAACGAGCTTGTGACGCCTCACGGCAAGCTTGCGGGCAGGCGTGCTCCGCAATCCTGAGCCGCGGCATGCTTCTGCCGAGCTCCGGCAAGCTTGCGGGCCTCCCAGGCAAACTTGGCGCGCCCCGGCCATGCCTGCCGCGGCTCGTTCCAAACCTGCGCCGAGACGCGCAGAGCTTGCGGCGCCTCGGCGCAGCTCGATGCGCTTCGTGGCAAGCCTGCGACGTCCCGCCCAAACATGCGGGGACTGCGCCCAAGCTCGCGGCGGATCGCTCCAAGCTCTCCTCGGGACGACGAAGACTTGAGACGTGGCGGCGCAAGCCCGGGGCTCGTGTTCTCAAGCTTGCGGCGTCCCCCGGCGAGCTTGCCGGGCTTCGTCGCAATCCCGGTCGAGGCGGCGCAAGCTCGTCGCGAGGCGTCCCGAGGTTGAAAGGGAACGCCGCAAGCCTGGCACGGCCCGATTCGACCTCTCGCCGTTCCGGATCAGGCTGGTCCGGCCTGGCCCTACCGCCGTGAGAGGGCCTCCACGAGCTCTTCAGCCTCATCGCCGCTGAGCTGCTCGGTCGTCCTCTCCAGCAGCAAGGCGGCGATTTGCATGGGTTCGAGGTTCCCAGCTCCGTGGGATCGGATCCTGGCCGTGATCTCCTCCAGTCGCTCCAAGGTGCGAGGAGCGAGACGAACCAGCCGCCGTTCGGTCCAGCGCGGGTCCGTCGGCCGCCCACCACCAGCGGGTGTGCGGAATCTGGCTTCGACGTCTGCGAGCAATTGCAGGGCGCCGAAGTGGCCGGCCGACGCAGAGACCTTCCCCCTGCGCACGGCGCCCAGCCCCTTGGCAATCTTCTCCATATCGAGCCGCGCCTTCATCGTTCTAGTCCTCCGCGAAATCCTGTATTGCGAAGTACTCGTCGCCAACTACCAGTCCCACCTCTCCCTGGCGTGTCTCGCGCCCCATCCTTCGGCAGAAGGCTCCGAGCGCGGCCAGGTTCTTCGATTCCTGAATTGCCTGCGGTGTCGTGTAGCAGTGGATAACGACTGGCTCATCCATTACGAGCGCCCCGCCTCGTTCATCGTCACGCCATACCCCTCTCGCTTTGGGGTACGCCGTGGCGCCGCCGAACACACTCCCGAACATCTCCAACGCGGCACTGACCCAGCGCTCCTGATCGACCGGCGTGGTTCCATCCCGTTCGACGCTCGGTATGAACAGGACCACCAGGACACGCTTGCGTCCTCCCTCAAGGCTGGTTCTCTGCCTGGCTGTCTTTCTTCGCCTCGTCGCCATTCCGACGATCAATATAGATCGCCAAAGGTCGGAGCGCAAGCCCGAAGGCCGGCGGCGTGCCTCGGTGAGGCGGTGCCGCCAAGTCCTTCGAGACGCACCGGGCAAACCCGGAGTTCAAGGACTGGATCTGGAGGTGGTAGAGGTGGACCTGTCGCGCTTGATGGACCCGGGGTGAGGACCCCATAGGCGCTAACTTTGCTTCGTGTAGGGGCGGGTCTGGAGGGTCGGGAGGGGCGCGACCCGCCCTGCAGCGGCGAAATCGTCGAAATCAGGGCGGGTCGAGCCCCCAACCTGCCGCCCAGACCCGCCCCTACACGAAGCACTGGGGCCAAAGTTAGCGCCTATAGGGGCCGGGGGTGGGCTTCGAAGGGGACACCGGCGACTTTTCAGACACCCTCTCAGACCTGGGGCGCCGGCCCCATCCCCGGGTCCTCCCAGTCCGGCCGGCGCCAGGCGTGCGTCCGGCCGGGGAGAGGGGCGAGGCCGGCGGCCGCGAGGCGCTCGCCCAGCAAATCGAGAAACCGGTGCTGGCCCTTCACCACCGCCAGGTTCAGGAACAGCTCGCGGGCGACCTGATTCTTTTCCACCACGAAGCGGAGGGCCTCCGTGCCCGGCCGGGGATTGCAGGCGAGGACGCGGGCGAACGGCACGCGGCGGGGCCGGAAGGTGTGGAGCGGCTGGTAGGCGAACGAGTCGTCGTCGAGCAGCACCGCCGGTTTCCCCGCCGTCCACCAGATCTTGATCAGCGTCACCCAGAACAGCAGGCTGTAGGCCAGCAGCACGCCGAACGCCCGTCCCCACGACTCCCGGTCGCCCGAGCGCAGGAAGACCACGCAGGCGCCGATCGCGACCACCACCGCGACACCCCACAGCAGCGCCCGCCGGCTGGTGCTCCGCACCCAGGGGCGGAAAGGGAAGGCGGTGGTCACTCCCCGTCCTCCGCCCGGTCAGTCGTCCACGTTGGCCGCCGCGCGCGCGCCAACGCCTGAGCCGCCCTGCTGCCAGAAGAAGGGCTCGCGCTTGTGCGGGTCGGGCGCGATCTGGTCGAGGGTCATGCTGTCGTAGACCCGGCCGTTGAGCACCACGAGGCCGATGCTCGTGGTGTTGCGGATGTCCTCCAGCGGATTGGCGTCCAGCACCACCACGTCCGCCAGCTTGCCGGGCTCCAGCGAGCCGATGTCCTTGTCCAGGCCCAGGTAGTGGGCGCCGTTCAGGGTGGCCGAGCGCAGCACCTCCATCGGCTTCATCCCCCCTTGGGCCAGCATCCACATCTCCCAGTGGGCGCCGAGGCCCTCGCGCTGGCCATGGGCGCCCATGTTCACCTTCACCCCCTCGTGGCCGAGGTCGGCGGCGATGCGGGCGATGTTGAAGTGGTTGTACTCCTCGTCCGGCGCGGTGAACGGCCGGCGCGAGCGCTCGTCCACGATCTCCCGCGGCACGAAGGAGAGCAGGCGCTTGTCCTCCCAGACGTGCGTCTTGGCGTACCAGTAGTTCTCGCCCCAGATGCCGCCGTAGCCCACGAGCAGCGTCGGCGTGTAGCCCACCTCGGTGCCGCTCCAGAGCTGGCGCACGTCGCGGTAGATCTTGGCCACGGGGATCGTGTGCTCGACGCCGGTGTGGCCGTCCACCACCATGGTCATGTTGTGCTCGAAGAGGGAGCCGCCCTCGGGCACCACCATCATCTGCAGCTCGCGGGCGGCGGCGATGACCTGCTGGCGCTGGTCGCGGCGGGGCTGGTTGTAACTCTTGACGCTGAAGGCTCCCACCGCCTTCATGCGGCGCAGGTGGCCGCGGGCGTCCTCCAGGTTGTCGATGGTGGCGGTGACCGCCAGCGTGGCGCCGTAGAGGATGGTGCCCGTGGAAAAGATGCGCGGCGCCGTGATCATTCCGGCGCGGCTCAGCTCGGCGGCGGCGAAGACGGTGTCCGTGTCGTTCGACGGATCGTGGAGAGTGGTGACGCCGTAGGTCAGGGTGGCGTAAGTCACCCAGTTGCGTTGCGGCACGATGCCGTCGCTGCCGAAGGTGCCGTGCCAGTGGACGTCGATCAGGCCCGGGATCAGGGTCTTGCCCTTGACGTCCACGACGCGGGCGCCGGCCGGCACGGTGACGCCCGCCCGCGGGCCCACCGCCTTGATGCGGTTGCCTTCGATCACGATGGTGCCGTCGTCGATCACCTCGTCGCCCTTCATGGTGACGATCCGGCCGCCGACCAGGGCGATGGTCCCCTTGGGGAGGTCGCTCTCGGCCTTGAAGCCGATGTTTACGCCGTGGGCCGGCGGCTCGGGGAGCTTCTCGGGCGCGCCTTCGCGGAAGGCGAAGGCGTTCTTGAGCTCCAGGGTGTAGAGCTCGGGGCCGAGCGACCAGTGGAGGCGCTGCGAGTCGCCGGACCAGCGGAGGTTCTTGCCGGCGTCGCGGGTGACCTTGTGCACCGGCAGGCTGCTCGCCTTGGGACCGACGTCCACGGCCTTGCCGGTGGCCACGAAGGGCATCACGTAGGCGTTGAACCGCTCGGTGAAGGCCACCCACCTGCCGTCCGGCGACACCCGGAGCTCCGTGGCGTTGTCGCTCGCGAGGTCGACGTGCTCTTCCTTGCCGTCGAGGCCCACGGAAACGAGCTGGCGCTTGCCTTCGGCGACGTGGCGCAGGAGATAGACGCGGTCGCTCTCGGCGCCGAAGTGCGGGTGCTCGCCGTCCTCGGTGACCAGCGCCGGCTCACCGCCGGAAGCGGCCACCCGGTAGACGCCCGGCTCCAGCGACCAGTTGGGCGTGCGGATGTCGCCGCCCTCGATCTTCAGGTAGACGATCTGCTTGCCGTCCGGCGTGAAGGCCGGCTCGATGTAATGCCCGGGCTTGCCCACCACCACCCGGCCCTCGCCGCCGTCCGCGGACACCACGCGCACCGTCCCGAGCTTGTCGTCGTCCCAGGTGGTGTAGACGACGGAGCGGCCGTCGCGGGAGAACGACGGATAGATCTCCCAATGATCGTTCTGCTTCGTCAGCCGGCGCGGCGTGCCGTCGGGCAGGTTGCGGATCCAGAGGTGCCCGAGAGCCTGGTAAACCACCCGGTCGCCCTTGGGCGAGACGTCCACCCAGCGCAGCATCTTGGTGTCGAACGTCCGCGGCGCCACCTCCTGGGGGAAACGCACGGCGGCGGTGACCTTGCGGGTGGTGTGCACGTGGAAGGGGATG
Source organism: Thermoanaerobaculia bacterium (assembly GCA_049284515.1). Taxonomy (GTDB): domain Bacteria; phylum Acidobacteriota; class Thermoanaerobaculia; order Multivoradales; family UBA5704; genus DATARR01. The sequence goes on from JBAPYB010000065.1 coordinate 27,923, forward strand.
CCGGTGACCTTGCCGCTCGCGACGTCGAGGCGGTCGATCTTGCCGCCGGCCCAGAAGACCAGCGACTTCGAGTCGGGCGTCCAGGCCATGGAGGGATAGAGGCCGTGGATCGACCAGGTCTCCTGCATGTCGCGGTCGAGGCCGTCGTAGAGCGGCCGGATCTCGCCGGAGCGCAGATCCATGAGGTGGATCACGCTCTTGAACCGCACCCGGCGGATGAAGGCGAGCGACTTGCCGTCCGGCGACGGGGTGGGCCGGACGGCGCCCCCCTGGCCGGTGACGTAGCGCTGGGTCTTGCCCGTCTTCCGGTCGAGGCGCTGGATGACGAAGATCTCGGTATTGGGGTCCTTGTTGTACTCGAAGACCGCGCCGGGAGTGACGTCCTGGCTGTAGTAGAGGTAGCGGCCGTCGGGTGAGAAGACGGGCTCGCCGGCATCCTTCTGGTCGTTGGGCTTCTTGGTGAGCTGCAGGCCGTCGCCGCCGCTGCGGTGATAGAGCCACATCTCGCCGGCGCCGAGCGAGCGCTGGGCGGTGAAGTGCTTGCGCGCCACCACGTACTCGCCGTCCGGCGCCCACGACGGGCTGTTGAGCAGGCGGAAGCTCTCCTTGGTGACGGCGCGGGGGTTCTTGCCGTCGCGGTCACAGAGCCAGATGTTGTCGCCGCCCCCCTGGTCGCTGGTGAAGGCGAGGGTCTTGCCGTCCGGGCTGTAGCGGGGCTGCATCTGCCAGGCGACGTCGTGAGTCAGCGCCTTGGCCTCGCCGCCGGTGAAGGGAATCGTGTAGAGGTCGCCCAGCAGGTCGAAGGCGATCTCCTTGCCGTCCGGGCTGACGTCGAGGCTCATCCAGGTCCCCTCGTCCGTGTCGATGGTGACCTCGGACGACGGGCCGGGCGGATTGTTGACGTCCCACTTCTCCTCCTTCTTCTCCTCGGTTCCCTTGGGGGCGCCCTTGCCGCCTTCCAGCTTCTCCTTTTCCCGCGCGGTCGCGTTCTCCTCCGGCTCCTTCTCCTTCTTCACCTTGTCCTTGATCTCCGGCTCCGGGGGCGTCAATTCCGGGGTAGGGGGAGCCGGCGGCTGGGCGGTGGACGGGCCGGCGTGACGGGGACCCGCGACCCCGGGCACCAGTCCGAGGGAGGCGAGCAGGACGACGAAGAGCAGGAGACGGATCGATTTCATGGCGGTTTTCCTCTTGGGACGGGGCCGGGCTCGGTAAAGCCGCAAGAATTACGCGCGGAGGGCTCCTGAGTTTCAAGGCCAGGAGGAGAAGCGCGGGCAGACTATGTGCGGGGGGAAGGAGGTGTCAAGGCGAGGAGCCTTGCCAGGCAGGCCCCCTGAAAAGTCGCTGGCATGCCCTCCGAATCCTCACCCCCGGCCCCTCTCCCGAGGGGAGAGGGGCCGGGGGCATAGGCGCTAACTTTGGCCCCAATGCTTCGTGTAGGGGCG
>JBAPYB010000066.1:0-17634 GCA_049284515.1 Thermoanaerobaculia bacterium
GCCCGGCGCCGCCGCCGTCACGGGCGCCGGCGGCGCTACCCAGCGTCGAGAAGCGGCTGGCCGAGGTGGACGCCAAGTGCCAGGCCCTCAAGGATCTGGCCGAGAAGGAGCCCGCCACGGCCCGCACCCGGCAGTGGCACATCGGAATCCTCGAAAAGCAGCGCGATCTGCTGCTCGAATGCCAGAAGCGCGACCAGATGGTGGTGGCGCAACTGGGAGCTTTCACCGACGTATTCGAAGTGATCCTGGGCCGGGTCAGCGCCTCGCAGTTCAGCGCGACCGAGGTCGCCAGCTACATGGGCGCCGTGGTGGAGCAGGTGGTGGAGACGGAGAAATTCGTCGACTCTCTCCGCCCTGCCATGGATCAGCTCGTGGGAGGCATGAGCTCGGCTTGAACCCTTCAAGGAGAAGAAGAAAATGAAGATCACCCCGTTGGGGAAGGTCGTCATCGTCCTGGCACTGCTCGTCGCCGCGTTCTTCGCCGTTCGCCGGTTTGCCCCCAATCTCAAGATCTGGGCGATCGGCGACAAGGGGAACGCGAGCGCCACGGGCAATAACGCGGCCGTGAACAAGGGCGACTTCGACGCATTGAAAGGCGCGCCGCCCGATCCCGAGCGGGGCAAGGGCTCGGAGGGCGTCTCCCCGGCCAGCAACTCCGTCGGCAGCGGCAAGCTCGACCGCCCGCTGGTGGTGGCCATCAACACCTGGGCCGGCCACTCGCCGGGCGTCGTCTTCAACAACGGCATGGACCCGAACCCGGGCTCCAGCTACAAGAAGAAGTACGGGCTGGACGTCAAGTTCGTGCTCTTCGAGGACCCGGCGACCAAGCTCGCGGCCCTGCGCAGCGGCAACGTTGACGTCATGTGGGACACGGTCGACAACTGGGCGCGCGAGGCCTCGATCCTCGCCGAGCAGAACCAGAAGGCGAAGTCGATCGTCATGCAGGACTGGTCGCGCGGCGGCGACGGCATCGTCTCGCTGGCCTCGATCAAGTCGATCGAGGACCTGAAGGGGCACAAGATCGCCTGCACCCAGTTCACGCCCTCGCACTTCCTGCTGCTCTACCTGCTCGCCCAGTCCGGCCTGTCCCCGAGCGACCGGACGGCCGTCGAGCAGGGCATCATCTTCACCCAGGACGCCCCGGCCGCCGCCGCCGCCTTCAAGGCCAAGCAGGTCGACGCCGCCGTCACCTGGGAGCCGGACCTCTCGGCCGCCGTCACGGCCCGCGGCGCCGAGGCCCACGTGCTGGTGTCGACCGCCGCGGCCACCAACATCATCGCCGACACCCTGGTGGCGCGCCAGGAGATCATCGACAAGGCCCCCGATTCGCTGCGCGACTTCGTCCATGGCTGGCTCGAAGGGATCGACATGATCAAGAACGATCCCCAGGGCTCCTACGCCATCGTCGGCAAGGCCCTGAAGCTCGACTCGGACACCGTCTCGGGGATGCTCTCGGGGTTGAAGCTCACCCCCTACGCCGACAACGCGCAGTTCTACGGGCTGACGGGCGGCAAGGCGCACTATGAGACCTTGTTTGACACCGCCTTCATCATCTGGCGCAAGAAGGGGCTGGTGACCCGGCCGGTCGAGGCCAAGGATTGGGCCGACACCCGCTTCCTCCAGACCCTGGCCGCCGACTATCCCGGGCAGAAGGTGGAGGAGCCCAAGCTCGCCGCCAAGGCGCCGTCGGAGAAGGACCGGGCGATCATCAACAAGCAGATCCAGATCCACTTCACCCCCGGCTCCGATGAGATCATGGCCGGCTCCTACCTCGTGCTCGACGCCCTGGGCGAGACCATGACCTCCTTCGGCAACACCTACCTGCGGGTCGAGGGCAACACCGACGCCACCGGCTCGCAGCGGGCCAACCTGACGCTCTCCGAGAGGCGGGCGCTCGCGGTCAAGGACTACATCCTCAAGAGCTTCCCCAACATCGAGGCCAGCCGCTTCCAGACCATCGGCCACGGCGCGGCCAACCCGGTGGCGGACAATGCCACCGAGTCCGGCCGCCAGCTCAACCGGCGCACCGACATCAAGGTGGTCCTCGCGACCCAATAAGGGCTTATGGCGCGCAAGAAAGCCAGCCTCTTCGCCCTGCGCGAGCCGCTGCCGAGGTCGACCGCGTCGATCATCGGGCTTCTCGCTCCGCTTCTCGTGGCCGCCGTCTGGTGCATGCTGTCCTACGGCGGCTTCATGAAGCCCGATTTCCTGCCGTCGCCCACCGAGGTGCTGCGGGGCACTTTGCAGCTCTTCCTCCAGTACGACCTGTGGGATGCGATCGTGATCTCGACGTGGAGGATCACCCAGGCCTTCCTCCTCGCCGCGGCGCTGGCGCTGCCTCTGGGCGTGCTGATGGGGGCCTTCGAGCCGGTGAACCGTTTCTTCGAGCCGATCATGGCCCCCCTGCGCTACATGCCGATCTCGGGCTTCATCAGCATCCTGATCCTCTGGTTCGGGATCTACGAGAAGGAGAAGATCGCCTTCCTCTTCCTGGGCGTCTTCGTCTACCTGCTGCCGGTCGTGGTGACGGCGATCCGCACGGTGCCCGAGGAGCTGGTGCAGACTTCGCTCACCCTGGGCGCCAGCCGCTGGCAGGTGATCCGCACGGTCCTCCTGCCGGCGGCCCTGCCCGAGATCTTCGACTCCTTCCGGGTGATGAACGCCATCCTGTGGACCTACGTCATCCTCGCCGAGTGGGTGAATCCGGGGCACGGGTTGGGCTACATCATCGAGCTCGCGCGCACCCACCAGAAGGCCTCCTGGGCGTTCGCCGGCCTGCTGGTGATCGGCGGCATCGGCCTCCTCACCGACTTCGTCATCCGCCTGGCGAGCGGGCTGCTCTTCCGCTGGAGGGAAGCGACATGAGCGAAAGCGCTCCTCACGTGCCGCACGGCAGCGGCGAGCCGGGGACCGTCGCCGTCACCCTCCCCACCCAGTCGCGTCCGGCGACCTACACCCACGAGCCGAGCGCGGAAACGCCCAAGCTGCGGGTGTCGCACGTCTCCATCACCTACATCGACCGCTCCGGGCAGGCGACCGAGGCGGTGCGCGACATCTCCTTCGACATCCACGACAAGCCCGGAGTGGGGGAGATCGTCGTCTTCCTCGGCCCCTCGGGCTGCGGCAAGTCGACGATCCTCAAATCCATCGCCGGCCTGCTGGTGCCCACTCAAGGGGCGATCGAGGTCGAGGGCAAGCCCGTCGAGGACGTCGGCCGCGACCGCGGCATGGTGTTCCAGGCCTACACCTCCTTCGGCTGGCTCACCGTGCGGGAAAACCTCGAATACGGCCTGCGCCTGCAGGGGGTGTCCAAGGCGGAGCGGCGCGAGCGCTCGGACAAGTACCTCAAGTCCGTTGGGCTGACCGAGTTCGCCGACCGCTATCCGAAAGACCTTTCGGGCGGCATGAAGCAGCGGGTGGCCATCGCCCGCACGCTCATCAACCGGCCCAAGATCCTGCTCATGGACGAGCCCTTCGGCGCCCTCGATCCGCAGACCCGCTGGGGGATGCAGAGCCTGCTGCTCGACGTCGCGCGCACCGAGGACAACACCAACCTCTTCGTCACCCACGACGTCTCCGAGGCCGTCTACCTGGCGGACACGGTCTACGTCCTCTCCTCCCGGCCGGCACGCATCCTCCACAAGATCGACGTCCCGGCCTTCCCCGTCCACGACGTGGCCTTGAAGTCGGCGCCCGAGTTCCGGGCGGTGGAGAAGCAGCTCCTGGATTTGCTCTACGAGGCGCCGGAGAAGTAGCTCCGAGCCACGGTGAGCCTCAACCCGCCCGGGCCACGGTGAGGCCCAGGTGGCGCTCGTAGGGCTCGTAGCCGGGAGAGGAGTGGAGGAGGGTGAACCCCTGGTCCAGGCAGAAGGTGGCGATGCGGCACTCGGCCGTGTTCACCGGGATGCCGCGGGCGCGCAGCGTGTGGTAGTTCACCGCCGCCTTCTCGGTGAGGCCGAAGCCGCCGGCCTCGATGAGCCACAGCTTGCCGAGCGCCTCCCGGGCCTGCCGGCGGTGCGCCTCGTCCGGCAGGCCGTGCAGCACCTCGGTGAGGACGAGATCTGCCACCAGCAGGGGCGAGCGGCCGAGGAGAAAGTCGAGGTAGTCCGTCTCGGGGCTCGCCTTGCCGCCGAAGTAGTCCAGCCAGACGGAGGCGTCAACGAGAACCTGCATTGCGCTCTCCCCGGATCTCCTCCAGGTCCCCCTTCCACACCAGCTTGCCGCGCAGCGACCGGATCTGCGCCTGCTCGTGGAGCCGCACGTAGACCCGCAGCATCTCCGCGATGAAGTCCTTCTTTTTGCGGATTCCGGACAGCCCCCACGCCGTGTCGAACAATTCGTCGTCGATCTCGAAGCTCGTGAACACGATCTCCTCCTCCTATGAAAATTGCCGGATAGTCTATGCGACGGAGGGCGGAAGTGGAATCAAGGCTATCAAGACCTATGATTTTGACTGGATTTCATAGGAATTGATGAGGGCGGAAGGGAATCTGAAGGCCGGAGTCTATAATTTGGTGATCCGCCCCTATGAAATTGCCACCGTCGAGCCGGAGCCCGCATTAACTCCCTATGAAATTATGGCATTTACCTATGAATCAGCTACGGATTCATAGGAATCTGACTGCCATTCATAGGAACAGTGATCATGCCACAGTCTTTGAGCAGCAGCGGCCTATGGATCAGCCATCAATTCATAGGAATCAGGCTCCCCCAAGCTGTCGGAGGTCATCCAATTACAGGGGCGGATCACCCAATAATAGGGGCGGATGACCCGCCGGCGATTCGCGGCGACATTTTCCTATGAACGGCGCAGAAATCTATAGGAATTTCAGGCCAGCTCCGCCAGCACGGCCTTCAGCAGCTCCCAGAAGCGGCCCACGGAGTCGATCTTCACGCCTTCGTCCGGCGAGTGGGCGCCGGTGATGATGGGGCCGAAGGAGATGGCCAGCATGTCGGGGAACTTCTCGCGCAGGATGCCGCATTCGAGGCCGGCGTGGATGGCCAGGACCTCGGCGTCCTTGCCGGTGAGGCGGTGGTGGACCTGCTGGAAACGGGCGAGGAGCGGCGAGGCGAGGTCGGGCTTCCAGCCGGGGTAGCCCTCGGTCTCCTCGATCCCGGCGCCGGCGAGCTCGGCGATCGAGCGGAGGCGGCGCTTGGTCGCCCGCATGGCCGTCGCCACGGAGCTGCGGGTGCTCATCAGGATGGCGAGAGAGCCCTCGGTGCTGGTGACGGTCGCCAGGTTGGTGCTCGTCTCGACCAGGCCGGGGATGTCGTAGCTCATCGTCAGGACGCCGTGGGGGAGGGCGTTGAGGAGGTCGAGGACCTGCCGGCTGGCGGCGACGGTCCAGGCGCGACCGGGGGCCGCAGACTCGGCGATTTCGAGCTTGACGTCCGGGTCCGCCGTCCGGATCTCGGCGGCAATGGCGGCGATCTCCTGCTCGGCGGCGGCCTGGAAGGCGTCGCGGCCGGCGGCGGGCACCACCACCTGGGCCGCGGCCTCGCGGGGGAGGGCGTTGTGCTTGTTGCCGCCATTGAAGGAGGCGAGGTGGAACGGGGTCTGCTGGGCGGCGGCGAAGAGGACGCGGGCCAGCAGCTTCGAGGCGTTGCCCCGTTGCAGGTGGATCTCCATACCCGAATGGCCGCCCTTGAGGCCCGAGAGCTTGACGTCCAGGGTGACCGTGCCTTTCGGCGCCGGAGCGCTTTCGAGCGGCAGCGTGATGAGGCTGGTGGAGCCCCCGGCGCAGCCCACGGTGACGGTGTTCTCCTCTTCGGAGTCCAGGTTCAGCAGCAGCCGCCCTTTTAGGTCGAGGACCGCGGCGTCGAGGTCCAGGGCGCCGGTGAGCCCGCTCTCCTCGTCGACGGTGAAGAGCAGCTCCAGCGGCCCGTGGACGAGGTCGTCCGCCTCCAGGACGGCGAGGAGCGTGGCGGCGCCGATGCCGTTGTCGGCCCCGAGGGTGGTGCCCGTGGCCCTCACCCAGTCGCCCTCGCGGCGGGGGACGATGGGGTCCTTGAAGAAGTCGTGGACCGTCCCCGCGTTCTTCTCCGTCACCATGTCGAGGTGCGCCTGGAGCACGACGGTGGGGGAGCCTTCCTTGCCCGGCGACGCGGGCTTCAGGATGACGACGTTGCCGACTGCGTCCCCCCGATGGCGGAGGCCTTTCCGCTCGGCGACGGCGATGACGTAGTCGCGCGCCTTCTCCTCGTGCTTGGAGGGGCGAGGGATGGTCAGAAAGTCGTCGAAGTGCTTCCAGAGGGGGCGGGGCTCGAGCTCGGCGACGAAGGACATGGGGGGACCTCCCGGGGATCAAGGTGACAGAGGGGAGGATATATCGGAAAGGCGCTGTTTTCGATGCGACCGGCTGGCGCGAACCGAGGAGGTGACCGGGTCGCTGGACGGCGGGAGTCGTTTCAGTCACCTCTTGAACATCCCGAAACCCCCCTCGCAAACCCTTATCCGGCGGGGGGTTGCAAGATTGGTCGGCCTTTTTCCGTCTTTATAGAGGGAGGGAGAGCGCCGATGGACGGCGGTCTCGGCCCTGGGATCGCCAATGGCCAACCAACACGACAAGATCTTCAAGCAACTGCTGCACGCGTTCCTCGACGACTTCCTGCGTCTCGTCGTACCCGAGACGTTGGACCGGCTGGACCTGTCATCGCCCGAGTTTCTCGACAAGGAGCTCTTCGCCGGAGGTCCGCACGGCCGGAGGCGGGAACTCGACCTGCTCGTCCGGGTGCGCACCGTCAACGGACGGCCCCTCTTGATCCATGTCGAGATCGAGGCGAGGGCGAGCCAGGGCATGGAGGAGCGCCTCTGGCTCTACCTCAACCAGATCCAGGCCCGCTACGAGACTCAGGTACTGACGATCGTGGCCTACCTGAAGCGTGGCCGCCCTGGTGTCTGCCTGAGGACCCGGCAGAGCGGCCTCGGGCCGGATTTCCCGGGATTCCGGTACGTCTCCTTCGGTCTCGCCGGCTGCCGGGCCGCGGAGTACCTGGCCCGCCCCGAGCCCCTGGCCTGGGCCTTCGCGGCTCTGATGGACCCCGGCCCTCTGAGCCGCGCCGAGCTGAAGGTGGCCTGTCTGCGGCCCATCGCAGGGCTCCGGGGCCGGTCCGATTCGTTCCTGCTGGTAAATTGCGTCGAAAACTATCTACAATTGACCGCCGAGGAGGTCGTGGAGTTTGAGGCTCTGCGCGCCCGGAAAGAGAACAGGGAGGTTCAAGCCATGGCGCTGACATGGTCCGAGAAGCTGGAAGCCAAGGGGCGTGGAGAAGGAGCTCGGGAAATTCTCCTGTTGCAACTCGCCGAGAGGTTCGGTCCGCTTCCGGAAGGCGCGCGCCGTCAGGTCGAGGAGATCAGCTCGCTCCAGCGCCTGACGCAGCTCGCCAAGCGGGTGCTGACCGCCCATTCCCTCGAAGAGATGGGCCTCGCCTAAATCCCCTCCATGTCCCTCCTCTTCCTGAATCGTGAAGACGTCGAGTCCCTCCTTCCCATGGCGGAGTGCATCGAGGTGGTGGAGGAGGCTCTCCGCAGCCTCTCCCGCGGGAATGCGGTCCAGCCTCTGCGATCCGCGACCTGGATGCCCGACCGGCATGGCTTGCTGGGGGTGATGCCGGGAATGCTCGGCCTCAACGAGGGAGGTATCGCCGGCGTCAAGGTGCTGACGGTGATTCCGGACAACTTCACGCGGGGCGAGGATTCCCACCAAGGCGTGGTCGTGCTCTTCGACCAACAGAGCGGGAAGCCGATCGCTCTGCTGGACGCGGGCGCCGTGACGGCCATCCGCACGGCTGCCGCGAGCGCCGTGGCCACCCGGGCGTTGGCACGGCAGGACGCGGGAGACCTCGCCATCCTGGGCACGGGCGTCCAGGCCCGCAGCCATCTCGAGGCCATGAAGGACGTCCGCACCCTGCGCCGGGTGAGGGTCTGGAGCCGCAGCTTCGACAATGCCCGCCGCCTCGCCGAGGAGGAGGGAGCGCGGCTGGGCCTCGCCATCGAGCCGACGGATACGGCGCGGCAGGCGGTCGAGGGCGCGGACCTCCTCTGCACGGTGACGGCCGCCACCGTGCCGGTCCTGCTCGGGGACTGGATCTCGCCGGGAGCCCACGTCAACGCCGTGGGCGCCTGCACGCCCAACGCCCGCGAGCTCGACGGCACCGCCGTCGCCCGCGCCCGGCTGTTCACCGACCGCCGGGAATCCCTGCTCGCCGAGGCCGGCGATTTCCTCCTCGCCCGCGCCGACGGCGCGGTCGACGACTCCCACATCCAAGGCGAGCTGGGTGACGTGCTGGAAGGAAAGATCCCCGGCCGCCGCTCCGACGACGAGGTGACCCTCTTCAAATCGCTGGGGATCGCGGTGGAGGACCTGGCCTCCGGCCGGCACATCTACGCCAAGGCGCTGGAGCTGGGAAAGGGAACGACGCTCGCGTTGTAATCACCCGAGATGCGAAGATCTGAGCCATCAGCGCGTGGTCGAGGATTTGGCCGGGCACAACTATGTGAAGGCTAGTCTAGTCTAGCGGGCTGGTGGGTGAAGCTGAAGATGAGGGGTGCCGAGAAAGTCCTACCCCAGAAGTGCCAGCGTTAACATCACCAAGAGCTCATCAATCATCAGGCTGTGGTCACCGATCATCGATTGAGCAGCGGCTCTGGCATAGCGGATCCCCTCTGGACGAGGTTTCAGCCGAATGAAAGCTGGGAGACCGTATCGTACCGCACACCAGTTGACCCATAAGCGGGCAGTCCTACCATTACCGTTCGCGAAAGGGTGAATACGGACCCATTCTCCATGCGCATAAGCGCAGAGCGCTAGTATGGCTCGAAGGTCTTTCGTTTCAGAATCATGCCCCACTGGGAGGACCAAATCTAGCCTATCAACCCTTTCTTGAAGTGCAGCTTCGAAGCTCGCAAGCTCAGAGGGAACTTTTTCGGAGGGTACTCCGCGGCGGCCGCCGACCACCACTTCGTAATCAATCAGCTCGGGATAGAGGGGATCGCTATCTCGGATTTCTCCAGCGTAGTATGCAACCGGCAGAGCAACTCCATTATAGATGTTGCGGTGCCAGCTCTGCGCCAGAGAAACTGTTGGCTTAGGTCGTTTTGGAGCTTCGAGCAGAATCTCGCGGAGGATCTCCTGAAGATTCTTCTCAATGGTCGGAAGATCCTCTAGATTGTCCTCATTCCATGCGATCGGCAAAGTCGGCTCCTATCCCTTGAGCGGTACAGAGGGAGGGGCAGAGGGTCGCTTGAATTCAGCTCGGCTCTTCGTCCCGCTCGTTCCGGTCAGCAGGCTCCTGATTACTATGAAAATAGCGGACCAGCCGTTGGAACCCTTCGAGCATATTGCTCAGTGCCTCCTCCTCCTGTGGCGGAATCTGCCGATTCAAACCGAGGATGCGATATACGTTAACACTCTCGGTGTCCCTCCGGCTGCGCAGCGGATCGTCGACCGTGACCTCAGCACGGGCGAACTCAGCGATATCCCGCTCGACATCTGGTTGATAGGACCTGAGCAACTCGACCGCACGTTGCAGCCTCGGTTCCAGGTTGCCTTCCAAAGCGGCAAGCTCCCGTCGGATGGCAGTCTCCACAAGCTCATCCATTGGCACTCCAAGAGTCTCCGAGACTCGCTGGAGCGTACTGTGGGTCTCCGCGTCGCGGAAACGCAAGAGCATCTGGGGATGGGACTCTTGGCTCATGATTCCTCCTACTACCTAGAGATTAGAGAGGTGGCCCTGAGCTGTCAAATGCAAAGTAGAAGTCACCTTCTCAGCCCCCTTCACCCCTCCGCCACCGCCCGCCGAATCTGCGCCGTCAGCGCGTGATCCTCGCCCAGAGAGGCTTCGGCGATGGCGAGGGCTTGGTCGAGGTGGTCGCGGGCGGCGTCGCGCTCGCCGAGCTCGCGTTCGATCAGCGCCAGGTTGTTGAGGTCGGCCACCACTTGCGGATGGGCGTCGCCGTAGGCCTGACAGTCGATCTGGAGGGCCGCTTCGAGGTGCAGGCGGGCGCCTTCGGTCTCCCCGAGCTCGCGCAGGACGCTGGCCACGTCGGTCATGGCCAGGGCCGTGCCGGGGTGGACGTCGCCATAGATCCGCCGCACGATGTCCACGATGGGACGGACGTACTGGAGGGCCTGCTGCGGATCGCCCATCTCGCGGGCGATGACCGCCAGGTTGCGCAGGTCCGAGGCCACGGCGGGATGGACGTCGCCGAAAGCGCTGCGGTGAAGCTCCAGGGCCTGGAGCAGATGGTCGCGAGCGGCCTCCCGCTGCCCCAAGTCGAAGAGGGTCAGGCCCAGGCTTGAAAGGAGCGTGCCGAACGAGGCCGTCCGCGGATCGTCGTCGCCGTCCGCCCCGGCGGCCGGGGCCGAGGTGGCGTCGCGGCGCAGCTCCAGGGCCCGTTCGAGGTGCAGGCGCGCCTCCTCGGGCTGTTTCAAGTCCCGCAGCACGACGCCCAGCAGGCTCATGGCGTCCGCGGTCACGGGATCGTCCGGTCCATGGACCTCGCGGGCCTTCTCCAGACCGGCCCGGGCGTCCTCCAGCGCCTCGGGCTGGCGCCCCAGCACGCGCAGCAGGCCGGCCCGCAAGAGGTGGAAACCCACCCGGCCTTCCGGCGTCAGAGCGTCCGGCCGGCGCCGCACCGCTTCGACGAAGGCCATGCGGACGTGGGGAGGCCACCGCACCTCGGTCTCCTGGACCATGCCCAGCAGGTTTTCGGGCGTGAGGAGGCCCTCGTCGACGCTGCGGGCGAGGTCGGAGGCCATCTCGTCCACTTCGTCCTCGCCGATCCACACCCGCAGATCCCGCAGGTAGACGGTCCGCCTCTCCTCGTCCTCCAGGTGCTCGGCCAGGGCGAGGCGGAGCAGGGCCATACCGCGGGTGTGGAGCGGCACGGACCGGTCCACGAACTCCAGCAGCTCCTGGGCCAGCCGCCGGCGCTTGTCCAGGGTGAGGGGTTCGAGGAGGGCGTGGTTGATGCGGGGCGAGAGGAAGCTGTAGGTCAGCAGGCCGGGAAACGACGGATGGCCGTACTGGTGATCGACGAACAGGCGCTGCTCTGCGTTCTCCACCAGCTCTTCGTCGAGCGTGTCCAGCAGCTCCTCCTGCTGCTCCTCGTCGAGCTCCAGGTGGTGGAAGAGGATCTCGGCAGGCACGTTCTGGCCGCACAGGGCCGCGAGGTCGAGGAAGCGCTGCAGGCGGTCGGAGACTTCCAGGTCGAGATCGTCGAGCAGGTCCTTGACGGGTGTGAGGAGGTCCTCGGGGGGCAGCGGCTGGAGGTCCAGGCGCAGGTGCTCGCTGCGCGGGGCCACGCGTTCGTCCGCCTCGCGGGGCGAGCAGGAGAAGGCGAGCACCAGGTTGGAGCGCAGGCGGACCGCTTCGAGGAGCCGCAGACGCAGGGGATCGTTGAGCTGGGGGCTCGCCACCACGTGCAGCACCAGCCGGCGGTCGAGGGTGAGTTGGCGCAGCAGGGCGGCGAGCGACTCGGAGGGCGACGAGGGAGCGGGCAGGAGCTGGCGCACGGCGGCCGGCGGATCGGGGAGGCGCAGCAGGAGAGACACCACGGCCGCTCCCGAGAGCGAGGGCGCGATACCGGGCAGCAGCGGCGAGACGGCGAGCCCGATCCCACTCCGGGCGGCCTCGTCGAGCTCCCAGCGCTTGGAGATCTGGATCTCGGCGAAGCGGGAGAGGTCCATTCCTTCTTCGTAACCGTCGAGATCGAGAGGGAGGACCCGAATCTGCCCCCTGGCGGCGCCGTGGGCCGCCGCTTCCAGCAGACGGGTACGCCCGCAGCCAGGCTCGCCGGCGAGGATGAGCACCGGAGAGGGGCCGGGAGCCGCGAGACAACGCTCGACCGCGGCGAGGGCCTCCGGTGAGCACTGGCTGTACAGGGCGAGCGTCTCCTCGGAGGACGGTTTCAGGATTTTGTCGAGATCTGGCATTGCCCGGCGATGCTATCCGCTTTTCCTCCCCGGCGTTGCCTCAGCTCCCCCCGAGCTGCCCCAGCGCCCGCCGGATCTCGGGTTGGTTGGGATCGATCGCGAGAGACCTCCGGAAGCTGGCGGCGGCGCCGGCCGGGTCGTTGAGGCAGAGGCGGGCGATCCCGGCCGAAGACTGGGCCAGGGCGCTCGCGGGGTCGGCGGTGGCGGCGTCGAAGTCGGCGAGGGCCTGCTGGCAGTGATGGCGCTCCAGGTGGTAGCGGCCGCGCAGGAGGTGGAGGCGGGGCTCGGCGGGGCGGGCTCCCAGGGCGCGGTCGAGGAGTCGGAGGCCGCGCTCGGCTTCGCCGCTCTTGGTGTAGAGAACCGTGCGGGCCGCGGTGTAGCTCACACCGTCCGGCAGGCCGGCAGCGAGGGCGCGGACGAGCAGGTCGTCCGAGCGGTCGAGGTCCTGGTGCTGGGAGTGGAGGAGGTCGCTCAAGTTCCAGAGGGCGGAGGCGTTGTGGGCCTCCAGGGCCAGGGCTTTCTCGAAGGCCGCGGCGGCGGCGCCGGTCTCGCCGCGCTCGCGCCGCAGGAGCCCCTCGTTGTTGTAGGAGGCGGCCGTGCGGGTCTCCCCGGGCTTTCCCGTCTTTCCCGAACCGATGTAGCCCAGGGCCCGCAGCTTCTCGATCTCCTCCTGGCTGGCTTTCGGGTCGGTCATGCGGGCCGGCGCGGCGGGCCGCCAATGATCCCGATAGTTGGCGAGCACGTCCGGAGTGGCCTCGACGCCGGTCAGGGGCGGACCGGCCACGCCTCCGGAAGGCGGCATCCCGAGGAGGTTCATGAGCGTGCTGCAGACCTGGATCACGTTGCCCTGGCCGCGCACGTCCGACGCCGGCACGCTCGGCCCGCGGATCAGGTAGATCCCCTCGTCCCGATGCCACCGGCCGGCGGTGGCCGCGGCGGCGCTGGAGAGCTGGCCGGGCCGCCCCTCCTTCCAGCGGAAGCCGTGGTCGGAGGCGATCACCAGCACCGATCCCGAGGCCTCGGCGAGCCTGCGGTAGTCGCCCAGCAGGCGGTCCACCTCGGCGAAATAGAGGTCCGGCACCTTGGAGAAGCGCTGGAAGCCCTCGGCGCTCACCGCGTCCTGACGGGGAGGGGCGTAGGGAGCGAAGACGTGGCCGAGCGTGTCCGTCCCCTGGAAGTAGACGACGGCGAGATCGGGCTTTTCCCGCGCCAGCCAGGAGGTGGCCAGGGCATGGTAGGCGCGAGTCTCGACGAGGATGCGCCGCAACGCGCTCACCGGGTGGGCGTAGGGGTCCGGCGCGGCCTTCCAGCGCTCGTACTCGTCCTGCCCGAGCCAGGGGAGATAGGCGCGCAGGGCGGCGTAGTCCACGGCGGCGTCGGCACGGGCCAGCGTCTCCCGCGCCCACGGCTCCTGAGCCGCCGGATAGACGACGCCGGGGGGTGGCGGGTGGTTGCCGGCAGTGAACGAGGAGAGGCGGTCCGCCACCAGCAGCCCGCGGACGGGCTCGGCCGGCCACGTCGCCCACAGGCCGAAGACCGCAACGCTCTTGCCCGCCTCCGTGGCGAGGTTCCAGATCGCCGGCACCCGGCGCTCGCCGCTGGTGATGGGCTCCAGGTCCCCCGTCTCCGGATTGCGCCGCGTGAAGTCCAGGATGCCGTGATCGAGAGGCGAGGTCCCCGTCATCATCGTCGTCCACACCAGGGGCGAGAGGGGAGGGTGGATCGTTGTGAGCACGGCCGTCCGCCCTTCCTTGGCGAGGGCCGCGAGGTTGGGCATCAGCCCGGCCTGCATGTAGCCGTCGAGCAGCTCCCAGTCCGCGCCGTCGAGCCCCACGAAGAGCACCCGCCGGCCGTCGTGGACGCGGCGGGCGATCTCGGGCACGGCGGTGGGAGCGGCGGCGGCCGCCGCCGCGGTCGTTGGCGCGGGCTCAGGGGCTTTCCGGCAGGCCAGGGAAAGGACGCAAAGGGCTGCAGGGACGAGGAGGACGGTCTTGCGGCGCATAGGGAGAAGGGGACAGCTTACACGATTGGAAAACGGTGCCTCGAGGACGATGAAACGTCTGCGCGGAGTGCGCCTGAAATCCTTCTGCGGATACAATCATTCCTTCAGAGGAGGATAGCAATGACCGCAACCCCTGGCTCACGGCTCATCTCCGTGCTCGCGCTGGCCGTCGCTCTGGCACTCCCGGCGCCGGTCCGCACGGAAGCCCCGCCGCCCGACGAAGTCGCGGCGACCCTCGCCCGGGCACAAAAACTCCTCTATCAAGAGGATTATCGGAACGCCTGCATGGAGTTTCTCCACGCCAGCGAGCTGGCCCAGGGCAAGTCGTTGCCGAGTTGGATCGGTCTTACCCAGTGCTCGGAGGAGCTCGGGGATTTCGGCAAAGCCGTCGACGCGGCGCGCAAGGCCCGCTCGCTTGCCTCGACTCCGAAGGAGCGGACCGACGCCACGCTGGCTCTGGGCTGTGCCCTGCTCGTGAAACCCGATGCTCAGGCCAATGCCGAAGCCGTGGCCCTGCTCAAGGAGGAGATGGCGAACCCGGAGGCAGGCCGGTTGCAACCCATCTATTTCCAGGCGCTGTTCGAGCTCAATCACGGGGGCGAGGCGGTGGAATTCCTCCATTCCCTCGGGGCGCAGGACAAAGTGGAATCCCTCCCTTGCAGGGTCGACCCGAAGCAGGCCGAGGCCCTGAACGAACGCCTGCACGCCATCGACTCGGAGCTCGACGTCTTCCCGTTCGGCGCCAAGGTCACGCGGCCGGAGCTCATCCACCAGGTCCAGCCCGAGATGACCGACGAGGCCCGCAAGCACCCGGGTTTCTCCGGACAGGTGATCGTGGAAGCGATCATCGACCGCCAGGGCCGGGTCCAGGATGCCCTGGTGCTCAAGGGTCAGCCGTTCGGACTCGCCGAGAGCGCCATCGCGAGCGTGAAGCAATGGCGGTTCAAACCGGCGACGCTCAACGGACGGCCCGTCAAGGTTTACTACGTCCTGACGGTCAATTTCAAAGTCACGGACAAGTAAGTAGGAGGCCTACGGCACGTGGAGCTTCAGGAGCGGCTTCAGCTCTTCGATCCTCCACGAACGTTCCGCGTGCACCGTAGGGGCGCAATTTATTGCGCCCGCAAAGTGCCCGCAAACCTCGCGAGGTGCAATCGGAAGAACATCGAAGACCGCGCCGAAAGCGGGCGCAATGAATTGCGCCCCTACGATGCACGCGGAGCGCTGAAGATGGGGAGGGGTTGGTGCCGCGCGGTCAGGGCTGCGGTCGTTCTTCGTCGTGCTCCCAATTTGCGGGATTTTCTGCGATGTAGCGGCGAATACGGTCGGCCTCGTCCTCATCGCGGAGGATGCGCTCATAGTAATTCCGCTGCCAGCCGAAGCAGGCATCGACGGTGGACCGCACCATCTCACAGGAACCCGCCTTCCAGTAGCGGATGACCGACCCGAGAGTCGGGTCGGCGGCAGTCGGGCGCGGAATGCGAAAACAGAGAATGGCGTGGACGTGATTGGGCATCACCACATGGGCGTCGATCCGTATCCCCGGGAAGCTTTGAGGAAGTCTCGCCAGGCAGTTGGCCACAATACTTCCTGCTTCGTTCAGCACCATTCTCCGCTCCACGACTTCGCCGAGCAGGCATCGCTTCAAGTGTGTACAGAAAGTCACGAAATAAAAACCAGGCCCTTTATATGCATGGGCACGTAGTCGAATGGAGCGCCGGTGGTGCCGCTCAGGATCGTACACGCGGCACAACCTACCACGATCCAGGAACTTCGTGGACGTCCAAGTGCGGCTTCAGCTCTTCGATCCTCCACGAACGTTCCGCGTGCACCGTAGGGGCGCAATTCATTGCGCCCGCTTTTCGGCACGGTCTTCCGATACCTCTGCGATATCGCATTGCGACCGTTCGTGGGGCGCAATGAATTGCGCCCCTACGATGCACGCGGAACGCTGGAGATGGGGGAGGCGTTGGTGCCGCGCGGTCAGGATTGCGCTTTATTCGCTACCGCCCCCGGACCGCGATCAGATGCGTCACCGCCGGCCGCCCTTCGCCGACGTGGAAGGCGTAGGCCTGCGTCTCGACGTCGCGGTCCGCGTGGGTCACGCGCTCATGCTGGCGCAGGTGCTCGATCCAGGATTTGACGAGGAAGACCTCGGTGTACTGAGAGGGGTCCGAGGAGTCCACGAACAGCCCCCACTGCATGGCGCCGTCGCGCAGGCGGATGCGCCGCACGCTTCGCATGGCTTCCGCGAACTCGGCGGCGCGGGCGGGATCGATCTGATAGCGGACTTCCACCAGCACGGGGCCGCGCTCGGGCTCAAGGTCGTGCGCCACGATGGGCGCCGGCCACTGGCGGGAAGGCGCGAGGTTGAGCCCCTCGCCGGATTGAAGGTGGATGCGGAACGTGCCGGCGAGCCCCACGATCATGCCTGCGGCCGAGAGGGCCAGGGCCGTCGAAAGGCCGAGGTGCTCGGCCACAGCGCCCCAGAGGACGCTGCCGCCGGCGAGACCGGCGTAGAAGACCAGCATGTAGACCGAGAGCGCCCGTCCCCGCACCCAGGACGGCACCACCGTCTGCACGGCGACGTTGAGGCTGGAGAGGAGTGAGAGCCAGGCGCCCCCGGCGAGGAGCATGGCGATCATCAGCAGCGGAAAGCTGCGCACGGTGCCAAGAGTCACCGTGGCGCCGGCGAAGACCAGCGTCGCCACCGCCATCACCCCGTCCATCGAGTTGCTCCGCTTGAGACGGGGGAGGACCAGGGCCCCGGCCACGGCGCCCACGCCCAGGGCGCCGAGGAGCAGGCCATAGCCTTCAGCCCCGGTGTGCAGCTCGCGGTTGACCACCAGCGGCAGGAGCGCCCAGAGCGAGGCCCCGCAGAGGACGAAGGTGATGCCGCGCACGATGGGAGCGATCACCTCCGGCGCGTGGCGGACGTAGCGCAGCCCCGTCGTCATGGCGCCCCAGATGCGCTCGGCCGGCAGCATCGGCTCCTCCACGGGCCGGCGCCAGAAGAAGAGGACGGCCAGCACGCCGAGGAACGAGATGGCATTGACCAGGAAGGTGACGGCCGGCCCCGAGGCCGCCACCACCAGGCCGGCCAGGGCCGGGCCGGCCGCCCGGGCGATGTTGAAGCCGATGCTTCCGAGGGTGACGGCGGCAGGCAGGTCCTCCCGCGGCACCATCTCGGGGATGCTCGCCTGCCACGCCGGCCCGTTCAGGGCGGAGCCGAGGCCAAGGAAGAAGGTGAAGCCGAGGAGGATCCACGGCGTCGTCGCCCCCGCCGCCGTGAACGCCCAGAGGCCGAAGGCGGCGACCGTCATCCAGATCTGGGTGAGGAGGAGGAGCCGCCGCTTGTCGAGCACGTCGGCCACGGCCCCGGCCGGCAGCGACAGCAGGAACATCGGCAGGCTGGTCGCCGCCTGCACCAGGGCCACCAGGGCCGGCGACGGCGTCAGCGTCGTCATCATCCACGACGCGCCGACGTTCTGAAACCACGTGCCGATGTTGGAGGCTACGCTGGCGATCCACAGCCAGCGGAACACGGTATGGCGCAGCGGGCTCCACGTGGAGCGGGCGGGAACCGAGGCCTCAGCCGTCGCCACGCCCGGCGCTCTCCGGACCCGGATGCTCGGCGAGATAGCCGGTGGCGGCGGCGAGGAATGCCCGACTCTCCTCAATTAGCTTCTCTACGAC
>JBAPYB010000067.1:0-1549 GCA_049284515.1 Thermoanaerobaculia bacterium
TCCTTGTCCTGGGCCGGTGCGGGAGGCGGCACCAGGAGCGCCGCGATGCGGCTGGCGTCTTCGTAAACCTTCGGCGCCTGCGGCTGGGCGACGTCGCCGCGGTAGGCGCGCATCATGGCCTGGGTCAACAGCTTGTTTTCGACGATGTGAGGGTTGACCTCGGGGAAGGCGAGCTGAGGGTCGAGCGAGAAGGCCCGGGCATACTCGTCGATGGCCCGCGACGACTGGCGCAGCGACTCGTGGATCGCTCCCAACTGATAGTGGGCCCAGGCGTGGTCGGGTTCCACCTTCAACGCCCGCTGGTAGAGCTGCATCGCGCCCTTCAGGTCGCCGCGCTGTTGCAGCAGCAACCCGAGGTTGAAGAGGGCCGACACTTTGTCGGCATCGAGCTCCAGGGCCCGCCGGTAGGCCGCCTCGGCCTCCGCCGGCTTTTGCGCCAGGAGAAGGAGGTTGCCCAGGTCGTTGAACACGGCGGCGTCGTTGGGCCGCTCGGTGGTCAGGCGGCGCTGCACCTCGATGGTCTTGGCGAGGCTGGTGGGCGCTGCCGCGACGGAGGCGACGGCGGTGATGGCGGCGACCACGGCGGCCGCAGCGAGGGTAATGGCAATGATCCTGTGGGTCCTTCTATGCACCGTGGTCTCCTTAGATCCCTTCACGGGAAGTGACGGGCCGGGCTTTGAGCTTCAATTTGCCATCCTCCGAGGCCAGCCGGAACTGCACCTCGGAGCATCCCGTCTTGTCGCGGATGGCGGCCACCTGCCGCGCCAGGTAGGTTTGAAAGCTGTCGAGGTCGAAACGGAGAGAGTCTCCCGGCGACGCGGCGAGGCCCTGGTAGAGCGCCTCGGCGGCCTCCGGGTCGATGCGCTCCCCGAAGAGTATCCCCTGCATGGGGTCGTAACGGCGCACCACCGCCGGCGGCGCATGGCGCGCGCCGGGATGGCGGCCCTCCTCGAGGTCGCGCAGACGGCGGTTGAAGAGCTCGTTGTAGCTGTTGAACCGGGCTTCGATGTCGCCCAGACGGAAGCTGTCCACGGCGGTCGTCAGGTTGATGCCGCGCAGGTTGCGGAGCTGGGCCTGGATGCGGCCCCGCAGCTCGTCGGGCGGCGCGTGCAGCGCGCCGTTGAAGAAACGCTCGAAGTCGACGCGAAGCTGCTGCAGGTCGCGGTTGAGCTGGTCGAGAGTCTCGCCGAACGACGGCTGGCGCCTGGCCGGCGCAGACGCACCCCCGCCCTGCGGCCGGACCGGCTTGAGAGCCGCCCCCTGGGCCGGCAGAATGGGCGCGCCGCCTCTCGGACTTCGCTTCGCTTCCACGGATCTCCTAGAATGCTGTCGGACCGATGACGGATAGCTCCAATTCCTCCGACGCCCGGCGGGGTCTCCCCTCGCTCGACCGGCTGCTCAGCCATCCGGCGGTCGGGGGTCTCCTCCTATTATACGGACGAGAGCACGTAACCATCCAAGCGCGGCGGGTGGTGGAGGAGCTGCGGGAGCGTCTGGCGGCCGATCCACCGCTCACTGCGGAAGCAGCGGCGGCGGAGAGCGCGGTGGC
>JBAPYB010000068.1:0-12321 GCA_049284515.1 Thermoanaerobaculia bacterium
CGCGGGCGCTGCCGCCAGCGCGCCCCCGCACGCACCGCAGAATTTGAACCCGGGCGTCGCCTCGGCGCCGCACTGCGGACAGACGGCGGCCAGCTTGCCTCCGCACTGCCCGCAGAACTTCATTCCCGCTGGGTTCTCGACCTGGCACTGTGCGCATTTCATCGCCGGCTCCGAGTGTTCGCCATAGTCTACCTCACTGGCACCTTTCAGAGAAGGATCAACGCCACTCCACCAGCCATCAGGGCGGCGGCAAAAAGCTTGCGCAGGCTCAACGCCTCCGAGAACACCGCGCGGCCGAGCACCACCGCCATCAGGTTGCCGACTCCGCGCTTGACGGTCTCGATGACGCTGACGAGCAGGAACTTCAGGGCGACGAGCTGCAGCCCGAGGGCGAGAGTGCTCGCCGCGAGCGCCAGCAGGAAGGGCCGCCAGCCCTGGCGGATGCCCGCGAGCTCGCCGAGACGCCGCTGGAAGACCAGCACCGCCAGCGAGCCCAGGGCGATGCCCGCCGTGAGGAAGAGACCATGGAACGGCGGCGTCGCATGGGACACGGCCAGCTTGTCCAGCGGGATCGTGCAGGACATCAGGAAGGCGGTACCCGCCATCAGCCAGGCGCCGGGCTGGGACAAGACCGAGCGCCAGAACGACGGCCCGCCGCCGGCAGCGTTCGCCTCCGCTTGCGGCAGGTTGAGCCAGAAGGCGCCGACGACCACCAGGAAGATGCCCAGCATCGCCAGCGGTCCCGTGCGCTCGCCGAGCAGCAGCAGGCCGAGGAGGGCGGTGAACACCGGCGTCAGCGACATCAAGGGCACGGTGACGGAAAGCGGCGAGATCTTGACCGCCTGCAGGAAGGTGAGGTTGGCGACGATGTTGAGCACCACCGAGGCGCAGGCCGGCGCGTAGTAGGTCGATGCCACCGAAGCGCCGCCTTGCGCCAGGACCAGGGCCCCGAACAGGGGGACCGAGGCGGTGGCCAACAGCACCACCATCGGCACCGGCGCCAGGTGCCGCACGAGGACCTTGCGGAACAGGTCGAACCCCGACGAGGCGAGGCTGGCGGCGAGGAGGATGAGCAGCGGGCCGAAGGCGATCGACATGGGCTCAGGAGCTCAGGAAGTGGCGCACCATGCGGGAGAACCGCTCACCGGCGAGGTAGACGCCGTCGAGCACGTTGGGATCGAGGTCGTCGGTGTCGTCGTCCTCCTCCTGCTCCGCGGCGGCGACGGCGGCGCCGGTGCTGTAGCCCAGGGCCCGGTGGCGCTCGCGGACGGTGGTGGAGAGATAGATGGCGAGGGCGCGGTAGAACCGCGCGGCGAAACCCAGGTCTGAGCCCAGCTTGGCGTTGAGCAGGGACTTTGAGATGACGAACACGTTGGAGTCCTCCCGGGCCCTCACCGTGGCCGACGGCGGGCGGGCGTCGACGAAGGACATCTCTCCCACGATCTCTCCGGCGTTGAGGTGGGCGATCTCCTGCTCCTGCCCGCGCGGGTTCTTGAGCCAGACGGCAAGACTCCCTTCGAGCAGGATGAACAGGGCCTCCACGGGGATGCCCTGCTCGATCAGCACGCCGCCCGCCGGGACAAATCTCTTCGTTCCCTTGGCGAGCAGCCACTCGACGTCATTGTCGTTGAGCTGCCCAAATAGAAAGAGGACTTTTCTCATGCCTGGACTCCTCCAAGGGGTCTCTTCATGCAATTTGCCGTTCAGCCAAGCGAGCGAAGGGACCGCCCCGGCGGAGCAGCTCGTCGAAAGAGCCCTCCTCGACGACCCGGCCGGCCTCGAACACATAGATACGGTCGGCGTTCTGAATGGTGCTCAGGCGATGGGCGATGACGATGCGCGTCGCCTTGAGGCGCTCGAGGCTGCGGCTGACGATCTCCTGGGTGCGGTTGTCGAGCGCGCTCGTCGCCTCGTCGAAGATGATGATCCGCGGCCGGTGGACGATCGCCCGCGCGATCAGGATCCGCTGCCGCTGGCCGCCGGAGAAGGTCTCGGCCCCCTCGCTCACGACGGTGTGCATGCCCATCGGCATGGCATTGATGTCGTCCTCCAGGCCGGCCATCCGCGCCGCCTCCCAGGCGGCGTCGATCCCCAGGTTCGAGCTGCCCACGATGTTCGAAAGCAGGCTCCCGGCCATCGGCCGGCCGGTCTGCAGGACGACGCCGATCTGCCGCCGCACCGACTGGACGGCGAGCCCCGAGACGTCCTGCCCGTCGAAGTACATGGAGCCCGAGCTGGGCTTCTCGAAGCCGAGGATCAGGCGCAGGCAGGTCGACTTGCCGGCGCCCGACGGCCCCACCAGGGCGATGAACTCGCCAGCGGCGGCGCGAAAGGAGACGTCGTCGAGGATCAGCGGACCGTCCTCGTCATAACGGAAGGAGACGTGGCCGAACTCGATGTCTCCGGCGAGCTCGCCGGGCTCGATCTTCGAGTCGTCCACCTCGGGGACCGTTTCCAGGATGGGCTCCAGGCGCTCGTACAGCGGCACCATGGCGAGGACGGTGGAGATGACGGAGACCAGCGTCAGGGACGCCGACGTGAACTGGCCGAAGGCGGCGCTGAAGGCCAGGAAGTCGCCGATCGGCATCGGTACGTCCTGCTGGTAGAAGCCGACCACGGCGAAGATGGTGAGCGAGGTCAGCACGGGGTAGACGGCGTTGAACGTGTTCTGGGCGTTGGCGGAGCGCTGCGCCGCCAGGGTCTTGCGCCGCTGCTCGGCGAAGCGTTCGGCCCAACGGGCAAAGGCGCGCGACTCGGCACCGGCCACCCGCAGCTTGGCGATGCCGTTGATGAGCCCGAAGAGCAGGCTGGCGATCCTGCCCTGGAGCCCGAGGAGGGCCCGCTGATGGCGGAGCTGGAGCCAGGTCAGCCCCAGGGTCACGCCGGCCAGCACCGCCACCAGGCCGGTCGCCACCAGGGCCAGCCGCTGGCTGTAATAGAACAGCAGCGCGAAGTTGAAGACGGAGAACACCGCCGAGAGCGCCGAGGTCAGGACGCTGCCGGTCACCATCTCCCGGATGGCGTTGATCCCCAGCGAGCGGTTGGCGAGGTCGCCGACGGTGAAGCGGCGGAAGAACGTGACGGGCAGAGAGAGCAGCCGGTCCCATACCGCCGACTGTAGCGCGCCGTCCGCCTTGCCGCCAAGGCGGAGCACGGCGACGCTGCGCGTCAACTGGAAGACCGCGCTGCCGAAGGCGCTCGCGATCAGCGCCAGGGTGATCTGCCCGAGCTGGCCGCGGTCCGCGCCAGGAATCACGTCGCCGAAGACCTGGCTGGTGAGGATCGGCAGCAGCATGCCCAGCAGCCCGCCTGCGGCGCCCATCAGCAGGACGGTGAGGAGATCGCCGCGCAGCCCCTGGAAGGCCAGGCGCACGAGGTCCGCCCGGGTCACCGCCCGCTCGGGCAGAGGCGGGTAGAACATGTGGGCGTCGCCGCTCAGGGTTTCGGCGAGAGCGGCGTCCACCCGCGTGCGCGTTTGCATCACCGGATCGACCATCTCGTAGGCGCGGGCCGAGATCGGCAGCAGCGCCACCGGCCGCCGCTCCTTCTGCTCGGCGTCGAGGACGCGGAAACCGAGGAGCGGGCCGTTGTCGCGCCGCCACCAGTCCTGGCGCAGGATCACCCGCCTGGAGCGCACCCGGGAGGCAGCGCAGATCTGGGTGAACCGGTCGCCCTGCTGGCGATCCCCCTGCCAGTCCGGCGGCCGGCGGATGGAGATGCCCTGCGCCGCCCCCACCAGGCGGGCTGCGACGAGCAGGGGATCGGAGGACTCTTCCAGGGCGGCGCCCTCCTGCGCCGCAGGCTGCATGACCGCCGCGAGGCGGCTGTAGGCGCTGCGCAGGGTGGCCTGGTCGAGCGCCACCTTGCGGTCCAGCCGCTCGCGTTCCCGCTGCTCGGCGCGGCCGGCCTGCAGCGCGGCGTAGCGCAGGCAGAGCTCGTGGAAACGGCAGAGCCCCTGCCACAGCCGGTCGTCGGCGAGCACGGCTTCCGTGCCGAGCGAGACGAGGCGCGCCGGGCCGTCGCTGATCACCCAGAGGCCTTCCGGAATCGGCACGAGGTCACCCTCGCCGAGGGCCAGCTCCTCCTCTCCCAGGAGGCGGGAGCTCCCCTCCAGGTGCCGCACCCAGGCCACGCCTTCGATCGCGCGGGCCGCCATGCCGGCCTCGGCGAGCTCCGTCTCGGTCCCGGGTTGCAGGCCCGCGAACGTCTTGGGGGACGCGGCGCGGGCGATCTCCGCAAAGAGCCCTGACAGCCAGGCGTCGAGCCGAGCGGCAAAGGCCGCCGCGGCCTCCGGGTTACGGTTCTGCTCGCGCAGCTCGGCCGCGGTCAGCCGCCGCAGGCAGGTTCCCCGATGGCCGACGGCGAGCAGGCCGAGATCAGGGCCATCGGCCGCCGGCGGGAACCCACAGAGGAGATGCCCGGCCGTGGCGGTATGCAGATGCAGCCGCGACCCCTCGGTATGACGCGGTACGGCGAAGACCTCCGCCGTCCCTTCCGTTACGATCCAGAGCTCGCGGTCGGCGTCGAGAGCCAGTGGAATGTTGCCGGCGAGCGGGATCTCTTCCCTCTCCCCCGCGCGCGCCAGCTCGAGCTCCCCGAAGTCCGCCATCGTTCTACTCCGCGCTGATCAGCCGGGCATAGGGGCCGTCGGCTTCCTTCAGCTCGTCGTGGGTGCCACGCTGGATGACCTTCCCCTGGTCCAGCACGATGATTTCGTCGGCGTCCCGAATGGTGCTCAAGCGGTGGGCGACGATGAGACAGGTGCAACCGCGGCGCCGCAGGGCCTCGTCGATGCGGGCCTCGGTGGTGGGGTCGAGAGCGCTGGTGGCCTCGTCGAGGACCAGCAGGGTGGGCCGGCCGACCAGCGCCCGGGCGATCTCCAGGCGCTGCCGCTGGCCGCCGCTCCAGTTGGCCCCCCCCTCGTCGACGGGACTCTCGTAGCCGCCGAGGCGGGCCGCGATGTCGTCGTGGATGCAGGCATCCTTGGCCGCCGTCACGATCTCCGGCAGCGGGATGCTGGAGTCCCACAGGGTCAGGTTTTCCCGCACCGAGCCGGCGAACAGGAAGACGCTCTGGTCGACCGTCGCCAGGGAGTTGGTCATCACCCCCGGAGGGATCTCGGACCGGCTGCGGCCGTCGAACAGGATCTCCCCGTCCCACGGCTTGTAGAGGCCGGTCACCAGCTTGGCGGCCGTCGACTTGCCGCTCCCCGAGCCGCCCACCAGGGCGATCCGGGAACCGGGCTTCAAAGTGAGGCTGAGCTCCTCGATGAGCGGCGGGTCGAGCCGGCTGTAGCCGAACGAGATGTTGCGCAGTTCCAGGTGACCGGCCAGCTTGACCGGCTCGCCCTCGGGCGCCCCCCCGGCCTCGGTGCCGACCGCGGGGTCGGCCTGGTAGCGCAGCACGTCGTCGAGGCGGTTCATGTCCCCCTCGACCGTCTGCAGCTTGCCGCCGAGGCTGACCAGGCGGTTGACGGGAGCGATGAACAGCCCCATCAGGAGCTGGAAGGCGACGAGCCCGCCCAGCGTCAAGTCGCCGTTCATCACCCGCAGACCCCCGATGCCCAGGATCAGGGCGGTGTTGACGGCGGAGAGCAGTTGGGGAGCGACGTCGAGGAGCTGGGACTGGCGCTCGAGCTCCTGCTGGCCGTTGACCACCTTGGCCTGGAAGCCGGACCAACGGGTGAACAGATCGGATTCGCCCCCCGTCGCTTTCAGCGTCTCGATCGTCTGCAGCCCGCCGATGGCCGTACCCTGGAGCTTGCCGCGGTCCTGGACCAGCCGGCGGTTGCCGTCCACCCGCTTGCGCGAGATGTAGTGCAGGGCCGCGCCGTTGAGGGAGACGGTGACGATCCCCACCAGGGTGAGCACGACGTCGTACTGGAAGAGGACGAGGGCGAAGAAGGCGATCATCAGCACGCCGACGGCGTTCGTCGCCAGGTCGCGGGAGACGAGTTGGGCGACGTTGTCGTTGATCGCCACGCGCGAGCTGATGTCGCCGGCGAAGCGCTGGCTGAAGAAGACCGAAGGCAGCCGCAGGACGTGCCAGAGGAAGCGGCTCGAGGCGCCCACCGCCAGGCGGGTCTCGAGGCGCAACAGGTAGACCTGCTGGAGCCAGGTGAGCGCCCCCACCATCAGCGACGTGACGCCCATGGCGACGAGCAGCAACGGCAGCCAGTCCCGCCGGCCCTCCAGCAGGACGGCGTCGAGGAAGACTTTCGAGAAGACCGGCACCACCAGGCCGGGGATGACCAGGGCCAGGCCGCAAAGGAGGGCGAAAGCCAGCGCCAGACGGGCGCCGGTCAACCGGCTGCGCAGGGCCGTGATCAGCCGCGGCGGCGAGCCCCGCTTCTCGAACTCGGGACCGGGCTGGAAGGTGAGCACGACGCCGGTGAACGCCTGGTCCAGCTCCTCCTCGGTGACCACCCGCGGCCCCGAAGCCGGATCGTTCAGGTAGACCTGCCCCTTGCGGCCGAACCCCTCGAGGACCAGGAAGTGGTTGAAGTTCCAGTGCAGGATCATGGGCGCCCGGAGCGACTTCAGGCTCTGCGGCTCCTTCTTGGCCCCTTTCGC
The DNA here is from genome assembly GCA_049284515.1 of Thermoanaerobaculia bacterium. Lineage (GTDB taxonomy): Bacteria > Acidobacteriota > Thermoanaerobaculia > Multivoradales > UBA5704 > DATARR01. The sequence goes on from JBAPYB010000068.1 coordinate 6,573, forward strand.
CTCCAATCCATACGTCCGGGCCGCTTTGACGACGTTGCTCGCCTTGCTGCCGTCGCGCGAAACGCCGCAGGCCACCCGCAGCTCCTCGAGCGGCACCCAGCGGCCGTAGTGCGCCAGGACGATCGCCAGGGCCGCCGCTCCGCATTCCACCGCTTCCATCTGCAGCAGGGTGGGCGTGCGCGACCGCTTCGTCCGCGCGGCCTGGTCGGATTTGGGTTTCGCGGAGAGCAGGCCGAGCATCAGATCCCCAGCTTTTCCCGGATCTTCGGGATGACGAGGTTGATGGGAGCCTCACGGTGCACGATGATGTCTCCCGTGGCCAGGGTGCCGCTGCTGATCTTGAGGCTGGGACCCCGGGAGGAGGACCAGCGGAAGCCGGAGGGAGTCGCCGCGTCCCGCTCGAGGAGGACGTTGACCTGGATCGGCGGTCCGGCCTGCATCAGCTTCTGGACCAGGGCGTCGTTGGCCAGCAGGCGCGTCATGCCGCGGGCCGAGGAGGGAAACTCCGCCACCCAGGTCACCTTGCCGAGCATGGAGCCGAACTCCTCCCGCTTGACCGTGCTGGGCGACACCTGCACCACCATGCCCGGCTGCACCTTCTTGCCCGCCGACGCGGGAATGAAGAACACCGCCATCAGGTCCTCGGAGAGCACCTCGACCTTGAGCACGGGCGTGCCGGGCGTGACCACGTTGCCGCGGCTGGCCAGGATCTCCAGCACGCGGCCTGAGAAGGGGGAGAGGACGTTGACGTTCTCTCCGAGCTGGGCGCCGAGCTCGCGGATCTGGAGGTCCATGTCGCGCAGCGCAGTCTGGCGCACCTCGAGCTGCTGGTCGAGCTGCTGGTCGGCCTCCAGGCGCTTGAGCTCCAGGCCGTTGAGGTCGAGCCGCTGCTGGGCGAGCTGGTTGCGCTTGGCGTTGAGCTCCTGCTGGGTGGCGAGGAAGGCCTGCTTGGTGACCAGGCCGTCGTCGAGCAGCCCCTTCTGGGCCTCCATCCGCTCCTGCAGCAGGGTCACGTCTTTGCCCAGCGTCTCGATGCTGTGCTCCAGGTTGGTCCGCTGCTGGGCCAGGTCGCGGCCCCGCAGCCGCTTCTGCTCTTCGGCGGAGCGTTGCAGGGTCGCGTACTCCGACTTCAGGGCGGTCTGCTTGGACTGGTTGTCCTGGATCTGGCGCAGCAGGGAGTCCTGGAGGATGCGGGCCACGGGCTGTCCCTTGTTGACGGTGTCGCCCACGTTGACCAGCACCTCGGCCACCTGGCCGTTGGCCGCCGTCACCACGTCCGAGACGCCACCCTGGCGGATGAGGATGCCCTCGCCGCTGGCCTGGGTGGGGATCGAGCCCCAGACGCCCCAGCCGGTCGCCACCAGGAGCATGGCGCTCAGCGCCCCCAGCGCGAGCCAGCCCCGCGGATTGGTGACCTGGACGAGCTGGTCGAGCTGCTCGGGAGAGGAGAGCCTCTCCAGCGCCACTTTGCGGAAGATCACGGCAGAGTCTCCTCTTGGGACGGTAAGCTGGTCAATCGGGACTGCTGGAGCGACACCTCGCCGTGCTCCTCCGCCAGCAGCGTCCCGGTCTGAAAACGCAGGTCGAGCAGCGAGAGGACGAGGGAGAGCTGCGCCGAGACCTCGGTCTGGAGGGCCGACGTCAGGCGGTCCCGCTGGGTGATCAGGTTGATGAGGGTGGACGTGCCCGCCCGCAGCTTCTTCTCTTCGTTCACCACGGTCTTGTCGAACAGGCGCACCGCCTCGCCGGCCTTCTGGAGCTGCAAGGCGTTGCGGCGCACCGCGTCCAGGGCCGTGGGCACGTCGGCGCCGATCTGCCTGACCACCAGGCTGGTGGTCAGGCTGTTCTCGCTCTGCGCCGCCCGGGCCTGCAGCAGGTGCCCGCGCGCCAGGTTGTTGGCCGTGGGCCAGCTCAGGTTGAGCGACAGAGACGAGCTCAGGCCCGGGATGTTGCTCACCACGGGCGAGAAGAAATTCGCCGTGCCCGCCCCTTCCTTGAACCCCGTGTAGCTGGGGGTGAAGTCGAGGTTGAGCTGGGGCTTGAGGCCGTTCTCGGCGGCGGCGGCGAGGACGTCGAGCCCCGCCTGGCGTTCCCGGGCGGCGCGCAGGTCGGCGCGGCGGCGCAGGGCGGTCTCCACCAGCGATCCCGCCACTGCGAGGGGCGGCAGGGCGTCGGGCAGGATCACGGGGAAGGAATCGGCCGGCAGCGGCAGCGCGGCGATCGCCTGTCGATCGAGGCCGATCTCGCGGCCGAGGGTCTGGCGGGCGGCGAAGAGGGCGCGCTCGCCGTCGATGCGGGCCGACTCCTTGGCCGCCAGGTTGGCTTCGAGCTGCACCAGCTCGGCAGCCGGAGTCTCGTCGGCGGCGACCAGCCGCCGGGTATTGGTGAGGATCTCCCGCGCGCTCGCCTCGCTGGAGGTCAACACGTCGAGGTTGAGCTGCGCCGCCCGGGCTTGCCAGTACAGCGCGGCGACCGCCTCCACCCGCTGGGCGGTGGCGAAACGCAGGTCGAGCTCGCTTGCCACCAGCCCGTGCTGCGCCGACCGCTCGGCGGCGTCGGCGACGCCGCGTCCCCGTCCCTGCAGCAGAGGCTGGCGGATACGGAAGGAAACGGTGCCCGTGTCGACGACGGGACCGCCGGGGTTGCCGGTACGAAGAAACTCGATCTCAGGCGTTATATTCGTGCCATTACGAAAGGTTTTACTCCAGCCAACTGTGTCATCCAGGAGAGTCGTCAATTGACCCGCCGATTCCGAGACCGGCGCATTCAAAGATTGACGCGAGTTGCCGGAGGTCAGCACCGGATCGAACGGGCTCGCGGCAACTTTCAGGGCGCCGCGGGCCGACTCGATCAGCACTTGACTGATGGCGATGTTGGGATCGCGAGCCAGGGTGAGCCGGAGCGCTTCGAGCAGGCTGAGACCGGGAGCCGGAGCCGCCGGCTGCGCCCAGGATACAGATCCGGCAATCTCGACGGCTCCCAGCAGGAGCATGCAAAAGGCGCGAAGGCGTAAAGTTCTAGAAGAGTGCATTGGTCACCCAGGCACTGACAGGCACTTACAGCTTCACTTATAGCGATAAGCTGGCATACGCTATCAACATGAGCCCCGACTTGCAAGCCCAAGTTTTGACCGCCCTCGGCGCCTCGCCTGCCGAGGGCGCGGAGTTGCTCGCCTACAACCAAAATCTCTTCGATCTGGGAGCTCTGGGACCCGAAACCCGCTTCCCGCTCCCTGACGAACCTTTCATGAAATTCTGGGAGGAAGTGGCTTTCCAAAGCCGGGAGCGGGGGGCCTTCGCCGTGCTGCGCGAGCGCCTGCCGCAGCTCGCCTTCCCCATCCGCGAAGGGATCAGCAAGACCGAGCCTTACCGCGATGCCACTCTGCGCGGCGTGCCGGTCGAGACCCTCCCCGCCGCCACCGGCCTCGAGCTCGCGCATCCCGAAGCCGTCGAGATCGTGCTCCACACCAGCCCGGCGGGCCGCATTCCCCTGCTCGTCGTTCGCCACCGGCCGGACTTCGTGGCCCTGATCCAGGCGTTGACGCGCAAGAACGAGCCCGAGCCCGTCCCCGCCGCGCAAGGCGCCCTCATGGTCGCCGGCTTCAGCAACTGGAGCCGCATCCACGAGCTGCGGCGGCAGTGGGAGGCCCTGGCGCCGGCCGCCCGGGAGACGGCGACCTGGAACGACGAGTTCCGGCGGCTCCAGCCGCGCAAGGAGCTCTACCAGGACCGCTTCATCCTCCTCTCCGACGGCCCGTACAGCGCCGTGCCGGCCGGCGACCTGGGGCTGGACGAGGCGCAATGGCGGCAGCTTTCGCTGGTGATCCGCCGCGACCACGAATGCGCCCACTACCTGACGCGCCGGCTCTTCGGCTCGATGCGCAACAACCTGCTGGACGAACTGATGGCCGACTACGCCGGCCTGGTCGGCGCCACGGGCCGGTTCGACGCCGGATGGTTCCTGCGCTTCATCGGTCTGGAGGGTTTCCCCGACTACCGTGCCGGGGCCCGGCTGGACCTCTACCGCGGCAATCCGCCGCTCTCCGACGGTGCCTTCCAGGTGCTGCAACGGCTCATTCGCGAAGCCGCCCTGAGCCTCGAGCGCTTCGACGCCGGGCAGAGCCAGGACGGTGCTCCGGCCGGGACGGCCCGCACCCTCGCGGCCCTGGCGTCGCTGCGGCTGGAGGACCTGGCTGCGCCCGGGGGGGAGAACCGGATTCGGGAGGCCGTCGAGCACCTGCGGCAGCGGCTGCCGGCGGCGTAAAGCTTGCGCGCCATCCTCCTGGGAGCCAGCAATCTGCGGGCGTCGCTGCCGCTCGTGGTGAACCTCCTGCGGCGCCGCGCCGGCGGGCCGGTGGAGGTGCTGGCGGCCTGCGGTCACGGCCGGTCCTACGGCGCCTGGAGCCGCTACCTCGGCATCCGCCATCTGCCGGGAATCGCCGGCTGCGGCCTCTGGCAGGCCCTGGAGAGCCGGCCTGCCCGCCCCACGCTCGCCCTCCTCACCGACGCCGGCAACGACCTCGTCTACGGCGCCGAGGTCACGGAGATCGCCGGCTGGATCCGCATCTGCCTGGACCGGCTGGCGCGGCCCCAGACCCAGGTCGTCCTCACCCGGCTCCCTCTCGCCCGCCTGCAATGGCTCAGGCCCTGGGAGGTACGACTGGCGGTTGCGCTGCTGTTCCCGGGTCGCCGGGCGCCCTGGCCGGGGCTGCTGGAGCGGGCTCGCGAGCTCGACGAGAGGCTGTGCCAACTGGGGCGTGAGCACGGCGCCCTGGTGGTGGAGCCGGAAGCCTCCTGGTATGGGATCGATCCCATCCACCTGCGCCGGAGCCGCCGCCGGGAGGTCTGGGAACGGCTGACCGGTGTTTCCGGATTGCCGGCAGCCCCTTCGATCCGGGTCCGGCTCCCCCTCTTCGGCGCCGAGACACTGCGGCTGGCCGGCAGGACCCGCCGCACCCGCCAGCCCGCCGTCCGCCTCGCCGACGGCACCACCGTCGCCCTTTACTGAGCCTCCCGGAGCCCCGGGGAGTGGCACGCGCCGCGCGAAAAAGTGCGCGTTTGGCCTTAGAAGCTCTAGGAGTTGCAAGTTTGCCCATGGTTTTTCCGTCTTTAGAGGGGAGGAGGATGAGAAAACCATGGACGAGAGACATGAAGCGGAGTACCACCTTCTCTTTTCGCAGCCCCGCATGGTGCGGGACCTGCTCCGCGGCTTCCTGCACGAGGAGTGGATCGGCTGGCTCGATCCCGCTACCTTGGAGCGGCGGACGATCCCGGACCTGCCCGCCGGGACCGTGCTCTGGCGGCTGCGCTGGCACGGCGGCTCGGCCGCCGTCCATCTGCTCCTGCGGTCTTTCACGACCGACGACCGCTTTGCCGCTGTGCGCCTCTGGGCCGACCGCGGGCTGTTCTACCAGCACCTGCTCCACCGCCGTGAGGTCCACAGGGGGAGACCGCTGCCCGTGGTGCTGCCGGTGGCCCTCTACGGCGGCGAATCGCCCTGGAGCGCGCCGCGCGACGCCTTCGAGCTCTTCCAGCCGATCCCCGGCCCGCTCCAGCGCCACCTGCCCCGCGCTCCCTACCTGGTCTTCGACGCCGCTCACGACGCGCTGCCGCCGGCAGCCGGCGAGGACAACCTGGTCGCCCTGCTCTGCCGCCTGGAGCGCAGCCGCTCGCTGCAAGCCCATGGCCTGCTGCTGGACCGGCTCGACGCGCTCCTCGACGCCGCGGGGGACGACGGGCTGCGGCGGGCG
>JBAPYB010000069.1:0-36641 GCA_049284515.1 Thermoanaerobaculia bacterium
GCCGGCGCCGGCGCCGTGCACCGCGACGCGCAGCGACTCGATGGCATCCTCCGAGCCCAGGCGAACGTCGCCTCCCGGGAACCACGGCGTCTCCTTCACCGTGAAGTCCACGGCCAGCACCGAGCCCACGGGAACGGGCGGGAAGGCCACGGTCCGGAAGGAGCGCGACGAATGGAGCTCGTCCCGGCCCGCCACCTGCTGGGTGTCCAGATCGCGGCGCGAGACCTTGAGCGTTTTCCCATCCGGCCCGGTGGCCGAGGCTTCCAGGCTCGCCAGCTCCCGGTTGTCGTCCAGGTAGACGTAGTAGGGCGACCAGCGCTCGAAATCGTTGGGGCCGTCGAGCCGCACCCGCAGGTGGGTGCGCTCCAGGACCGAGCCGTCCGGCCGGACCTCGACGTCGATCGACCGCTCCAGCATCGTGGCCGCGGCCACCGGCTGCGGGCCGATCCATACCGCGGCCGCGAGCCCGCAGACGGGGCTAAGGGTGGACCAGGAGAATCGTCTGCGCATCGCTCTTCTCCAACTCGCCGAACAGCGAGCGGACGGCCTCGTAGTCCTTCGAGGTGTTGAAATCCGGATGGGGCAGGTCGAGGCGCCGGTTGTAAATCAGGGTGCGCTCCCCCTCTTTCAGCTCGATATCGGTGTTGACGGAGCCCGCCGCTCCCGTGATCGTCCTTTCCTGGGGCCGGCTCGCGACCTTCCAGCCCTCGGTCCAGCGCAGGCGGAGCTGAACCTCCTCGCGGGAGGGATAGTCGAACGACACGCCCGTTCGCCGGGCCGACGCCGGCTGGACGAACGGCTGGGCCACCGGTCCCAGGGGAGAGGCGGGGGCGACCGTGGCTTCGTCGCCCAGCGCCTCCTCCTCGCGCTGCGTCATCTTCCAGGTGACGGTGACCTTGCGCTCGTCCGGCCGCTCGACGGCCTTCACGTCGGCGATCTGGAACTCGCGGTAGCGCGGGATCAGCCATTCCTTCCAGGCCGCGATCGTCTTGGCCTCGTCATCCTTCCAGTGCGTCCGGTCCCAGGCGCGATGGCCGGTGAGCACCAGGGTGCCCGTCCCGGCGAGGCGCCCCTTGGCATCGAGGGCGAGCTCGATCTCGGCGCGGCGCAGATTCTGCTCGAAGGGAGCCTGGGGCAGCACGATCGGCTCCGGATTCCTGGCGTCGGGAATCAGCGCCGGACTCCCCTCGTAGCTGTACGGGAGCTCGCCGAACGCGAGGGCGCGGTCCGACGGGTCGAGGAACACCCGCTTGCCGTCCATCTCCAGCATCACGAACACCGTCTGGAACCAGGCCGGGTTCGGGAGCTGGAGATCGGCGACGCCCTGGCCGCGGTCGCCGGCCCAGACCAGCCGCGAGTCGATCTTCACCGACTTGAGCATCGCCTGGAGCAGCAGGGCCTTTTCCGCCCAGTCGCCGCGCGCCGCGGAGAGGATCTTCGCCAGCGCCGAGTCACGGTCGACGAAAACGCCGCCGAGCCGCTCGGTCTCGATCTGGTCGCGGACGAAGCGATAGATCGCCTCGCTCTTCTCCCGGGGAGTGCCAGTGCCTGCCACCTCCTGTGCCTTTTTGGCCACTCCGGCGTCCCGGCCGCGGACCTCGGCATAGATCCCCTGGGCGACCTCGCTCACATGGGACCAGCTCTGCAGCAGAGGCTCCTTCACTCCCCCCACCACCAGGGCGCTGGGCAGCAGGAGCATCTGGGCCGCGAGGTCCTTGAAGGTGGGGCCGAAGGGCTCGTCCGGCACGGGCGGGACGTTCTCCGCCCAAGCCTTGACCGCCCACCCCAGAGTATTGGTCGTGGGCTTCGACGATTGGATCGGCACCCGCTTGGAGGCGCGGCTCCAGGCCCGGACCTCGAGATTGAGGGGCGCCTTGAAGACGATCTCCGAAAAGCGGACGGGCACCTCCTCGGAGAAATACCAGGGCTCGAGGTAGAAGATGGAGTCGAACCTCAGCTCGTACCGGTAGTCCAGGATGGCCCCGACCTGCACCGAGGGAAAGGCCACGGCGGTGACGAAGGTCCGCAGGGAGCGCGACGTCTTGCTCACGAACCTGGCGTCGGCGGCCACGGCGATCACCTGGCCGTCGGGCAGCACCGTTCGTCCCTGGAACCCGTGGAGGCGGGTGAAGTCGCTGTGCGCGATGGTGATCTCGCCGTTGCTCTTCCCCTCCTCCGTGAGGATCTTCAGCCGCACCTGGACGAACAGCGCGGAGCTCTGGTTCCCGAGCTGCGACCCGTAGCCCGCCATCTGGAATTCGCCCTTCTTGAACAACACCACCGCCGGGGCATTGGGCTCGCCCGCCACGGCGGTGAGCCTCCGCTCCTCCTCCGTCACCGGGGGGAAATCCGCCGCTGCCGCCCGCGCGGTCATCCCGCTCACCAGGAGCGGCAAGACCAGACCGAGGCGGAGCAGGGCCGCAGCGAGTCCGCGATACACCATCGTCGAGCCTCCTTTGAAGGCGATTGTCGCGCCAGCGCGAAACGTTTCGCCTTGCGGAACGGGGAGGCCCTATCCTGTCAGACTGCCATCCACCCCACAAGCTCGTAGGGGGCATGGCGCGAGTTTTGAATAGGAAATGGGTCAGGGCGGGTTGGCGGCGCGATCGTGCTTCTTGCAGTTCTTTGGACGTCGCCGATCCGGTCTCTTTCCTGCTTTCAACTCCACTTACCTGCCGGTCTCATACCCTCATCAACCGCCCCTCCTCTCCCGCGGGAGAGGAGGGGACAATTTGACGAGACGATCTTCTTCAGCCAGGGCCGCCTTCGAGGCTGACGTCGAGCCTGACGTCCTCGCCGGCCTTGACGGTGAAGGTCTTTTCCTGAGCCTGGCGTCCGGGGCGGACGATGGCCAGCTTATGGTCGCCGACGGCCAGGGGGAGGCCGGCGCGCATCATGGAGAGGTCCGAACCGGTGCCGACGAAGCGGCCGTCGACGTACACCGAGGCGTCCTCGGGATGCACTTCGAGGACCAGACGGCCGCGGGCGCCGTCGTCCGAGGCCGGCGGCCGGCCGCGGTAATCACCGCGATCACCGCGATCACCGCGATCGCCACGGGGGCCGCGGTCGCGACGAACCCGGTCACGCCAGCCTTCGTCGGCGCCCTGGTCGTCATACCGGCGGCTGCGCTCCCGCTCCTCGCTCAGACGCTGGTCGCGATGCTCGTGCGTCTTGGCGGCGAGGTCCTCGGGCCGCGTGGACGGACCCGGCTCCATCCGGTCGTCGAAGTCCATGACGTTGCCGGGATAGACGGTGACCTGGCGGGCGATGGTCTTGTAGCCGTCGAGGTAGAAGACGACGTCGTGGGTCCCTTCCGGCAGCCACAGGTAGTCCGGCCAGCCGTCGAAGTCGTCGACGAGGCCCATGTACTGGCCGTCGACGAACACCTGGGTCTTCGCAGGGCTGAGGTCGAGGTCCAGAGCCCCCATGTCACCCCGCGCACCGTCGTAGTACTCGTGGGGCCGGGCCGCATAGTACGGGTCGTAGTCGGGCCCCCAATAGCCTCCCCAGTAGCCGTAGGGATAGTAGAAGTCGAAGAAGAAGGGGTCGTAGAGGAAGCCGCCGCCGATGAAGACCCGGCTGCCGCCGTGGAAGTGACCGTGACCGTCGAAGTGGCCGTGGCCGCCGGAGCGCTGGCGCCCCGCGCTCGGCGTCGAGGGCACGCCGTGAGCGGTGCGCGAGCCCGTCGAGCCGTGCGATCCGCCCGAGTGGGACGACGAACGACTGCCGCCCGAGTGACCGCCGCCTGAATGGCCGCCGCCGCCGGAGTGACCGCCGCGCGCCTCCGCCGGGAGGCTCACGGCCAGCAAGGCCGCGAGCGCGAGAGGGATTGCCTCAGCCCGGAACCGTCTGCCGGCTGGTCTGGGGGTTTTCATAGCTACTCTCCTTTTCCTGCTCCGCGCCCAACTGGGACCAAGCGCGGTGAAGACCTTTGATGTAATGATACCTGAGGACGTCCTCCCATAGCTTCGGCGTCCTCAATGGCCAATTTTGCAAAGCGCGGACCAAGCGCTCCCGCCTCGCTTGCGGCCCCGGCGGCGGCAGCGGCGGCGGTCCGCCCGGGCCCAATCCCAGGAAACCTCCCAGCTCCGGGTGCAGGCGGTAGAAGACCACGGCGCAATAACCGGCCCTCTCCTGCCGTGCCGCGAAGCGGGCGAGATCGGTCGGATGGTCATGGGCCACGGTGGCACCTGACTCGTAAACAAGTCGCATGCCACGTCGCTTCAGCCGGTAGCCGAGCTCGATGTCCTCCCACGCCGCATAGGGGAACCGCAGGTCGAACGGCTCGGCCAGCAGCAAGTCGCGAGGCATCGAGAGATTCGATGTGTACAAAAAATTGAACGGTACGTCTTCTTTTTTGTCCCCGATCAGGGCGTAGCCGAACTGCAGGCCGTGCTCGTTGACGTAGCGCAGGAAAGGATTGAGCCGCATCCGCCGGTGCCAGCCGGTATAGCCGATCACCGCCAGGTGGGGATCGTCCCCGCGGCGGCGATGGGCCTCGCGGTGCGCCGCCAGCCATCCTGGCGAAGGGACGGTGTCGTCCCCCAAAAAGAACACCCAGCGGCCGGCCGCAGCGGCCACGCCGGTATTGCGCGCCCCAGCGGGTCCGTGGTTCTCCTGCAGCAGCACGCGCAACGGCATGCGGAAGGACCGGCTGCGCAGCCAGTCGCCGCTCCCATCGGTGGAGCCGTCGTCCACAATGACGACCTCGAAAGCAGGGGGGCCCTGCTGGAATTCCAGGGCCTGGAGGACCTCCGCGAGAACCTCCAGGCGATTGTGGGTGGGAATGACGACGGAAACCTCCGGCCCCATGGCAAGAGAGTACTCCATACGGGGCCTGCCCAGGGCACCTGCGGGCCGGCTCTTGACCCGGCCCGGGTCCTCGGTCTACGGTCCGCCCATCCTTTTCCGCCCTGGAGATCTGAAATGAGCGAGCACACGCCCGAACCATCCACCCGCCGGCGGGTCGTGGTGACCGGCCTGGGAGCGGTGACTCCCGTGGGCCTGACGGTCGAGACGTTCTGGAACGCCCTGCTGCGCGGCGAAAGCGGCGCCCGGCCCATCGCGAGCTTCGACGCCTCCCCCTTCCCCACCAAATTCGCCTGCGAGGTCCAGGGCTTCGATCCCCTCGCCTACTTCAACCGCAAGAAGGCGCGCCACCTCGACCCCTTCTGCCACTACGCCGTGGCCGCCGCGGACGAGGCGCTGCGCGACGCGGCCTTGAACCCCAAGGAGATGGAGCCGCTCGAACGGCAGCAGGCCGGCATCATCTTCGGCAGCGGCATCGGCGGCTTCCACACCCTGCAGAGCCAGGCCCGGGAGTACTTCGAGCACGGCGCCCGCCGCATCTCGCCGTTCTTCATCCCGATGATCATCCCCAACATGGCCGGGGGGGTGCTCTCGATCCGCTACGGCTTCGAGGGCCCCAACCACGCCGTCGTCTCCGCCTGCGCCACGGGCAACCACGCCCTGGCGGAGGGGCTCTCCCTGATCCTCGAAGGGCAGGCCGACGTCATCCTCTGCGGCGGCAGCGAGGCCTCCGTCTCGGAGATGGGCATCGGCGGCTTCAACGCCATGAAGGCCCTGTCGACGCGCAACGACGCCCCCGAGGCGGCAAGCCGCCCCTTCGACGTCGATCGGGACGGCTTCGTGCTGGGCGACGGCGCCGGCGCGCTGGTGCTGGAGGAGGCGGACCGCGCCGTCCGCCGCGGCGCCCGCATCTACGCCGAGCTGCGGGCCGTGGGGGCCTCCGCGGACGCCTACCACATGAGCGCGCCGCACCCGGAGGGCAGGGGCATCGCCTTGGCGCTCAAAAGGGGCCTGGAAGAGGCGGGATTGGCGCCGGAAACGGTGGACAGCATCAACATGCACGCCACCTCGACGCCGTTGGGCGACGAATCCGAAGCCCGCGCCGTGCGCACCTTCTTCGGCGCCCACGCGGATCGCCTGACGGCCACCTCCACCAAGAGCATGACCGGCCATCTCCTGGGAGCCGCCGGCGCCATCGAGGCCATCGCCACCGTCCTCAGCATCGTCCACGGCGTCGTGCCGCCCACCATCAACCTCACCCAGCAGGACCCCGCCTGCGACGTCAACATCGCCGCCAACCAGGCTGTCCACAGAACCGTGAAAGTCGCCCTCAACAACGCCTTCGGCTTCGGGGGGCACAATACGTGCGCGGTGTTTGCGGCTTGGGAGTGAGGAGTAGAGCTCAAAACGTCGGAGGTTGTGCATAACCCCCGACGGTTTGTATGCTCTGCTCCCTGCTCACGAGCTTCTGCTTTGAACGCTTCCTGTATCGCTTGGGGTATCCGAAGTCCGCGAGCGGCTGCTATCCTTGAGGATGCCTCAGGCTACAATAACGACCCGGCAGCGAGGAAGCTCGTGAAGGCTTATAACGGTTTTGCGACAAGATTGGATGCGCTTCTCCTCGAGGCGGCCGAGACTCCCTGGACCTCGGAACTTCGAGCACGGATCGACTATGCACTCGACGGGCAAGCTGCCGCGGAGCTGAGGCGGTCGGTTCCACTGGCGAAGCTAAGAGCTGACGGAATTTTCTTCACGAGCTCTGGCCTGGCTCGGCGAGCCGTGCAGAATCTGCTGCCGACCTTCGGGACCGATTCAATCATCCTCGATCCGGCCTGTGGCGCGGGGGACCTTCTCATTGCCTGTGCCGCCGGCCTGCCCGTCGCCCAACAGCGCAAGGAAACGCTCGGACTGTGGGGCACTTGCCTGGCCGGACGTGACCTTCACCCGGAGCTCGTCGAGACGGCAAAACGCCGCCTTCTGCTAAGCTCCCTTGTGCTAAATGGTCGTGCTGCGGCCCAAGGATGGCACGGTGAGGGCTTGCCGCGAGCTTCTCGGCATCCTGAAGGATGAAAGGACTACCCGCTGGCTCGATGAGCGGATTTGCTGTCGGCATCTCACGGTGGCGGCACTCGACGAGTTGCCTTGGTGGCAGGGCACTCCATGACCGACGCGCGGATCCGTTTTTCGACTGACATTCTCCGTCGCCTCGGAGAAGAACTTAATCCGAGCCCGGACCAGAGCATCCTCGAACTCGTCAAGAACGCCTATGACGCTGATGCACGTCACTGCCGGGTCGAGTTGATCAAGACAGACGGGCCTGGCGGTTCTGTTCGCATCAGCGACGACGGCGACGGGATGGAGCTTGAGGCGATCCAAGACGGCTGGCTTGTCGTCGGGCGATCCGGGAAATCGACCCTACAGCGCACTCGTCTCGGGCGTGTGCCCGCCGGCAGCAAAGGCCTAGGCCGTCTCGCCGCACTACGGATGGGCTCGGCGGTGAGCCTCTCGACCCGCCCTCGCCGTATGACCTCAGACCAATATCGCTTACGGATCGATTGGTCGGATTTCGACGAGGCTCGGGTTGTCGACGACGTTGTATTACCGATCAATAGAGAACGCCGGGCTCCTGGCACTGGCCAGGGCACAGACATAGCGATCGAGAGTCTCCGCTCTCATCTGGGCCGCATGGATGTCAAACGCTTGGCCCGAGCAATGATTCTGTTGGCCGATCCATTCGGCGATGACCCCGAAGGGTTTGAGCCGGTCCTCTTGGCGCCAGAGTTCAGAGATCTCGAAAATCTTGTCCGTGAGCGCTACTTCGAGGACGCCGATTATCACTTGGTTGCTGATCTACACCGTGACGGTCGTGCCGAGGCGCGGATTGTTGATTGGCAGGGGGCTGAGTTGTTTAGAGCAACGCATGAAGACTTGGCGGTGAAGCGCAAAGGAAGCTCCTACCGTTGCCCTAGCGCATCTTTTCACCTTTGGGTCTTCCGCCTCGTCAAGGACAACTTTGAACCGAGGACCGCAACTATAGAGGAAATACGTGCCTGGCTTCAATCTTTCGGCGGTGTTCACATCTATTACAACGGGCTGCGGGTCGCTCCCTATGGAAATGAAGGGAACGACTGAAGTCCCAAAAGAAAATAGAAAGCGCGATTGCAACCGTCCCTGAGAAGCAGCGAGAGTCGGTGCGACTCGCCTTCGAGGGGTATAAGAAGTCCCGCGACAGGGAGGTTGACCAACTGCGCAAGGAGGTACAACTCTATCGAACGCTGAGCACCGCCGGCATCACAGCCGCAACCTTTGCTCATGAATCAACCGGTAATTCCATCAAAGTCATCAGCCAGTCGCTCAGTGCGATTGAGCGGCGGGCAAGAAAAGAGTTGAGGGAAAAGTACGCCGGCCTGCTCCAAAAACCCGTCGACAGCATCTCGCGGGCAGTCGATTCTCTGGCCGTTCTGGGCCGGGCTGTCTTACGGCTGCTGGACCATGGCAAGCGCCGTACCGGGAAGGTCGATCTGCATCACATAGTCGCCACGGTACTGGAGACATTTGAGCCTTTCCTCGCAGGGCGGGACGTCACCCTTGAGCAGGACCTTTGTGAAGGTGTACCTTATCTACGCGGAAGCGACGCAGCCGTCGAGTCTATTCTTGCCAACCTTCTGAACAACAGCTTGGCGGCGTTTGCGGCGGGGGGTAGCTCTAATCGGAGAATATGCGTCAGAACCGAGCTTGAGGGTCAGTCTTGGATTCTGCGGGTTTCCGACAGCGGGCCCGGTTTTCAGGATATCTCTCTGGAAGACATCTGGCTACCAGGACAAACGACCCGGCCCAACGGCACCGGCCTCGGTTTGACGATTGTGCGGGATGCCGCAAAGGATCTAGGCGGGTCCGTCGAAGCGTTCACTGCGAGCGATTTGGGTGGTGCTGAAATCCTGATTCGTCTGCCTATCCTGGGAGTGTGACAAGATGAGCTTACAGATTGCGAATTACGAGATACGGCAGGTGTTGGTCGTCGAGGATAACCCAAGTGCCCGAGAAGGTTATCAGGATTCTCTGGAGGATATGGAAATGGATTTGAAGCCGGTTCTCGAGAAGGGCCCTCTTGGAAATCTGGAAGATTATATTTCCGATGCGATAGGACGTTGCGATGCAGCCATCTGCGATCATCATCTAAAGGAGAGCGGCTATGCCGTTTTCAACGGGGCCAAGCTGGTGGCAGAAATGAATCGCCGGCAGCGGCCGGCAGTGCTTTGCACGGCGTGGGAAGAGGCAGGCGTTGACGAGATTCGTCTCTTTCGGAGATACATTCCATGTTTGTTGAAACCTGGCGAACTGGACCCGGAGACCTTTCGTCAGGCGTTGGAGCTATGCATCGGCGAATTTCGTGGTCGCTTTCGGCCCAGTCGATACCCAAGCCGGACTCTTGTCAGGGTCGAGGATGTGGATCGGGAGAATGCCTACGTGGTCCTCCCGGGTTGGAATCCCCAAGAGGTTATCCGTCTGACGCGCGAGGCGATCAGCCCTGATGTGCGCTCATATCTCAAGGCAGGGGCACGATTCCATGCGAGGGTCAATATCGGCGCGGAGCGTCAGGATGAGCTCTACTTTGAGCAATGGGAGGGGAAGTGAGTGGGCAGAAGGCTCGGCGAAAATTGACGATCTTGGATGTCGGGCATGGAAACTGTGCCATATTGCAGGATTCGAACGGAGTCGTCGTCATTGACGCAGGTCTAGGAAACTCTCTGGAAATTTATCTACGCGAGCAAGGGATTCGAAGGATCGACGTGATTCTGATCTCGCACGCGGATCAGGATCATCTGGGCGGATTGATTTCTTTGCTGGCATCACAAGCGGTTGAGATCGGCCGAGTTCGGCTTAACACTGATTCCTTGCAGGGGTCCAGCATTGCGCAGCGCCACCACGCTGTCCGCGAAACTCTGAGCGGCCTCCAGGCGCTGAAGGGGTGCCAGGCTGAGCATCCAGAGGATGAGGCCGTCGTCCTCCCCCTCCGCGGCATCGACGTGGCGGCCGAGGCCCTGCGCGACTTCAGCCGCAAGCATCGCGGCGGTGCGACCCGGGGGCCGTGAGGATTTCTGCGCGCCTCTCGGCCCTGGCTGCATCCGGGTCCTACGGTGCTATGCTGGCCTGAGACGCACCGACCCAGGAGGAAACCATCATGAAACGCGTTGCTCGACTCGCGGGCTGCCCTTGGTGGCTGCCCCTGCTTCTCCTTTCCCTCGCCTGCAGCGCCATCCGTGTCAATCACGAGTACGACTCGGCGGCGGATTTCTCCCGCTTCCACTCCTTCACCTGGAAGGCGGGGGCCAACCTACCCCCTGGGAGCCCTATCCCTCCGGGATCAGATCTCGACCTGCGGTTCAAGCACGCGATCGAAGGACAGCTCGTCGCGGCGGGCCTGCGCCCGGCGGCGGACGGCAAGCCCGATCTCTACGTCGCCTACTATGCCTACCGCAGCGACACCCTCGAGCTCACTGGAGTCGATTACAAGCTGGCGCCGGGAGTGCACTGGGTCGGCGACCCTTCGACGCACACCGAGCGCTCTTACACAGAAGGCACGCTGGAGGTGGACCTGGTGGACGCCGCCACCAACACCCTCGTCTGGCGCGGCACGGCGATGGCCGGCGAGCAGTCCCTGGCCGCCCTGCGCAATCGGATCGATCCGGCGGTAAAGCGGCTCTTCCGCGGCTATCCGCCCCACCGCAAATGACAGAGGAGTAGACCCAGGGGACGCCGGAGCTCCTACTTTCCGCGCTTTCCCCGGCTCTCCACCTGAGCCAGGATCTGCCGGAACTCCTCCTCCTGGCGCAAGGCGGCGAAGTCGTCGCCCTCGGTCATGACCTTGGCGTCGGCGAGCCCCTTGTCGGCGGCCTTTTGCAGCGCTTCCAGCGCCTTCTTGTGCCCCGCCTTCCCCTTGAGGGCGTGAAAGCGGGCGATCTCCACCCAGACCCAGGGGTCGTCCGGCACGATCTCCGCGCCGACCGAGAGGACGAAGATGGCGCGGTCGTACTCTTTGCGCTCGCGGTACGACTGCGGCAGGTAGAACCTCGTCTGGCCGAGGTAGGTGTTGAGGATGCGCTTGGCGGCCAGGCTCTCCACGGCGTCCGCCGAGGCGGCGCGCGCCTTGAGCTCCGGGATCTTGAGCTGGGCCGCGATCTGGGCCACTGTCACCGGTTCGTTGCCGGGATTGGCGCGGGCCAGGATGGCCGGTCCCTCGGCGAGGATCTTCTTGTCGCGGCGGTCTCTCTCGTCCCGCTGGCGAAGCTCCTTCTGACAAGCCGGCGAGGCGGCCAGAGCGGCAGCCTCCCGCTCGGCCTCGGCGATATCGCGGGCATCGCGCAGGCTGGCGTAGTCGGCGGCCATGGCCCTCCAGGTATGCAGGGCGTCGGCGGGATGGGTGGCCGCCTGGCCTTGAGCCCGCGCCCGGTCGGCCGTCCACTGCGCCTCGACGAGCGCCGGGTCTTTCGCCCGCTTGCCGGCCTTCATCGCCTGCACCTCCATCCAGGCGACAGCCTGGGTGGCGAGCTCCGCCGGCGGCCAGTCGTGGGTGCCGGCGAAGTGCTCGATGCGGTGCGCAACGGCCAACGCGGTCAGCGACGCGTCGAGGTCGTTCATCTCGTACCAATTGAAATCACGATCGCCCACCGTGCCGAAGAAGACGAAGGGATTGCCCTTTTTCGGCGGCGTGCCGAAGGGGAAACCGGCGCCCGCCCCGATGACGCCGCTGATGGTTCCCGGGGCGGAAAGGGCGAGGATGCAGGCAAAGCGGACCGTGCCGGAGAATCCGGCCGCGTAGACGCGCGCGTCGTCGATCGCGAAACGGGCGTGGGTGTCGGGCCACAGCGCGCTCATCGCCTTGAAGTTGGGCTCCATCGGCCCGTCGCTCGCCGTGTTCCAGGAGCTGACGACGATCCAGCCGTACGTCTCCGCAGCGTTCTGGAAGAGGGCAGCCACCGACCGGCCCTCGGAGCTGGCGTCAAAGGCATAGAGGATCGGCCAGCGGCGCTCCGGCGTGTAACCCCGAGGCAGATACAGGGCGTACGACTGCTCGGGATGCCCCACGCAGTGCACCCGCTCGACCAGCGTGCCGCGCGGCAGTTCGGGGGCTTCGGGAGCCCGGAGCGCCGATTGCGGTACCGGCGAAGCCGGCGGGGCAGCCCAGCCGGGAGATGCGGCGCTCAGCACGACGGCGAAAAGAACAGGACGGCAGCGGCGGGAGATTCTTTTCAGGCTCATGGCAGAGCGGCATTGTAAGCGCACCGCGCGAATTGGGTCTCGGCTGGCAAGGCGCCGGTACAATCACGCCATGAACCAGCGACCGAGCCCTTTGCTTGTCGTCAGCGCCGCCCTCTACTTCGGCGGAGCGCTGCCTCTCCTGTTCGCTCCAGAAGAGCTGCTTGCCTTCGCAGGCGCGCCGCCTTCGATCTTGGACGTCGCTCTGCTGCAGCTCCTTGGCAGCGCCATCTTCGGCTTTGCGATGCTCAACTGGTCGAACCGCTACTCACGGGTAGGAGGCATCTTCGGGCGCCCCCTGGTGGCTGCGAACCTCGCGCATGCGGGCAGCGCTGCGCTGCTGTTGGGGCACATCGCCCGCCGTGTCCCCTTCTCGACTCCGCTAACCGTAGCCCTGGCTCTCTATGGCTCTCTTGCGGCTGCCTTTGGCTACAAGCTCTTCGTGCAGCCATCCACTCTGCCCGACCCGGAGAGCCACGACGGAGCGTCGGTTTCTTGAGACGGATGTCGTGGTCTGCGCACACTCCCCCGGAAGGACTCCCGGCCCCGGCCCTCGCTACCGGCTGTACTAAGTCTTTGCCCTGCCGTATTTGCGCGAGATCGTCACGGTGATTCGGGTCATGGCACCTGCCTTGCCCTGTGCCCACCTCCCGAAGCTCAGGAGAACCCTGGGCCTTCTGACCGGGAGGAAAGAGATGACCCGACGGATCTATCGGCTTTCCAGCACCCTGACCGCAGCGCTGTTCTCCCTTGTCGCCGCATCCTCGGCTTCGGCACAGAGCGAAATGAGAGGATCTTATTTCGACCTCTTCGGCGCTCGTGTCCAGTCCACCGATTCCAGCGATCATTTTCACACCGAATCCTACGGCGTGCGGGGTGGATTCCGTTTCAACGGCGTCTGGGCCCTGGAAGGGTCCGTGTCGCGGATCAAGGATACCGACGTCTGGTTCGGAGACCTCTCCGCCAAGGCGTACTTCCTGCACGCGCATGGCTTCGAAATGTACGCCGTGGCCTCGCCCGGCCTGTTCAGGGTTTCGGGCGAAAACCCCCAGTTGACCCTGCATGCGGGAATCGGAGCCGAGATCGGCCTGGGCGAACGGGTTTATCTTCGCCCGGAGGTGCGCGGCCGCTGGCTTGCCAAGGAGTTGAACGGCGACAGCGGCCTCGTGGATTATTCGCTGGGTCTCGGCTGGCGATTCTGAGGCGAGCCGAGGACGGTCCCCGCGGCCGCTGCTGGCCGGCCGCGCCTTCGCCCTTCCCGCTTCAACGGCACCTTCAAGCGTCGGGTCCGGCACGTTCGATCGGTCGCTCCATCCTGCTCTCGATCCCGGCGTCACATCGTTTCGATATAGGCCGTCTCGCCGTGGAGCGCCGAGTCCAGGCCTTCGCTCTCGCCAGCCGTCCCGACCTTGACCGGCGTCAGCCGTTCGATCAGCCAGAGCATTCCGTAGGTGAAGGCGAACGCCCAGATCGAAGAGATCAGGACGGCTCCGAGCTGCACGAAGAAGAAGTGCGGATTGCCGTGCAAGAGGCCATCGACTCCCGCCGGATTGAAGGCCCTGGTCGCGAAGATGCCGCAGAGGACGATGCCCAGGAATCCCCCGACGCCGTGGACACCCCAGACGTCGAGCGCGTCGTCCCAGCCGAGGCGGTTCTTGAGCGCGACGGCGTAGAAGCAGACGACGCCGGAGATCAAACCGATCAAGACGGCCGCGGCGGGCGAGACATAGCCGGCGGCCGGCGTGATCGTGGCCAGGCCGGCGACCGCGCCGGTCAGGAGGCCGAGGAACTTCGGCTTCTTCGACGTCATCCAGTCCATGACCAGCCAGGCGATAGCGGCGAAGCTGGCTGCGACGTCGGTGTTCACGAAGGCGACCGCGGTGACCGAGTCGACGCGGAACTCGCTGCCCGCGTTGAAGCCGTACCAGCCAAACCAGAGCAGGCCGGTGCCGAGAGCGACGAGCGGAATCGAATGCGGTCCGCGATCCTCAGCCGTGCGCTTGCCGACGTAGAAGACCGAAGCGAGTGCCGCAATGCCCGCGATGTTGTGGACCACGATGCCGCCCGCAAAGTCGAGCACGCCCCACTGCGCGAACAGGCCGCCGCCCCAGATCATATGGACGAAGGGGAAGTAGACGAAGACGAGCCAACCGGTCAGGAACAGTATGTAAGCCTTGAAGGTGACCCGGTTCGCGAACGCGCCGGTGATCAAGGCCGGCGTGATGATGGCGAACATCATCTGGTAGGCGAAGAAGACGAACATCGGGATCGTCGCGTTGATCGGCGACGGCGTGTCGAGCGTGATGCCGCGCAGGAACGCCCAATGGAAATTGCCCAGGATGCCCGCGAAGTCGGACCCGCTTTTCAGATCGCCGCTGAAGCAGAGCGAGAAGCCGAACGCCCACCAGAGGACCGTCGTCCATCCCATCGAGACGAAGCTCTGGATCATGATCGCGAGCACGTTCTTGCGGCCGACCAGCCCGCCGTAGAAGAAGGCGAGGCCGGGCGTCATCAGCATGACGAGGCTGGAACACAACAGCATGAAGGCCGTGTTGCCGGTGTCGATCGCCAGGTGCGGCATCGAATCTCCTCCTTCAGGCAGGAACCAGAATCGAACCGGGGACTCCCCGGCACGGCAGAGGGAAGGCGGGGGGATCTGACCACTATCGGGTGGAGGGTGTCAACGCAGGGGCGGAGGCGCTAACTTTGCTTCGTGTAGGGGCGGGTCTGGAGGGTTGGGAGGGGGCGCGACCCGCCCTGCGGCGGCGAAATCGTCGAAATCAGGGCGGGTCGAGCCCCCAACCTACCGCCCAGACCCGCCCCTACACGAGGCATTGGGGCCAAAGTCGAAGATCAACTCGGGCTAGCGGAAGCCATCTGGGACCGCGTAGAGCACGCCGCCCCTCAGCCTCCCCTGCCCGACTGGCATCGCAGCCTCCTCGACGAGCGAATCGCGGCCGACGACGCGGAGCTCGAGGCCGGCTCTCTCTGGGGCGAAGTCCGGCAGAGAATCCTCTCGAACCTATGACGAGTCGCCTCCCGCTTTCGGTCGGGCCGCAAGCGGAACAGGAGACTCAGGAAGCGACTCGCTGGTACACCAGGTTTCGGTTGTAGAATGAGACCGCGAATGCGGTAGCCGCTTGCCCTTGAAGAGTTGGAGACGCCATGAGCCATATCCTCCTGGACATCCCGGAAGACTCGATGCTCGCCCTGAAGCTTCGGCCGGACGAGTTTGGCGAGGCCTTGCGGATGGCCGCTGCCGTGAAGCTCTTCGAGCTGGGGCGACTCTCGTCGGGGGCGGCGGCGGTTCTGGCTGGCGTGCCTCGCGTCGTCTTCCTTTCCAAGCTTGCCGATTACGGGGTCGACACCTTTCGCCTGACCGAGGAGGAGCTCCAAAGGGAAGCGCGTCTTGCCTGAGGTGATCTGCAACACCTCGCCTCTCCAGTATCTCCATCAGCTCGGACTTCTCCACGTCCTTCCAGCCCTGGCTGGCGAAGTCGTGGTCCCCTTCGCCGTGGACGAGGAGCTTGCGGTCGGTAGAGCGTCGGGAGTGAGCCTGCCCGACCCGAAGACTTTGAGCTGGATCAATCTGCGACGCCCCAAAAGCCAGCCCGCCTTGCCGTTGATTCACGATCTTGGTCCCGGAGAAACTGAGGTGCTCATGCTGGCCCTGGAGGCCTCCGATCCCATTGTCGTCCTCGACGACGCTCTCGCGAGACGCTTGGCAGAGACCCTCAAGCTTCGCCTGACAGGGACCGTGGGACTGCTGCTGGATGCCAAGCGAGCGGGACTCATCGAGAGCATCGCTCCTTGTCTGGATCGACTTCAGACCTTACGGTTCCGCCTGTCTCCCCGAACCCGGGAGGCCGTCCTGCGCCTTGCCGGCGAGGGTCCCTGAATCCGCCCGGCCGGTGTGAACCCGGGGCGGACCATGCCGCCGAATTGATTCCCCCGCCCTGCCAAGGGCGCCACCCTTGGCAGGGTTCACACAGGTGTGGTTTTCGATTCCCCCACCCCGGGTTCCCACCGGCTCCGCCGGTTCCCACCCGGGGCTACGGGAATGCCGCCCTACCGGGCTACCGCAGCAGACCTGGCCGCGGCAGCCTTGAGAGCTCTTTAAGACTCGCCCCCCCGCTCGCGCAGGTTCTCTTCCTGGAAGAGCCGCACCCGCGCCCGCATGATGCCGGCGCGGCCCAGATATCCCAGCAAGCGGCGGCGGTCGTGCCGATCGACGATGGGTAGCCGGCCGATGTCGTGCGTCAACATGCGCGCCACGGCGTCGCGCAGGAGCTCGTCGGGATAGGCGACGATCAGGTCCCGCGTGCCGGCCTCCAGCACGCTCGCGGCTCGCCCCTGCTCGCTCTCCATCGCCCGCATCAGATCGCTGCGGGTGATGATCCCCGCCAGCTCGCCTCGCGCGTCGACGATGGGGATACCCTGGCGGCCGGTCAGAGCCGGGTCGCCGGCGGCGATGCGGGCGGACAGCTCGGCCACCGTCATCGTCTCCAGGATGGTCACGACGCCGCGATCCATGACCTCGGCGATGCGGTGGACCTCGAAAGGATCGACGCTGTACTCACGCACCAGGTGATGGCCGCGCCGGGCGAGCTTCTCGGTGAGGATCGAGCGGCGCAGCAGCAGGACGGTCGTGCCGTGCGCCACGACCGCTCCCACCAGCAGGGCCGGCAGCACGTTCCAATCGTGAGTGAGCTCGACGGTGAAGAGGATCGCCGTCAGCGGAGACCGCATCGTGCCGCCCATCATTGCCGACATGCTGACCATGGCCCACAGCCCGGCATCGCCGACCGGAATCAGCCCTGATTCCAAGACTCCCAGACCGCCGCCCATGATGAGGAGCGGCGCGAGCACGCCTCCCGAAGTGCCCGACCCCAGAGCCACGGCCCAGACCGCGGCTTTGAGGAAGAGCAGCGACGCAGCCGAGCCGCCGGTGAGATGTCCGGCGAGCAGATCCTGAATGGTGTCGTATCCAACTCCCAGCACGCGCCGGTCGAGCAGGCCGCCGACGCCTACCGCCAGGCCGCCGAGGATCGGCCACCACATCCAGTGCACCGGCAGCTTGGCGAAGAGGTCCTCGCAGGCGTAGACGAGAGCGGTCAACAACCCCGACGCCACACCGGCCAGCAGTCCGACGGCGACGGCGAAGCCAAGCGTCTCGGCCCCCAGGACGGCATGGCCGGGGACCGGGAAGATCGGCCCGGCGCCGAGCAACGGCACCCGCACCACCGCCGCGACGACCGAGGCGACCGCCACCGGGATGAAGCTGCGCGGCTTCCACTCGAAGAGCAGCAGCTCGACGGCCAGCAACACCGCCGCCATCGGTGTGGCAAAGATGGCCGCCATGCCGGCGGCGGCGCCGGCGACCAGCAGCGTCTTGCGCTCCGCCGAAGAGAGATGGAAGAGCTGGGCGATCAGCGAGCCCACGGCGCCGCCGGTCATGATGATGGGCCCCTCGGCGCCGAACGGGCCGCCGGTGCCGATGGAGAGCGCCGAGGAGACCGGCTTGAGCACGGCGACCTTGGGCTCGACGCGGCTCCGGCCGATGAGGATGGCTTCCAGCGCCTCGGGGATCCCGTGGCCGCGGATCTTCTCGGAGCCGTAGCGCGCCATCAGGCCGATCACCAGGCCGCCGATCACCGGCACCAGCACCGCCCAACCCCCCAGGTGATTGCCGGCCGGCGACACGAATTGGGAGGAGAAGCGCTGGTAGTAGGCAAGGTTCGTGATGACTGCGATCAGCCAGACCAGCGCGTAGGCAACCAGCGCCGCCGCCACGCCGATTCCCACGGCCAGACCGGAGAGCATCAGGACGCGGCGGTCGGTGCTGAAGTCCGCCAGCTCGTCTCGTTGCTGATGCGGCTTGGGGTGAGAGAGTTCGTCGGTCTGAGCGTACAAGGAAATCCTCGCGCAGGGACAACGCCGCTTAGTTTGCGGCGCGAGCTATCGTAGCACGATATTTTCCTGGTGGCCGAAGCGCATGATGCGCAAGTCGCCGGCCGTGGCCTAGCTCAGCTCGGGTGGCGCCAGCGGCAGGGCGCTCAAATAATCGGGGTTGACGTCGCCGACCGGAGCCTAACCCGGACAGGAGCCTGGACCCACCACCGGATCACCCGCTGGCGAGGTCTCTTCAATACGGCCGCACGGTACGGGAAGTAGCAGGTGCACCCGGGGAGCGGTGCCAGTCATCTCGTTTATCGATGAGCTCCTGCACCGCCGGCATCGTGCCGGACGAGCACTGGCAACGTGCGGCGGGCGCTGACCCTCCACAACCAATAGAACATCGCGCCGAACAACAGCAGGATCGGCAGCGTGCGCATCGGCCCAGTCGTGAATGGATACGGAAGTATTTTCGCCACGCGTTCACGGATCGAGAAGAACGACCCGGCCGCGATGAACAGCGCGAAGCACATGCGCCACAGATGGCGCGCCAGGCGCGGCCGGCCGCGCGGCACGCCGAAGCGCATGATGCGCACGTCGCCGGCGGCCGCCAGGATCATGACGGTGGCGAGGAAGAAGGACATCACACCGATCGTCCGAAACGGGACGCCGCCGGGGGAAACGCCATGGCTGTTGACGGCCTTGATGCCGCCCACCATCGTCACGAGCCCGAGTCCAAGCGCGAGTGTAAGCGCCGCGGCATTGATGCGGCGGGTCCATGGCGACGCGGGCCGGACGGTCGTCAATGCCGTGCCGACAAAGTAAACCGCGATGAGGCCTCCCATCACGTTCCCATCGGTGGGACCGTTACGAAGCCCCAGGATCGAGGCGCTGAGGCCCATGACCAGCATGGCGTAGACGAATAGCAGCCCGCTGCGACGGTGGAGGGGCCCGCCCTTCTTCACGATGAGAGCCACGGCGCCAAGAACAACGGCGAGCCCGCCTGCGGCTATGTGAATCGGTAAGAGCATGTTGTGCATGGTGCGACCTCTGGATCCTCGTGAGGACTTTCGTTTGCGGCCGTCATTGTGGCGAAGCTTTGCTGAACGGGCGCTGAACGGCCTGTTCAGCGGCCGTTCAGCAGGCGCGCCCTAGACTGCCTGACATGCCTGAAATGATCACCCCACACACGACCTGGCGAAGGAGCTTTCGATGAAGCAGAGCGTCATGTTGACCATCGCGTCCATGCTCTCGATCCTCTTGGCGTTGTTGCACCTGGCGGACGACATCGTATATGGGTTCGAGAAGGGAGTGCCCTCGAACCTCCTTGCAGTGCCCGTCGCGGTCATCTGGCTGTACGGAACGCTGGTGCTCGCCGAACGGCGATCGGGCTACGTCATCGTCCTCCTCGGATCGCTCCTCGGGGCGTACGTTCCCGTCATCCACTTCAGGTTGGCGGGAGGCGTTCTCGGCCACGAGATCGCGAAGTCCAGCGGAGCCTTCTTCTGGGTCTGGACGCTTATCGCGCTCGGCGTGTGCTCGGTCTTCTCCGTCATCCTCTCGGCACAGGGGCTGTGGAAACTGCAGTGGGGCCGGTCCCAGAAGCCCGAGCTCAAGACTCGTTAGGCCGGTTTCGGCGAACCGCGTATGATGGAGCCGTCAGTCGTGGCGGTTCGCTCTGAAGCTGAGAATGAGAGTCCTGATCGTCGAAGACGAGTCTCTGCTCGCCAACCGGCTCGCCTCCACACTGGGAGAGCGCGGCTATGCGGTCGACATTGCCAGGGACGGAGAGCGCGGCGATTTTCTCGCCAGCACCGAGCACTACGACGCGGTCATTCTCGATCTCGGGTTGCCGCGTGTCGACGGTTTGACGCTGCTCGAGCGCTGGCGCGCCGGCGGCATCAGCGTGCCGGTACTGGTTCTCACCGCCCGTGGAAGCTGGAGCGAGAAAGTGCGCGGCATCGACGGCGGCGCGGACGACTACCTCACCAAGCCATTCCAGATCGAGGAGCTGCTGGCGCGGTTGCGCGCTCTGATCCGGCGAGCGAGCGGACAGCTCACGCCCGAGCTGCGCTGCGGCGCCGTGGTGCTGGACCCGCGAACGTCGCAGGTCACTCTCGACGGGCAGCCGGTGAAGCTGACCGGTCACGAGCTGCGCGTGCTCTCCTACCTCATGCACCATCGCGGCCGCGTCGTTTCGCAGGCCGAGCTGACCGAGCACATCTACGCGCAGACGTTCGACCGCGATTCGAACACCGTCGAAGTGTTCATCGCGCGTCTCAGGCGGAAGCTCGGTGCCTCGACGATCGAGACCGTGCGCGGGCTCGGATATCGCATCGGGACGGAGTCGTGAAGGGCTCTCTCCGCGCACGCCTCTTCGCTGGAGCGATCGTCTGGATGACCGCGGTGTTTGTCGCGGTCACTGCTCTGCTGCTCAAAGTCGCTCGGAATCATCCGGAATTCGCGATGCCCAGTGTGACCTATCACACCGCGATGGGACTCTTCGCGATAGCATTCGTCGTGGGGGGCTTGGTCCTCGTTCGGAGGGCGGTGGCGCCGTTGTGGAGCCTTCGCGCCAGCCTGTCTGCGGTGCGCGAGGGACGCAGCCAGCGAATCGAAGGCGACCATCCGAGCGAAGTGCAGCCGCTGGTGAACGAGCTGAATGGGCTGCTCGAGGATCGTGAGCGCGCGGTCGCCCGGGCCCTCGCCACGGCAGGAGATCTCGCGCACGGATTGAAGACGCCGCTCGCGGTGCTCGCGCAGGAGGCGGAACAGGCCGGCGCCGCGGGCCATCACGAGCTCGCGGCGACGCTCCGTCAGCTCGTCGAGCGGATGCAGCGGCAGGTCGACTATCACCTGGCGCGAGCCCGTGCGACCGCATCGGCGCGTGCAGCGCTGGGACTTCGGTGCTCCGTCCTTCCGTCCGTCGAAGGTCTCGTGCGCACCATGCGGCGCCTGCACGCGGGACGCGAGCTGAGGATCGACGCCGAGGTTTCGCCGGCGCACGAGATCCCGGGCCGCCGGGAAGACCTCGACGAGATGTTGGGGAATCTGCTCGACAACGCGTGCAAGTGGGCGCGCTCCCGAGTCGCCATTTCGTCTGCCATCGACCACGACCAACTCGTGATCGCGGTGGATGACGATGGGCCGGGCCTCGATCCATCCCTGCGCGCTCAGGTGCTGCAGCGAGGAGTGCGGGCCGACCAGCAGGTCCGGGGATCAGGGCTCGGTCTCGCGATCGTCAGCGATCTCGCCGAGCTCTACGGCGGTTCTGTCACGCTGGAGACCTCGCCGCTCGGTGGAACGCGCGCCCGACTCCAGCTTCCACGGCTCTGACAGACCTGCCCTCATGCCGGGCTCTAGATCTCGTCCAATCCCACTCACGCCGACCGGCGGAAGGGAAGAAGTTGGCGGATGCGGCTGTCCCGCAAGTACAGGCCGCCCCAGGCGAGAATTCCTACGACCAACGGAATCGCCGCGCGCGCCGTGTCTGCGATCCGCAAATGCGTGGCCACCGCGCCGCCGAGATAGCCGGTCATCAGGATGGCGGCGAGGACAGACGTCTGCGGGATAAGGTAGAGCACCACCAAGGCGCATTCCGCAATGACAATGAGGACGATGGCCGATTCGGGATAGCCATAGCCCGTAACAATTTCGGCCACCGCGTAGGTGTGGTGGGTAGCCCTGAACCAAGCGCTGCTCAGCAGTTGTACGACCACCCCAAAGGAAAAGAGCCAGCCGGTCCAGCGCATCCAGCGGGAAACGGAGACGGTGCGGGCGGTCGCAGTAGACATCGGGAACCTCCGGGCTTTGGGTTGTTGGCACGCTTCAACGCTTCGGGGCGTTGGCCGGCCAGTTGGGCGTTTCAATACCTTCGGCGAGGCGCCTGGCACCGCCGCTCGAGCCGCCGGGTTGGGCGACGCTCCTGCTTGTATTCTATGTCAGCCCAAGAAGAGCCTGACGCTTTCGCGGCTGCGGCCAGGGCGTGAACACCACCTGCTCGGCGGTGCGCCCGCCCCACATCCCGTCGGGGAAATCCCCTGATCGATCCGCTGATCGCCCACTTCACTTTTTATCGTGATCCTAGTGCCAGCATGTCGCACCTGGCTGATCGTCTATGTCGACCCAGAAACGACTGGACCCATTGCCAATGCCGCCATAGGTCTGGAAGTACCAGCCCCAGCCGTCATGGAATTCCGCAACCCGCCAATCCTCGCCGAACTCTTGAGCACACAAGGCGTTGGCAGCGGCAAGCGTCGTAGGCGGCACGATGGCGCTTGTCGTACCCACAACACCGCCTGACCACTGGTGGTAGATGCTGGTAAGGTCCACGCTCGCGGGAGGTGGCAGAGGAAATCCCGGCCCGGTCTTCTTGATGCATAGGAGAGGTAGCGCTGTTGTACATGGGGTGTCGCCCTGGTAGGCGTCGCATTCGCCCCCACAGCCGACGTCAAGCGTCCCAGTCGTCAAGTTCGTCCAATCCAGCCGCCAAGTCATGCCCTTGGACGTCGGCGTCGGCGCACAGCTCTGCGCGGTAACGGAGTAGGTTCCCTGGAGATTGGGGTTCCCCACCGTGACAGTATAAGCGCCTGGAGAGACCAGGAAGTAACGGATTTTGCCGCTAGGGTCGTCGGCTGAAATCAATTGGGCCGGAGCGGGGGTAAACACGTACTGCAATCCTCCAACGTACCAATTGGGAGCCGTGACAAACGCCTTTACATTGTAGGTGACGTTGTTATAAGTTTCACACACGCCAGCGACTTTTCCTCTGTAGGTCTCAATGGCTCGCCCTTCGCGGGGCGCCATGAATCCAATCACCAGAGCGCCTATTGCCGCGGCGCCACACAGTGATTTGAACGCGGATTGACTTTGTAGCTCTCGCATCGCCTTATTTCCTTTCCGCCGTGCAGATCATTCGATGTCTGCAAACTGGCCGTTTTGGACAGTTGAGCACGAGAAAAGAACAGAAGCAAAGTAAAATGTATCTGCATAAGTAGAGATTTGCATCAGAGGGTGCGGTTCGCCTATTTTCTCATCCTTCTCTCCTCCCAAGCTGTCGACCGCAGGAGTGCGGCCTGCGCCAATCAGAGGGCTCCGGGGAGAAGAACTGCCGCTCCCCTTTTCCTGGGGATTCCTCTGACTTCTCAGCTAGAATGAGAATTTAGGCAGAAACGTTTCACCGCCACGCGAGCTGCGCTGGTGGCCTATAACCGGTTGATAGCTTACAGGCTGTAGACCTTGGCCGTCGTGGCCCAATCGGTGGGTTGTGCGGCCTTGCCGAGGCCGCACCGGAGTCCATCTCTCGGAGACTTCCTCCGCGCGGTGTTGGGTCTGACTCCACCGTGGCGCCGAGCGACGGCGGTCCAATGACCGGAGACGGCAAGCCTTCTCACCCCGGCTGCTGCCAGGGCTTCACGCCGCTGGCGGCGGGGTTGGCTTGGTGGTCGTGGCCTTGCGGATGGCGATCTTGGTGGCCAGGTCGCTGTCCTTGGCAGTGGTCAGGGTGACGTGGTCGCCGACGGCCGGGGAGGAACCCTTGGGGGTGACGACGGTCTTGTCGTCCCACTTGAAGCTCTTGTCGCCGGCCTTGGCCTTGACGGTGAGGGTCTTGGCGGTGGCGTCTACGGCGGTCACCTCACCCGAGGTGTGGTCCCACTTGGAGACCTTGGTCTTCGCCGTGGCCTTAGGGGTGCTGGTGGTGCCAGAGGCGGTGACGGGCCTGACGCTGGTGGTGCCAGTGGCGGTGACGGGCCCGGTGCCCTTGTCCTTGGAGGTGTCATCCGCAGGGGCGGTGGACGCGATGGCGACCAAAGCGACGATGATGAGACCCGCGAGAATCCAAGCAGACTTGCGCATAGCACTCTCCTTTTCGGGAATGGAGCCAAGTTTTCGTACTATGGCACATCACGGATTGCATCGGCAAATGCACGCGCCCGCCCTATAATCCGCGCCCGTGACTCCACGCCGGGCGGACGCCTGCGCCCTCCTCGGCCTCGCCCTCCTCGTCACGGTGCTCTTCGCCGACGTGCTGGTCGGGGTGAACGGGCTCTACATGCGCGATCTCACGCGCTATTTCTACCCGACCAAGCAGATCCTGCGACAGATCGTCCAGCATGGCGAGTTTCCCTACTGGAACCCCAGCTTCTCCGCCGGCCAGCCGCTGGCGGCGAATCCGCAGCACGAGGTCTTCTATCCACCGACCTGGCTGATCCTCCTTCCCAGCTACGACCTCGGCTTTCGGACTCTCCTCCTGCTCCACGTCTACGTCGGCCTCTTCGCCATGTACGCCCTTCTGCGGTCGATGGACCTCCGCCCGTTCGCGGCGACCCTCGGCGGGCTCGGCTGGGGGCTCGGCGGCTTCTATCTTTCCTACCTCAACCTCCTGCCCATCCTCTTCTGCGCCGCGTGGCTGCCGGCCACCTGTCTCTTCGCGCGGCGCTTCCTCCTCCGCCCGAACGGCCGCGACTTCGCCGCCGCGGCGATGTTTCTCGGCCTGCAGCTCCTGGTCGGCGAGCCGACGACGGTCCTCCAGACCGGCCTCCTCCTGGGCGCGTACGCGCTCTACCGCGGCTGGTACGCCGCGCCGCGCCTCCCGCGGATGATGGGGCGGGTGGTCTGGGTAGGGGCGATCTTCGCCGCCGCCCTGCTCCTCGCGGCGGCGCAGGTCCTGCCGGCGATCGATCACGTTCGCGACTCGGCGCGCTCGCGCCCTCTCGATTTCGGGGTGGTCAGCACCTGGAGCATGCCGTGGACGAGGCTCGCCGAGCTCGCCTATCCCAACCTCTTGGGCCACATCTCCGTCGACCGCGTGATGTGGTACTGGGGCGGCGGGCTCTACCCCGACATGGGCGTGGGGTATCTCTTCAGCATCTACAGCGGCCTTCTCCTCCTCGCCCTGGCGGTGGGCGGCGCCTTCTCCCGGCCGCGCGGCGGGCGGCTGGTGCTGTCGCTCTGCGCCGTCTCCGTGCTGCTCGCGCTCGGCAGCCATACGCCGCTCCTGCGCTTCCTCTACGATCACGGCCTCTCGTCCATCCGCTATCCGGAGAAGTTTCTCTTGCTGGGCGTCTTCGCCGGCGTGGTCTTCGCCGCGCAGGGGCTCCAGCGCATCGTAGACGGCGACGAGGTGGCGCGCCGGGGAGCTCTCGGCCTCGCCGTCGCCGCGGCGAGCCTGGCGGCAATCCTCGCCATCGCCGGCTTCTTCCCCGTCTACTCCCGCGTCTTCCTGCACGTCTGGGATCAGACCTCGGCGGCCGGCGCGCAGCGGATGGTCGCGCTGTCGCGCCTCGACTGGCTGGTGGCCACGCTGCGCGGCGCGCTCCTGGTCGTCCTGCTCGCCACCGTGCGCACGCGGCGGCGCGCGGCGTGGAGCGCCGCGGTGGTCATCTACCTCGCCGCCGACCTGGGCTACGTCACCCGGGAGATCAACCCGCGCATGCCGCGCCGCTTCTTCGACCCGCCGCCGGTGGTCAAGACGCTCCTTCCGAATCACGCCGACTACCGTATCTTCCACCAGACCGATGAAGTCGACGGACCGGAAGCGGAGATGGCGCGGCTCTACTTCGGGACCGGCGACGGCGTCTACTGGGTCCTGCGCAACGGCCTCTTCCCGATGACGCCCGCCGGCTCAGGTCTACGCACCGTGATGGAGCTCGACTACGACCAGATGCTCCTCCTGCCGACCATCGACTTCCTCGATTCGGTCGAGGACGTGAAAAGCTGCGGGGATGACTACTGGTACGAACCCTTCCTCGCCTTCTCCAACGTCTGGTACCGCGGCGTCTACCGCCCGTTCGAGGCCGAGAGGGCGCGCACCCGGGGCAACTTCCGGGAATCGCTCCCGGTCGCTTTCCTGGAGGGGATTCATTACCCGCGCTACTACTTCGCCGATCAGATCGTGACGATCCGCAACCGCGAGGACTTCGTCGACAAGCTCTGCGAGGAGAGCTTCAGCCCCGCCGTCGCCTTCGTCGCGCGCCCCGCCTTCGCCCCCGCGCGCGGCGTGGTGCGGCAGGTGGCCGAGACGGCGAACCGCGCGACGCTCGACGTCGAGTCGTTCGGCCAGGGTCTCCTGGTGATGAGCGTGACCCCGCACAAGTACTGGCGCGTGACGATCGACGGCTCCCGCGCGGACCCGATCGTGACCAACCTCGCCTACCAGAGCGTCCTCGTCCCCCCCGGTCGCCACCGCATCGAGATGCGCTACCGCAACGAGCTGGTGATCGTCGGCCTGTGGATCAGCGCCATCACTGCCGGCCTGCTGCTCTTCCTGGTCGCCGGCGGACGCCGGAGCCGCCCGCCACGGCTCCGCACCCATTTGCCCGCGGAGAGCACCAAGTCGGCAGATGCCGCCATCTGTGCTATTTCTGTGGCCTTACTTCCAGGCGGACATCGCCCCAAAAAGATCGCGCGAACGAGCTCGGAACGGAGACCGCCCCATGGGGGGTGACCGACGTTACGGCACCGCTGCTGAGGAGCTCCCGTGTGCGACTCCCGTTGGTGAAAATCAGCACGTAGCGGTCGGCACGTTGCGCGTCTTCGATCGATACCGTTGATTCGAAGTGCTGCCGCCCGAAGGTCATGCTTTTCCATTTGAACTCAGTCTCCGCCAGCTCGTGCTTGGTTTTGAAGTCTGCGTCGAGAAACACTGCGATCGGTACAAAGACGTTTTTGTGGAAGCCCTTTGAAGGATAGCTGCTGATTGTCAATGTGAACGGCGCGCGATAGTCTGGGAGGCGAATGAGGACAGCCGGACTGGGTCCGAAGGGGAGCGCAAATCTCTCCTGGTCGGCGGCGATGTCGGCTTCGATCTCGGCTTCCGCGGTACCGGAGATTTCCATGACGAGACCGCGCTTGGCCAGGGCCCGCGCGGTGTCTGGTACGGTGGCCGCCTCTGTGCTTGGCGAAGGCGAGGGTTGTTCGACAGGCGTGGCTGGCGGTGCGGTCGATTGCGGTGGGCTGCTGGCGGCGGCTTGCGTCATTGCCGGAACCAGCCCAATGGGAGCAAACACTACGGCCAAGTAGACGGCGACGGGTGCAAAGGCTATCATGGGACCTCCTCTGTCCATCATTGACGACACCTCCTAGGACGATCTTTTCCCGCCGTTGCGGCTCGGGTTAGCAGGATTGGTTTAAGCAGATCTCGGGCTCCGCCGGTCAGCCCCCGACCCACTGAGGAAGCGCCGCGAGAAGGCTCGTATCCGCCGCTCGACCTCATTCAAGGGTAGCTTAACGGGCGCGCGTTGGCCGCACTACGATATGTTGCGATATTTGCATGCAGCTTCTCTTTGCAGCTACTACTCCAATTCTACCCCGAACACCGCGCTATGGCTAGACGTTCCGCTACGCGCAAATGCCAGGGATGCCCCTAAAAGGTTTCGGCGTTGATCCTGAGCTGAAAGATCGACGCCGTGGGTTGACCAGCTACCTTCGCGGGAGAAAAGCGCCACTGGCGCAACCAGGCAAAAGCCAGAAATGACCGCAACGGCGGGGTCGATGTGGAGATAAGGATGGGTTGCCGAGCGATTCCATCGGAACCGATGACCAGCTCGACGACAATTTCAACATGACTCAGGCCGTGGACAGCCCTGGAAAACCACTCCGGCGGCCGTGGCTGCTCGATGACTTTTGCCTTCTCACCCTCGACCTCTTCTCCTGTCGGCAAGGTCACCGGCGGCCGCTCCTTGGGCTTCAGTGCAAGGCTGGTGACCGGCTTGCGCGGAGGGGATAACTGGGTCAGGAGACCGCTGGACCGGAGCTCAGGAAGAAGGTCCAAAGCCGTCTTGAGATCCATCGCCGTAGCCGTGAACCACCACCAGTCGGCGGCCAGATCGTCTCCCGCTCCGCTCTCGATGGCCGCGCAGAGAGCCGCCATCTCCGCGTACTCCGAAGCCGGGCGAAACGTGGGGCGCGGTCTTTCATACCGGTTGGATTCGTCATCCGGCACGGAATTACACAGGGCGACGCCCTGACTCCAGTCGTGGGAGGCGATCATGCTGCGGAGCTTTACCGGAGTAGAGGCAGCGTCGGCCTGTGCAGCCAGCCCAAACAGAAGCGCAAGGATCAAGGTCTTTGGCATGCCTGTCTGCTCCATGGAGGGAATGCTACGGGACGAGGTGCCAGACTCTTTGCCGGCCAATACGATTGCGGCTGCGGCAGTCCGCTCGAGCCGCCGGGTTGGGCGGCGCTCCTACTTGTATTCTATGTCAGCCCAAGAGGAGCCTGACGCTTTCACCCCGGCTGCTGCCAGAGCTTCACGCCGCTGGCGGCGGGGTTGGCTTGGTGGTCGTGACCTTGCGGATGGCGATCTTGGTGGCCATGTCGCTGCCCTTGGCGGTGGTCACGGTGACGTGGTCGCCGACGGCCGGGGAGGAACCCTTGGGGGTGACGACGGTCTTGTCGTCCCATTTGAAGCTCTTGTCGCCGGCCTTGGCCTTGACGGTGAGGGTCTTGGCGGTGGCATCGACGGCGGTCACCTCACCCGAGGTGTGGTCCCACTTGGAGCTCTTCGCCATGCTCTTTTCCTTGGCGCTGGTGGTACCCGAGGCGGTGACGCTGGTGGTGCCGGTGGCGGTGATGGGCCCGGTGCCCTTGTCCTTGGAGGTGTCATCCGCAGGGGCGGTGGACGCCATGGCGACCGAAACGCGCGCCCCGCCTTCTCCCCCGCGCGCGGCGTGGTGCGGCGGGTGGCCGAGACGGCGAACCGCGCGACGCTCGACGTCGAGTCGTTGGTCTCCTGGTGATGAGCGTGACCCCGCACAAGTACTGGCGCGTGACGATCGACGGCTCCCGCGTGGACCCGATCGTGACCAACCTCGCCTACCAGAGCGTCCTCGTCCCCCCCGGTCGCCACCGCGTCGAGATGCGTTACCGCAATGGGCTAGTGATCGCCGGCCTGTGGATCAGCGCCGTCACCGCCGGCCTGCTGCTCGTCCTGGTCGCCGCCGGACGCCGGAGCCACCCGCACCACGCTTGAGGTTGTGGCGATGGGCAAGAAATGAAGAGTCAGTTTCTGCTCAGGTGTTCGGTGACGCCTGGGCTGGGGCTATTGGGTGCGATGATCACCTTCTTGCCCTGGAGTTCCTGCTCAAGATCGTCAACCTCGAAAGCCACATGAGGAATGGTCTTGACGAGCTCCGGATATGGCGCATCCAGTTAGTACCTCATCCATTCGATGCGCAGGTCTATCCGCGGAATTGACACGTCCATCGGCTCGATGGGCACACACATCGTCACGATGGACACGCACTTTCTCACGATGGACACGCACATCGTCACGATGGACACGCACATCGGCTCGATGGACACTCACATCGTCACGATGGACACTCACTTCGGCTCGATGGACACTCATTTCGTCACGATGGACACTCACTTCGGCTCGATGGACACTCACTTTTCCGCGATGGACACACACATCGGCGCGATGGACACGTCCATCGGCGCGATGTGTCGGTCCAACGGCTAAAGTGCCACGTCCATCCTGACGATGTGTGCGTCCATCCTGACGATGTGTGCGTCCATCGTGACGATGTGTGCGCCCATCGTGACGATGTGCGTGTCCATCGTGACGATGTGCGTGTCCATCGTGACGATGTGGGCGTCCATCGAGCCGATGTGCGCGTCCATCGAGCCGATGTGTGCGCCCATCGTGACGATGTGTGCGCCCATCGTGACGATGTGTGCGTCCATCGGCTGAAATGACACGTCCATCGGCCCGATGTGAGTGTCCATCGGCGCGATTTACAGGTCCCAACAAGGAAGGAGCCAGGCCTTTCGCGGCCCGCGCACGGAGTCCGCAGCACGCCATTGGGAGGCCGGAGGAAAGTACCGCTCGACAGCCCAAGTCGATGAGCTGTAGATTGATCGATAGCTCATCCTATGGATCGATGACGCTTTCTCATCGATCGACGGCACTGGGGAGGAAAGGTGCGGCTGGTAAGCGACAGGAAGGGGTCGCCGGAGCACGCCCGGAGCCGGCATATGAAGACCGGATAATGCATGAACCGGGACCGGACGTCAAGAGGGCTTTGCCAGGGTTAGGTGCTGTTGCAGAGTGCGAAACTGAGCGGCGCGAAACATGACCGTTAGCGGG
This sequence comes from Thermoanaerobaculia bacterium, assembly GCA_049284515.1. GTDB lineage: Bacteria > Acidobacteriota > Thermoanaerobaculia > Multivoradales > UBA5704 > DATARR01. Next base: position 30,053 of record JBAPYB010000069.1, read on the forward strand.
AAAGTCACGAGAAGGCCGACGCCAAGAAGGGCGGTGCCTCCCAGATTGAGCGCCGCAGCAAGGGCAAGAGTGCGAAATATCTGCCACCGATGCGAGGCCGAGAGCAAGGCTGCGTGACGAAGGGAAGAGAGTCCGTTCCGGGAGGTCTCGGCGACAACGAAGCGGAAGGGAGCCCATCTGGCCGCTGCCATCAATCCGGGAATGACGGCAAGGAGAAGGCCGCAGAGTACGGCCGCCCAATAGAGAAGGGACGTGAGGAGATAGATGCTTCCCCGATCGATGCGGCTGAGTGCGGTTGCGAAGGTCGGAGTACCAGCGTCAACGGCCTGCAAGGCCATGTGGTGGACGCCAGCCATGAGGCCGGAGAAGACCCAGAAAAAGGCAACGTGCAGGCACAGCCACAACGGCCAGTAGGCGACAGCCGGCATGCCGGACCAGCGAGCTGTAACGACGGCGAGTTCGAGAGCGACCCAGGCCGCCACGACCGTGAGTTGCGCGAAGAGGAACGCCCGCCAGTGACGCGTAAGGAGCATCCAGGCCGTTCGAAGGTGACTCTTCGCTTCAACTGTCATGAGCGAGCTGTTAGCCGCCGCCGAGTAGGCCAGGGGCCCTTACGGGCCCCCAGCCCCTCTAAGAACCGTACGTGCGAGTTTCCCCGCATACGGCTCAAGCCTTTCTTGAGGCCGATTTCTCGACCCGGCTGTTGGGTTGTCCGGGTTGACACGTTCCATGGTCGCGAGTTTCCTGCGAGCCCGGAGATAGAGCCTGTCTTGACGCTTCCGCAACCAGCGGTCTCGGAAGTATTCGTCGTAGGCAGGATCGAACTCCCTAGCTTCAGCCCTTAGTTTAACATGCCTGCGAATCGGCACGCTACTCGCCCGCATCAGGTCCAGAGACCCCCAGGTCCCGTCCCGATTCCGGAGGGGCGCGGTGAAGGTCCGCCGTTGAGACGGCTCAGTGCGGAAGTATTTCTGTCGCACCCAGCCTTTTCCCTTGGTGGGATGCCTTCTCTTCGCCCACTGCCATAGAGCTTCGAAGATGCGTTTATCTACATGTCGAAAGGAGCGACTGGAGACCAAGTGTCTCTGGCTGTTCGTCCAACCCCGCAGCCTGCTGTTGAGCTGGCGAATCAGGTCGAGCGCCGAGGCCGCCTTCTGAGTTCGGATCAAACCACGGAGATCCCGAAGCAGGCCAAGGACGTTGTCCTTGGATGGCCTGATCAGGAGTTTGCGTCCGTACTTCCGGACGTTCGCTCCGAGGAAGTCGAATCCAGCCTCAATGTGCGTGATCGACGTCTTCTCCTGCGAGAGACGTAGACCACGTTCCCCGAGGAAGGCTACTATCGCGGGCAGGACTTTCTCCTCCAACTGCTCTCGCGAGCGGCCGGTGATGATAAAGTCGTCCGCGTAGCGCACCACGTTGATCTTCGGGCGGAGGTTTCCCTGACGGCGGGAGTCCGCCCGCAAGGCCACCGTTTCCAGGCCGTCTAAGGTAAGATTCGCTAGAACCGGAGAGATGATGCCTCCCTGGGGCGTACCTTCCTCGGTCGGATAGAGGGACTTACCTTCCATGTAGCCGGCCTTCAGCCATTTCCGTAGGATGTCGCGGTCCATTCGGACGTTGTCGAGCAGCCATGGGTGACTGATCCGATCGAAGCAAGATTCGATATCCCCTTCGAGGACCCACTGGGGAGAGTCCCCTTTGGCCAGAGCGCAGTAGCACTGGCCCAAGGCATCGGCGGTCGAACGCCTGGGACGAAACCCATAGGAGTTCGGGTCAGCCTGGGTTTCCGCCACCGGAAGGAGAGCCAGCATGTGTAAAGCCTGCATGGCCCGATCCTTCATCGTAGGGATTCCCAGCGGCCGACGCTTGCCGTTCCTCTTGGGGATATAGATTCTGCGGAGGGGAAGTGGCTTGTAGCCAAGTCTCCTCAGTGATCGGCAGGCCTGCATCTTCTGCCGGGGCGTCTTCCAGATGATCTTATCAACGCCTGGCGTTCGCTTCCCTTGATTCGAGACAACTCTTCGCACCGCCCAGAGCTTTGCCGGCAAAGAGCGGGTGAGGAGTCGCTGGAGGAAGTGCATCTTGCCCCAGCGCTTCTCGTTTGCAGCCTTTGCGATACGCACCTGCAGCCGTCTGACCTTGCGGAAGATGGCGCGCCAGTCGATGGCGTTCCAATCCCCTTGCCAGGCCGGGAGTGCACCGGCGTCAAGCGCCTCTCTTTGCTCTCTCCCTTTCCGAGACGGTTCCACAAGCTCTCTCGCAACGAAAGACCTGTCGGACGTGGGCTCACTTTCGTGCCGGGTGACGTTCAAACCCGTATCCGCCCCATTACAGGACGGCCTTCGCTTTTTCCGACATCCCTGACCCGCACCTCCATCGGCTCGCCTTGCAGCTTGCTTTCCCTTGCGGGGAAGGTACGGGGTTTCCACGTTCCGCTCCTGAAGTCTGTGGGGTTAGGTACCTGCTGTCGACCGGGAAGCGTCCTGACCACGAGGTGGCACCGTTAAATCCACCTACCTGCCTCCGTGCCTTTTGGCTCAAGCTTGTCAGCCACTTTAGCTTGTTCTCATTGACGGTCGTTGCACAGGTTCACGTGTGTTTACCATACCCACTACCTAGCCATCACCCGGCTGTAGCTGCCAGGAGGGCGGGTACCTCTCGGTCCCCTCCCCGCACGCTTACGCGTGCTTCTGTACATTGTCAGGGCCGCTCTTTATTCAGGCCCCTAGGTTCACCCCGTGGTATGGGTGGTCCTCTATCAATCAGCGATGAGGACAACTTCATAAAGCAGCCTCGTGTCGCAGTAACGCCTTAGAAGCTCACCGCGCAGACGGCGAAGCCGGCCGTCCGGTGCAGCGCGGGGTTATGCGTTTGCTTCACGACCACATGAAATCTCGCGAGGCAAATGAAGTAAGATACTTCTTCAATCTGTCTGGCAGCCGTATGGCTGTTCGCGAATCATCATCGCTATATTCCACGAGAACCCTAAGCCACGCAGCCGCCACCGAGGGACTCTTCGCGAAGGTGCTGTCTTCGTCGTGAAGAAAGCCGAGAAAGCCAAATATCGCAGATGAATTCCCTATATGCAAGACCTCCAGCGCGTATTCGATGGTCTGCCCAGCGATGGGTACAGGCGCCCTGAATATGCTGGCTGTCTCTGATATGGGGAATGTGACGCGCGCGGCATTGATGGCATTCGTGCCGTGCTTCGACCAAATTGCATACGGCGGAAGACCGAGGCTAAGAACAAATTCCTCGAATGTATGGTGTAGATCGCGCTCAACAAGATAGAAGCTCCAGACGTTTGCGTTCTCCACCTCATCGAAGTAGAATCGCTTCGCTCGATGGAATACGTACCCTCGCTGAAGGAACTCCTTGGTTCCTTCAGGCGAGCCGAAGCTACGTGCACGCAGGTAGCGCTCCAACTGTTTGTTCAAAGCCATGTGTGTCAAAGGCCTCCGTTTACGCTGGGGCGACTAGAGCCTGCGACCACCCTACATAAGTAACGAAAAGAGTATGCCTGCAAGACCGACTCCCCCCAATGCGATGAACGGAAAGTGCCACGCCAGGCGAGAAGCAGAAACCCCCAGAAGCTTTCGAGTATTCCGATCAAGCTGGTGCGCGGACCAGGGACCTCTCGGTTTGTCCTTTATATCGGCTAGGGGATTGCCTTCGATTTTCTCCTCTAGCCTGACTAAGACTTCGTCTCGAATCGCCGTGAATGCGTTAGAATGGTGGTAATTAAGTAGCCAAAGGACAAAAGCGAAGATGACTACGACCGCACCAGCCGCCGCTCCCATGGCTCGGAGGAAGCGCTCGGGTACTTCAGATGCTCGTGACAGCACAATTCCCATTCCAACAGCATAACCAATTAGGATGTGCTGAGCCATAGTTCGAACCTGCATCGTCAGAGCGCTATATTGTTGACAGCACTTAGAGCCCTGCTCATAGAGGTCCTTGTCTGTTAGCATGGTGCCTCCTTCGAGCAATCTACAACCGTGACCTTCATAAGGCTCCTCTCAAGACCTCTCCCGCATAACGCTATGGCAGTGAGCGGCGGGGCCGCGCTTTTCGCGGTTCCGTCCGCTCGACGGCCTGGTTGGGCGGCTCCACGCTCTCAGTAAGTTCATTGCAGGCACGTTCAAACTGTCGTGCACATGCGAAGGTGGCAGTGAGCCAGATCCCAACACCGGCGCTTAGCACTTGTAGTACTGCGTTTACAGCCACCCAAACCCGTGGCTCCAAGCTGAAGGTGTAGGTCTCCGAGCGGCGAAGCACCGGAGAGTACACGAGAGCAACGGAAAGCTGGGAGGCGGCTAGAGTTACAATGGAGACGAGCGGTGCCCACCCTAGGATGCGCAGAAGACGTCGCTGGCCCACAGAGTCGATCGTGATGTAGAACGCGTCAGCGAGCCTAGCCTCGCGCACATCAATTCCCTTAGCCGCCATGGCTGCAACAACCGCGTCGCGCTTAGCACGCACACCCGCGAATGCTGCGGCAAAGAGGCCTGCTGCAATCGGCCAGACTACCGACAGAGTGAGATAGGAGAACTTGAGGCCATACTGCTCAATCTGAGGCCTGCGGCTGAGTGGATCAAGGCCGTAGACGAGAATCTCGGCGGCGCGCTGGACAAGATACGCCGACAGAAGGAGGATCGCCGCTGCTAGAAGGTCAAGCAGCTTTGACAGTGAGCGAAGTGCTCCATCGAGACCCTGTGGCTCCATTCCCCCTCCTCTTGACGTTCGCCCAACCGCAAGATCAACTGTATCCGTCTACTCCTCCAAGCCTTCCCGACAGTCTCCACGCCTGCTCAGGCTACCGGCGAAAAAGATGCATATCATTCATTCTATGTAACATAGATATGCTACACCGATCCCTCTTCCTCGTCAACTTCGGTGATGCTGTCGGGTTGTTGCCTGGGCGCGCAGAGTCGCCCCAAACTTAGCCGGACCGGCTTCCGGTGGCCTGTCTTGCTGATGAGAATGAAGTTAGCAGAGTTTGCGCCGCCTAAAGGGCTCGTCACAGAATAACCGTACCAGTCCTCCCAAAACTCAGCCCCGAAGGGGGCGTCAGGAAGGGGTACATCACAATCCCCAAAAGCCCCCGAAGGGCGGCAGCAGTGGTTTTCCCCGGCTCGCTGCTGCCGCCCTTTCAGGGCTTGGGATGTATGGCTTCGTGGTCCTGGGGCTGACGCCCCAGGCTTTATGCTGCCGCCCCCTTCGGGGCTTGGGAAAGATCTTCGTCCTTCTCGTCCTCGGCCGATCGCGTCGCAAGCGATCGGCCCAGGACGTGCGGGGGTTTACTTGATCTTGAACTGCACGGTGTGCGCGACCGGGTCGCCGGCCGCCGAGAAGCTCAGCAGGTAGACGCCGGCGGCGTAGCCGGTGCTGTTGACGTTGAAGACGTAGCCGGCGAGCGTCGAGTCGAAGGTGAAGGCGGTTCCGGCGCCGGGCAGCGGGACGGGCGTGCCGTCGGTTTTCCGGGTCACGCCGAGCGCCGTCACGAGCACGGCGCCTTTCGCCAAAGTCAAGCTGGACGGGCTCAATTGCACCATTCAAAGAAATAGAACGATCGGTAAATCCCGTCCGCAGAGCTCCTCAATCGGGAGATGCGTGTCTCCCGATTCTCGGCACGTGCTTTTTCCCGCCGGTTTGGGTTATATTTCCACTCCATTGATGACGCGCTTCTGCCGGACTCTCGCCCTAGTCTTTCTCCTCGGTCTCCTGGCTGGTTGCGGACCGTCGAAGACTCCCGTTGCGTCTCGCGAGACGGTGCGCGACCTGATCGCCGACCTGGACCTCGCCGAGCTGCAGAGAGAGCCCGGCGTGGTGGACCTGGGCACTCCCGGGGCCCGGCCGCTGCTGCGCAAGGGCTGGTGGCTGGACGAGGCCCAAGGCGGGCGGACTTTCGTCTGGAGCGACGGGCCGGAGTCGGAGCTGGCGTTCTTCCTCGCCCTGTCCCGCGACGTCCCGCTGACGCTCCGGTGGGTTCCGGACTCCAGCCGCCGGGAGCCGGCCCAGCCGGCCCAGAAGGTCACCCTCCTCCTCAACGGCGAAACGGTGGGCCGGGTCACCGTGACGCCAACCGCCGAGGAGGCGCGGGTGGTCCTGCCGCGCGGCCATCTCCAGGCCGGGGAGAACCGCCTGACTCTGCGCTATGCCTGGACGCACGCGCCCCTGGATGGAAGCGCCGGGATCACCGGCCAGCACCGGCGCGCAGTGGCGTGGGACGTCCTCCGTTTCGAAACCGGCGTGGACGAGCAGAGCCGGGTGCAGGCGACCGGCGGCCGGCTCGCCCTCCCCTTTGGCTGGCGGATCAATTCCTACCTGCGCCTGCCGCCCGGAGCGACGTTGGCGATCGACGACCTCCGCCTCCGCGGCGACCAGCGGGGAGAGCTGCGGGTGACTCTCAAGCCCGCCGGCAAGGCCGAACGGGAGGTGGCCCGCCTGCCGGCAGGCCGCGGCCCGTCGAAGTTGAAGCTGCCGGACTCCGGGGGCCTGCCGGTGCGGCTCTCCCTCATCGCCGTGCCGGACCGGCCGGGCGGACCGGCGGGGAGCGGTCTCGTCCTGGGGCGGCCGGCCATCC
>JBAPYB010000070.1:0-2363 GCA_049284515.1 Thermoanaerobaculia bacterium
CCCTCGCCCTGGCGGCGGCGTTGACGGCCTGCGTGCTGGGACTGGGGATTTGGATCGTGCAGCGGGGTCCTCAGGCGGTCGACGTGGAGCGCGGCGGCAATCAGGGAGAGACCGCCGGCTGGTCGCCTTTGGGCACCCTGACAGCGCCGCCGGCGGCCTTCGTCTTCTCCGATCCGGGAGATGGACCTCGGCGCGTGCGGGTCTTCGACGCCACGCAGAGCTACCAGTGGACCAGCGAGCTCACCTTCGGCGGCCGGATCGCCTTCCCGCCGGCGGAGCAGCGCCGCCTCAAGCCGGAGACCCAGTATTTCTGGACGGTCGTGGGCGGCGCCGCCGATACGGGGACGGCGACGCAGAGCTTCCGGATCGAGGGGCACTGAGGCGGGCGCGCACCTTGAACCCCGAGCACCACCGCGACGGCTTCACCGTCTCCACCGACCCGGCGAGGCTCGACCTCGACGCCATCCACGCCTTTCTCACCACCGCCTACTGGTGCGAGGGCATTCCGCGCGAGACGGTGGCGCGGGCGCTCTCGAATTCTCTCTGTTTCGGTCTCTACGAGGGACCACGGCAGATCGGCCTGGCGCGGATGGTGACCGATGGCGCCACCTTCGCCTACCTCTGTGACGTCTACGTGCTCCCCGAGCTGCGCGGCCGGGGGCTGGGGACGTGGCTCATGGAATGCGTCCTGGCCCATCCCGATCTCCAGGGGCTGCGCCGCCTCTCGCTCGTCACCCGCGACGCCCACGAGCTCTACCGGCCCTTCGGCTTCACGGCGGTCAAGAACCCCGAGCGGTACATGGAGATCGTGCGCCCGGGGTTGTACAAGCAGGGAAATCCGTAGGAACGGTCCTACCGTTTCCCCTTCACCTCCAACGAAGCACTGCGATGCAGCTTCCCACTTTCACCATGATTTCCCTTCCTTGGTGAGGGCATCGTCTTCCTCTATCAGGCGGCAAAGTTCGGGCCAGACCCTCTCTAGTATTGCCCACGAGTCGGGCCTCTTGGCAGCAGCTATAACGATAGGCTCCACGATTTTGTGAAGCTCATTCGTCGATCCGTCCGGAGCCAAGGTGGCGAGCAACGTTAGCATTCCAATCATTTCCTCGCTTCCGAGGTGATCGAAGACAGGTAAGCACGATAGGATCGTGGCAACTGTCCTCAAACGTCTTTTTTTCAGGAGCCAGCCTTTGATGGGTCGAATCTCGGTCTTACGAACTAGGTCAATGCCACCCTTTGACGATACGGGTACGGAGATTTCCAAGCGCGCCTGATGGCAGTCTTTCTCTACACCCAGGAGATAACCCGCTGCGAGCAGTCCTAGAGTACCGCTCGCTCCCACTTCGCTTTTCGCCATGGCGCCGGTGACGTTAACTACCCAAAAGAAAGCCGCCTCTCTCTTCTCCGTCTCACTCGGTTCACTCAAAATTCCTTCTCCCCTTCAAGTTGAAAGCGAAGAACACCCAGGCACACCTCGAAGCAGGCGACGCAATCGCAAAGGTGCTCATCAATCACGATGCGTTTGCTCATCAGCCCCAAGCACGGGGAGCATCTCGGCCAATCCACGTTCCTCTTCTGAGATTAATATGAACAGGCTCATCCGTTCTCCCCTTCAGTGGCCCGCGTCCTTGGTCCATAGACCAAAGCTCCGAGTCGCTTCTTGTGGTTGATGGTGGATGCCAACCCTCTTGCTACCCTTTCAGACGGACATGTCACCAGAGCCCGACGGTGCCTACGGAGTTCATCTACTAGGCCGATCAGGACGCTTCCCGCTTCCCCGATCCACGGAGCGCCAGACAAAACTCGGTTGTAGTCGTATTCTTCGTCCTCACTCGGCACGAAGTCGAGTACAACGCACCAACAGCGGACGGGCTTGTCTATTGCGTGACGGATAAGCGACTCATAGGAAACGAAGCAGAGTCCTTCAAGCGGTACGGAGCCCATCAGCTCACGCCACGATGAAGCGTAAGCAGCGCGCCGCAGCCAGTGTCTGAGATCACTCTCTGAAGCTAGACCAGTCTCCCGCTCAATACTCTCTCGCTCGCCCTCGCCCAGGACGGCAAGCGCCAGCCGCGCTACCTTCCGGGCCAGCCTTTGGCGCCGTGCTTCCTCTTGTTGTTGCTCCTTCTTCCTGGCGTCGTTCGCTTCCCAGGCTGGGTCGTCCGGGTACTCGCCGACTCCCCAGCCTGAAGTCTCGCCTTCACTGTCGCTATCAAGAGCGCAGCCGGATTGGAGTAGGTGTAGGCGCCCGATCTATTTCGTGATCGCCGTCTGAGTTTGTTCCGGTCTTCAGCGTGGTCAGATAAATTCGTCCGCGGCGTAGCGCGGGCGTCTTCGCCATGCCGGTAAGCCCACCGAGCAAA
>JBAPYB010000071.1:0-22830 GCA_049284515.1 Thermoanaerobaculia bacterium
GGAGAGAGGGGGTTGGGGGAGTGAGGGTCCGCCCTGAAGGGGCGCCCTGACTGTTGCCGACTCTTGGAAGGACGAAAGAAGGAGATTGACCCATGGATCTACCCCGCTACCACCGCCTGACCGCTCCCTATTACCGGTTGGAGGGGCAGCGCTGCGCCGCCTGCGGCGCCGTTCAATTCCCGCCGCGCACGGCGTGCGGCGCCTGCCGCGGCGCGGACCTCGCGACGCACCGGTTTTCGGGGAGGGGCACCGTCTTCTCCTTCGCGGAGGTCTCTCAGGCTCCGAAAGGTTTTTCGGGGCCGTACATGGTCGCGATGGTGGACTTGGAGGAGGGCGTGCGGGTGACGGCGCAGCTCACGGACGTGGAGCCGGAGGACGTCGAGATCGGCATGCCCGTCGAGATGGTGACCCGCCGCATCCAGGAGAAGGGTCCGCAGGGTTATCTCGTCTACGGCTACAAGTTCCGGCCGGAGCTCGGGGGAGGGGCGGCGTCATGAAGCGGGCGCGCTGGGTGGATCTCGCCGAGGCCGTCGCGGCCGTGCCGGACGGCGCTTCCATCGCTCCCGGCGGCTTCATGCTGGGGCGCGCTCCGATGGCGCTGGTGTTCGAGCTGGTGCGCCAGAAACGGCGCGGGCTGCACGTGATCTCGCTGCCCAATCCGCTGCCCGCCGAGATCCTGGTGGCGGCGGGGGCGGCTTCGAAAGTGGAATTCCTCTTCGCCGCCATCACCCTGGCGAACAAGGTCCGGCCCATGCCGGTGCTCAAGCGGTCGATCGAGACTGGCTGCCTGGATTGGGCGGAGCACGACGGCTACCGGGTGGTGCAGCGCTTCCGCGCTGCGGCCATGGGGCTCCCGTTCCTGCCGGTGCCGGATGCGGACGCCTCGGCCGTCTCCCAGTTCGCTCCCCTGCCGCGGGTTCTTGATCCCTTCACCGGCGAGTCCGTGGCGGTCGAGCGCGCCTTTCATCCGGATGTCGCCCTGATCCACGCCCGCGCCGCGGACGAAGATGGCAACCTTTTCATCGAAGATCCAACGACCGACGTGTTGCTGGCCGGCGCCGCCCATCGCGTGGTGGCCACGGCCGAGGAGCGGGTGGCCCGCGTCCCCCGCGTCACCATCCCGGGCTTCCAGGTGGATCTGCTGGTCGAAGAGCCGCTGGGAGCGTACCCCACCGGCTGCGTGGGCCTCTACCCCGCCGACGCCGCCAATTTGGAGCGCTACCTCTCGCTCGCCGAGCAGGGGCGGGAGGCGGAGTATCTGGAGGGGATTGCGGCGCTGGCGCCCCTTCGGGGCGAGCCCTCACTCCAGGCGGTGCGGCCATGACCGCGATCGCTCCGCCAACCCCGGCGGAAACCGTCGTCGCGGCCATGGCGCGCGAGATCGAGGACGGCGCCGTGGTGGCCACGGGTGTGGCCTCGCCGCTCGCCATCCTGGCCATCGCCGTGGCCAAGGCCACCCATGCGCCGCGCATGACGTACATCGCCTGCGTCGGCTCGCTCGATCCCGAAATCCCCAGGCTCCATGCGTGCTCCGAAGACCTCGCCTATCTCGACGGCCGCTCCGGCGAGGTGAGCATTCCCGATCTCTTCGATCACGCGCGGCGGGGCCGGGTCGACGTCATGTTCTTCGGCGCCGCCGAAGTGGACGGCGCGGGCGACACCAATCTCTCCGCCGCCGGCTCGCTGGAACAGCCGACCACCAAGTTTCCCGGCGTGGCCGGAGCCGCCACGCTGCGCCGCTGGGTGACCAAGCCCATCCTCGTCGTCGGCCGCCAGAGCCGGCGCAACCTGGTGCCACGGGTGCAGGTGGCCTCGACCAGCGACGTCAGCCGCCGCACCCAACTGCTCACCGACCTCGGCGTCTTCTCGCTCGGCTGGCAGGGCGCGAAGCTCGTGGGGCGCCACGCCTGGAGCGCCGAGAGCCAGATCGCCGAGCGCACGGGATTCCCCTTTCAGACCTCCGACCCGCTGCCCGTCACCCCCGCCCCGTCCCCTGAGCACCTGCGCGCCATCCGCCGCATCGACGCCGACGGCCTGCGCGACCGTTTGATTGGCTGATTGGGTCGGCTGAGGAGAAAATCACATGCAAGCCATCGTTCTGCGAGCCTTCGGAGCCCCCGCCAACCTGCGGCCGGAAACCGTCCCCGACCCGATCCTCGGGGCCGGCGAGGTTCTCCTGCGCGTCGAGGCCTGCGGCGTCTGCCATCACGACGTGATCAATCGCCGGGGGAATCTGCCGCGCACGAGCGTGCCCGCCATTCTGGGGCACGAGGCGGCCGGCGAGGTGATCGCCGTCGGCCCCGGCGTCGAAGGCTGGGCCGTGGGCGACCGGGCGGCGACCCTCCAGCGTCTCTCCTGCGGCGACTGCGTCCATTGCCACGCCGAGCGCAACAGCCTGTGCAAGAACGACACGCGCTTCTTCGGCGAGGAGATCCCGGGCGGTTACGCGGCCTACATGGCGGCGCCCGCGGCGGGGCTCGGCCGGGTGCCGGCGGGCGTTCCCTGGCCGGTGGCGGCCGTCACTTGCTGCACGACGGGCACGGCCGTCCACTGCCTGCGCACCCGCGGCCGATTGATTCCCGGCGAGACGGTGCTCATCACCGGCGCCAGCGGCGGCGTGGGCATGCAGGCCGTGCAACTCGCGCGTCACGACGGCGCCCGGGTGATCGCCGTCACCTCCAGCGCCGGCAAGGCGGACGTTCTCTTCGAAGCCGGCGCCCACGAGGTGATCGTCAGTCCCGATCTCGACTTCGCCAAGGAAGTCCGCCGCGTCACCGGCGGCCAAGGGGTCGATCTCGCCCTGGAGATCGTGGGCAGCCTCACCTTCGCCCAGACGCTCAAGGCGCTGGCCCCCGGCGGCCGGCTGGTCACCGTGGGAAACCTGGAAACGGGGATCGTGGACCTCAATCCGGGGCTCGTGATCGTCAAGGAGCTGGAGATCCTGGGCGCCTATGCCACCACCCAGGCCGAGCTCAACGAATCGCTGCGCCTGGTGGAGACGGGCGTTCTCCGCTCCTGGGTCTCGGACGTGCTGCCGCTCACCGACGCCGCCCACGCCCACGACCGGCTGGAAAAAAGAGACGTGGCCGGCCGGCTGGTGCTCGCGCCGGTGCACTGAGGGCGGGTGTGTCGGAAAGGTAGAGGCGCGGCCCGCACCTACCTGATCCAATCACTTCGTCATCAAGTTCGATGACCTCGTCCCCGCGGGCGTCATTACTCCCAATGCTCTGCCGAAGGTCGCGCCCGCGCGCTGCGATAGCTTTCGCTGCCGGCTCTTGACAGGTTTCAACACGTTGAGCTTATAATAACTGCCGTTGTCGTTGGGTAGCTTATGAGCTGTTTCAGGCAGTGTAGCACCGCTTCAAGGCTTCAGCCTCCTCACCGCTCCTCGCTGGTGCAAAACCCTCCCGGTGCGCCTCGCGCCGGTCGCCATGACAATCCTGGTGTAACCCAAAGTCAGAGCTGCCCCCTGGCGGACAGCGTCGCCGGCGACACGCGCCAAATGCCACGCCCTCCACCCTTCCACTACGCCTCGTACGCGGTCCGCATTGCATCATGCAGAACCGAAACAACGTAGGAGAAGCCGATGAAAATCAGAGGGAAGAAGTTCTTGATTCCAGCCATCTTGGTAGTTTTGGTCCTCTTGGTTGGACCTCTAGCTTCACTGAATGCCTCGGTTCGGATCCCGCCGCCGAAGCAAACCTACGCGGCCGCCCCGGCAGTGGCCGCTGCCAACGGGAACACCGTCCTGCTCACTGCGGCTCTCACCGTCGTGGCCGTCACCGCGGTCGCCACCACGACCACCGATCTCGCAGTGGCTACAGAATTCACCGTCTTTACCGAGGTCGCCGCGCGCACCACGGGGGAGCTCGGAGAGCCGCTCCCGTATAATGAGCCCAACTCGGGAAGCCAAGCCTCGTTGGAGCAACTCGCTCACTCTGAATTCGATAGCTAGCGACTCACCGCACCGGTGCGCCGACAGGCAGCTAAGCATCTTGCCGGCGCACTGGCTTTCAAACTGGAGATATGATGAATACCCGTGCCCTCACAAGGTTGGAGACAGGATTGTGGTGGGCCTGCTTCGTCGGTTGCGGAGTGGTCCTCGCCGTGCACTTCTCTCTCGTGCAGCTTGGCAACATGCCGCTCAGCCCGCTCAAACTCAATTTGGCCGGCGCCATCGCCAGCTATGTGAACCCCTACTTCGCGCAGCGCTGGAACTTCTTCGCGCCGCAGCCCATCGAGCGCGACGTATTCCTGGTGGCCAGGGCCCGCTTCCGCGATCCACAAACCGGCTCCGACGTGGTCACGGGCTGGATCAACGTCAGCGATCCCTTGATCGGCGCGGTGCGCAAGAACCGCCTAAGTCCTTTGTTCCTCGTCGAGGTCGGCCTGTCGAACTCCGTGCTCGATTTTGAAAACGGCATCGCCAAGAACAAGAACGCAACCTTCCAAAAGGATGGTAAGACCTATCTGCGCCCTGTGATCCCAGCCACCGTCGATCCGTTCAACATCGCCGTCATGACACGCACCGCCTTGGCGACGCTACAGATCACCTATGCCACCCGGCATATCGATGCCGTCCAGCTCGGCTTGCTGCATTACACCTACCCGCGGTTCACCGAACGACATCGTAAAATCTCTGTGCCCAAGACTCTGCCATTGACTTTGATCGATTGGCAGCCGGCCAGCACCGTCGCTCCGTATTGCTGTACGGGCTAGGAGGAAGTCGCAAATGGAAGCCGTTGTACAACCCTCGACCTCCAGCTACCTGTCGCGCCACGGGGATTTGCGGCGCTTTGCCAGCACCAAGCATCGCCTCATCGGGCTCTCGGTGTTGCGCATCTGTCTCGGGCTCCTGATCCTGGACCTCCACGTCCGCCATTTGGCGCAGCGCCAATTCCTCTGGGGTGATCAAGGGGTCGTCCCTTATCCTCTCTTCGTGCATCTCATGCGCTGGCAACGGAATCGGTCCCTCTATCTGCTTTCGCCCTCTCCCGCTCTGCACACCGCCATTTTCTTCATCGGCATCCTAGTCGCCATCGCCTTCACCATCGGCTATCGGACGAGGATCGCCTCAATCCTGTTCTACGTCTTCACCTGGTCTCTGTATGGCCGCAACCCGTTCATCATGGACGGTGGAGACAACCTGATCTACCTGGTCGCGTTCTTCATGATCTTCACCGATTGCGGTGCATACTTTTCGGTGGACGCAGTACGGAGGAAACGTCCGCACACGCCTAATCCCTTCGCGGCCCTACTTCACAACTACGCTCTGCTCGCCATCATCGTCCAATTGTGCCTGCTCTACTTCACTTCGGCATTCTTCAAGAGCCAGGGTCACATGTGGCAAGACGGCACGGCGATCTATTACGTTCTTCGCGCGGCCGAATTCAATCTGTCGCCCATGGCTCACTACTTCTATGACAACGATACGGTGGTCACTCTGCTGACGTGGTCTACGCTCGTGTTCCAAATGGCCTGGCCCTTCTTGATCTGGCAGAAGAGAGCCAGAGTCTTCGTGGCGGCAGGGGCCATCCTTCTACACTCGATGATCGGCTATTTCATGGGTCTCGTCTGGTTCTCGGCAGCCATGATGAGCGCGGAGCTGATTATCTTCGACGATGACGACTATCGACGCTTCGGCGCCTGGCTCCAGAGCGTCGCAGCTCGTCTCCGTGTCCTGGGATCGAGCCTGACGCGACGGACAGAGCGCACGCTGGGCCCGGAACAAGCCTGAACGGCCAGGCATAAGGATGCACCGATGAGACTCGCCACAGATCCCGTCGCCGAACGCAGCCTTCACTATGGCTATCCCAACGCCGGTCTTGCCGCGGTCGAGCTGTGGCTGGCCGAGCCGCCGGAATGCTCGGTTCAGGATCGCGTGCGGGTGGCGAGCCGGAGCCTGGAGCCGGCCGAGACGATCGATCTCGGCGTGCAAACGGTGCAGCGATATCGCGTTCCTCCGGGGCACGTCCTGCGCGTGGACTGGGCATTCCGAAGCCTGCGGCCCCATCTCGACGACGGCGGAGGCGGGAGCGCCGGGTTGCCGGGGCTCAGCCCGGGCGAACGCTCTTTCTACCTGGAGTCTTCGCCGCAGATTCCGCGCCACGCGAGAATCGAGGCTGAAGCGCGGCGGCTGGCGGGAAACGTGAGCGATCCGTTGGCGCTGGCGCAAGGCTTCTTTCGATCCGTGGCGACCGAATACCAATATGCCTATCCGGTCCGCCGGCGGGGGGCGCTGGAGATGCTGGCCTCGCGCCGCGGCGACTGCGGCCAGTTCGTCAGCCTCTTCGTGGCCCTGTGCCGCGCCGCCGAAATCCCCTCCCGGGTGCTGGTGGGCACCCTGCTCACGCCTTCCCTTGATCAGGCGCACGCCTGGGCCGAGATCTGGGTGGACGGCGTCGGCTGGGTTCCCGCCGATCCGGCGCTCGGAAATGCCTTGGCCCACTCGCACCTGCCTGGAGCGGGGGATCCCAACCGTGCGTTTGGCCAACTTGAGAGGGGCTATTTCGCGTTTTCGATCGGCTTTGACATAGCGCTGGGCGACCCTTACGGCGCCGCCGTGCGTCCGTCCACCCTTCCGGCACGCATCGGTCCCCGCCTCGCCTTCGGCGGCGAGAGCCTGAGCTGGGGCTTCGCCACCTTGCAGGGACGCGTTCCTTACCTGCAGCCGGTCTATCCGCGCTGTTATCCGGGCAAGGGCGTGAACGCTCTCTTGCGGTGCTCACCGCTGGGGCATTGGAGCCTCGACGCGAAATGGCTGCCGTGGGCCCTGGCCCAGGATGTCCTGGAGCAGACGTGGTTCCTGGTGGCTCTGCTGCTGGTGCTGCTCGGGCTCATTGCCGCGAATTGGTCGACCGCGATCGCAGCCTGTTGCGTGGCAGCCGTCTTCGCCCTCGCCATCGCAAGACTCGGCATCAGGGCGTGGCTTCGGCACCAGCCGCGCCGAGCGCCTGCACGATCCTCGCCGTCGTGACGATCTGCCCCATTATAGATCACCGTACTCGCATCTCGTCCAACAACTCTTCCCGGGTCCACGGAATGAGCAACGGACCGCTTGGATGGGGAGGTTGGTCGAAGATGGACCCTTTCCTCTTGACCTTCTGGTCGAGTATCGGCTCCATGTTTGAATCCTAGATCGGATTCCAATAGGGATCAAGACAGACCCTCATCACCCCGGCCCTCTTCTCCCGACCACCCCACCCCGCTCCCCGGGAGAAGAGGGAGACCAGCAAGATTCCAACTCTGAGGGGCAGGGGGGGAGGCCCGAAGCGGAAATGCTGGCGGATGCTCATCGACCTACCACGTCAAGACCCCCTCTTCTCCCGGTGTGGGGGTTGGGAGGGGCGGGAGAAGAGGGCCGGGGTGATGAGGGTCTTGGGCGGGGGACCTCTACGTTACACTGAGCGCATGGCTCGCCAACTCCTGGTCTCGCTCCTCCTGGCGGCGCTCGCCGCGGGCTCGGCATCGCCGGGCCTGCCCATTCCGCAGTCCGCCGTCGCAGCATCCACCCACCCCAACCTCGTCTTCCTCCTCACCGACGACCAGGAGCTGACCCTCGGCTCGCTCGATTTCATGCCGCACACCCGGGCGCTCCTCGCCGCGCAGGGGACGACGTTCGCCAGCCACTTCGTGCCGCTCTCCCTCTGCTGCCCGTCGCGCTCGACGATCCTCACCGGCCAGTATCCCCACAACCACCAAGTCTATACGAACTTCCCGCCGGACGGCGGCTATGAGCGTTTCGACGAGCTCGGCCTTGAGCAGACGACCCTGGCCACGGCGCTCCACGCCGCGGGCTATCGCACGGCCCTCTTCGGCAAGTATCTGAACGACTATCCGGGGACGGAGGATCCGTCGCACGTGCCCCCGGGGTGGGACGAGTGGGCGAGCCCGGTGGCGGGCAGCCCCTATGCCTCCTACCACTACACGCTCAACGAGAACGGCAAGAAGGTCAAATACGGCGGCACGGCCGCGGACTACATGACCGACGTGCTCTCGGGCAAGGCCACGGACTTCGTCCGGCGCGCGGCCGGGACCGGCCAACCCTTCTTCCTTTACCTGGCCACCTACGCGCCGCACCGGCCGTCCACCCCGGCGAAGCGCCACGCCAACCTCTTCCCCGGAATCCAGGCGCCACGCACGCCGTCGTTCAACGAATCGAACGTGACCGACAAGCCGGCCCGCATCCGCGCCCTGCGCCGCCTCAAAGCCGGACAGATCGCCGCCATCAACGCCCTCTATCGCAAGCAGCGGCAGGCGCTCCAGGGTGTGGACGAGGCGGTGGCGGCCGTGGTGCAGGCGCTCCAGGACACCGGCGAGCTCGCCAACACCTACGTCGTCTTCACCTCCGACAACGGCTTCCACATGGGCCAGCACCGCCTCGAGCCCGGCAAGTACACGCCGTACGAGACGGACGTCCACGTGCCCCTGCTGATTCGCGGCCCCGGCGTGCCGGCGGGAGCCACCGTGACGTCGCTGACCTCGAGCGTGGACCTGGCGCCGACCTTCACAGCGCTGGCGGGCGCCACCCTCCCGCTCGCTCCCGACGGCCGCTCGCTGGTGTCTTTCCTCCGCGGGCAGACGCCGGACGGCTGGCGGCTGGCGGTCCTCCTGGAGCAGTTCGCGTTCCCGCCGGCGCCTCCCGCCACCGGAGACTCGGTGATCGAGCCTCCCGATCCGCAGGACGAGAAGGCCGTCACCAACTACCCCGCCCACCTGGGCCTGCGCACGGCGGACTTCAAGTTCGTGGAGTACGACACCGGCGAGCGCGAAGTCTACGACCTCCACGCCGATCCCGACGAGACGAACAATCTCCGCAACCGGCTCCCCCTCGCCTGGCTGAACAGCCTTTCCGGCATCGTCCACGCTCTCGGCAACTGCGCCGGCGCGACCTGTCGTCAGCTTGAGTCCCAGCCTGTGCCGCCGCTCCCCGGCCACTGACGAGCCCGTTTCCGAAGACGAGCCAGCCGGCGGGGAAAAGGCCTCATCCAGCAGGGAGGGGGACCGCGAAGACATTCCAAGGTCCTCCGCGATCTATGGTATGACCGGCGGGCCATGAAGATCCCCTGCGCCTTGAGCCTCTGCCTTCTCCTCGCCGCCTGCATGCCGGGACCATCCAAGCCGGCCGCCGGCGCCCGCCGGCCACCGGAGATCGCCTCGTTCGCCGCCACCCTTGACGAGCTCCGCGGCCAGGCCCACATCCCGGGACTGTCCGTGGCGATCGTGCGGGACGGGAAGGTGATCCTCGCCCGTGCCTTCGGCTTCGCGGACCTGGAGGCCCGCCGGCCCGCGACGCCGGAGACGCCGTACAACATCGCCTCCGTGACCAAGCCCATCTCGGCCACGGTGGCGCTGAAGCTCGTCGAGCTCGGCAAGCTGGACCTCGACCGGCCCATGACGACCTACCGCGGCTACTCCGAATTCTGCGCCGGGTTTCGCGAAGACGGCGGCATCTTCGCCCGCGACCTGCACTGCGACACCGAGCCGCTGACGCTGCGCCACATGCTCTCCCACACCGTGAACGGCAAGGCTGGCGAGGCCTTCCGCTACAACCCGCCGATGTACTCCTGGGCCTCGCGCCCCATGGCCGAGATGACGGGCGAGCCGTTTTCGGCCCTGGTCGAGCGCTACGTCTTCGTGCCGGCGGGAATGACCCGGTCCGCCCGCATCAACCGCAACCTTCCCTTGCGCGCCGACCTGGCGGAGGCGCTCGCCCGGCCCTATCACCTGGACGCGAGCGGCACCCTGGTGCGGTCCGAAGGTCCCCCGCCGCAGGGCGACGGCGCCGCGGGAGGAGTGATCTCGACCGTGCTCGACTTGGCGAAGTTCGACCTAGCGCTCGACGGCGGCAAGCTCATCTCCCCCGCCGCGGTCCGGCAGATGATGACGCCCATGCGCAACGCGGCCGGCGCCGCGCTCCCCTACGGCCTGGGCTGGTTCATTCAGGAGTATCGCGGCCACAAGCTCGTCTGGCACTCCGGCTGGTGGGAAAAAGCGTACTCCGCCCTCTACCTCAAGGTTCCGGACCGGCACCTCACACTGATCCTGCTGGCCAACAGCGAGGGTGTCTGGTGGGACAATCCGCTCGACAAGGCCGAAGTCGAGAAGTCCCCCTTCGCGGCAGCGTTCCTGGAGCGGTTCGTGACGGAGTGAAGATCAACGATCTCCAAGCAAGTACGAAGCTCCGGATTTGCGGCCCGGGATAGGATCCTCTCATGGGTCATGATCTCAGCCGTCGGACTTTCCTGAAGCGGGGCCTCTTTGCCACCGCGGCCCTTGCCGCCAGGCCGCTCCGGGCGGCAGCCCTGCAGTCGGCCCCGCCGGCATCCCAGGCAGCGGGTGCTCGTCGTGGGTGCCGGGCTGGCCGGCCTTGCTGCGGCCTATGAGCTCGCCCAGGCCGGCCATGAGGTCACCGTGCTCGAAGCGCGGAGCCGGGCGGGCGGCAGGGTGCAGACTCTCCGCGAGCCCTTCGCCGACGGCCTCTACGTCGAGGCCGGGGCGGCGACCGTCCAGGACACGCACGATTGGACGATCCACTACGCCCGGCTTTTCGACCTGCCCCTCGATCCCATTCCGCATTCCCAGGGCTCGACCCTCTATCAGGTGGGCGGCCGGCGGATCGTCGAGAGCGCGGAAATCCCCTTGCCTTTCGACCTGACGCCCGAGGAGAAGGCCCTCGGCCGGCGCGGATCCGGGAGCGCTACCTCCAGCCCCTCCTTCTCCAGATCGGAGATACCACCGCTCCGGGCTGGCCTCGGCCGGAGATCGCGGAGCTCGACCAGGTCTCTTTCGCCGAGCTCCTGAGGCGTCGCGGCGCCTCGGCCGTGGAGCATCTTCCCGCATACTCCAGACCCCGCCTCCCGCCGTGGCGTCCTCGAATCGTACTCAGCGGGAGTCGAAGCCCGCCGGATCGCGAAAATCCGAGAGAGCCTTCTGCTCCCGACGGTCCGGGAGGCCGCAGCGGTTTTCCCCGAGTTGCCGGATCAATTCGAGGGTGGAACCGCGAAGCTCTGGGATGAGGACGAGTGGGCGCGCGGCGCCTACACCTGGTTCAAGCCCGGCCAGATGCGCTCCCTCCTGCCTTCTATAAGCCGAAGCGAAGGCCGTCTCCTCTTCGCCGGCGAGCACACCTCCGACCATCCCGGCTGGATGCAGGGAGCCCTGGCTTCGGGGGTCCGGGCGGCGCGGGAGGTGATGGGCCCTTAGCGCGAGCGCACCGGGAAGCATCCCCTAGCGAGGCAGGTACTCCCGCATCTGGCCATAGAGAGGCGTGAGGCTCTCGATCTGGCACGAGCCGTTGTCGAAGGCGTAGCGGGTTTCGAAATCCTCGTAGCTGCGGGCGCGCCACAGGCGGCCTTGGGGATCGATCACGAGGGAGTGGCCGATGCCACCCCGGAACACGGTCGAGCCGTCGGTGCCCCGGTACACGGTGCAGGTCCACGGCCGTTCTTCCGGGTGCGCGGCCATGAAGCCCTCGATCTCGCGGACGAGCTGCGTGAACTGCAACGCCCGTTGGTCCGGCGAGGAGCGCAGGGTCTCGGCGATGGCCCGGCTGAGCAGGGCGTCGGCCGGTGAGGTGAGGACTCCCGACTGCAGCGGAGCTTCAACGCGAGCTGGCATTTCGTCTCACTCTACCAAAAAGAACCGGGACCGCAGGGCCGTCCCTACGAGGAAACTCGTACGAAAAATTACGAAATTCGGTCGATGACAGGGACTCGGGCCTCTGGCTATTCTCTCTCGTACAGGGGGGAGTCAAAGAGTTCTTGATCTGGAGTTGCTTAGGGGAGCCGCCATGGGCGTCCTGGAGGTGGAGGACGACGGCGGCTATTTTTTGTCCCCCACTGGTGCTTGCGGCTCGCATGCGCGGCCTCGCTCACCGGCCGAGCGACCGCTCGATGATCCAGTGAAAACCTCGGGTGGTGAGCAGGAACTTGGGCGGTTTCTCCAAATGGAGCCTGGCCCGGATCTTCCGGCCGTCCATGATCCCTTCCAGATCGAGAAGTTCCGGCTTCGGTTGCGCGTAGGAGAGGGTGGTCTGCCACTTCCTGTCGTCGCGCTTGCCCAGGCTCATCACGCCCTTGTCGAGGTGGAGGACGTAGCGCTCGCGGGAATCGCTCATGAGTTGGACGGCCAGGGTGCCCGGCTCGGGGAAGATTACCCGCCGCCAGCGCTCCCGATCGGTGACGAGCGGCGGCCGGGCCTGCCCATCGATCTCGAACTCGTCGACGTTCCAGATGCCGTAGAGCGGCGGGCTCGCGATCCGTCTGTTCTGATAGGAAATATCCAGCATGTACGCTGTAAAGGCGAGGACGAGGAGGGTACGGAGCACCAAGGCCCCGCGGCGCAGCCGAAGGCGCTGGAAGAACGGCCGGATCTCGACCGGCTCCACTCTGCGGCCGAGCACGAACATGTCGATCAATCGCCGCAGGTCGGGAACGATCAGGAAAACCGCCATGGCGAGCAGGCACGACGAATAAAGCGTGCCAGGAATGTCGTAGAAGAAATTGAGCGCCACGACGTTGCTGAGCGCTCCGAGGCACACCAGCGCTCCCAGGAGCGTGGTCCTGCGGACGGTGAGCAGCAGGCCGCCGATCATCTCGATGGTACCGGCAAAAATGTTGTAGGCCCGGGAAGCCCCCATGAAGGTCCAGGCGAGGCCCATCAGCGAAGCGTCGCCGTAGGGCTGGAGGAGGCGGTCGAGCGGCGGATCGGGGAACTGTGACTTGACGACCTGGCCGGCGCCATAGGTGATCATCGCCGCGGCGAGGGCGAAACGGACGCAGATCCGCAGAGCCTCGTGGAGGCGGGCATACTGAAGCCGCTTGCGATCGAGGATCGCCCAGAGGATCGGCACGGCCAATGCGATCACCAGGAAGCAGAACAACTGTACGGAGTGGTCGGTCGAATCGCCGCTGCCGTAGGGAAGGGTGCTGGTATCGTCATGGAAGCCGCTGATCAGCCGATAAGAGCTCTCCTCCTCCCGGCGGAGCGTGAGCCGTGTCTTGCGGCCGTCCATCGTCCCGGCTAGCGTGAGGAGCCCCGGCTGCGTCTCTTGGTAGGCGAAGGAGGACCGCCATGTCGGATCGTCCAGCCCCGTCAAGGTAAGCCGGCGTTTCCCCACGATGAGGCCGTAGTTGCTCCGGGAGCCGTCCATGCGCTGCAAGCTGACGTAGTCGGAGTACTCGATGACCACTCGCCGCCACCGGGTCGCGTCGGTGAGAAGCGGCGGGCGGGCAACCCCGTCGGTCTCCAGCTCTTCGACGGTCCAGACCCCATAGAACGGAGGTCGCGGGAGCAGGTTGCCCTCCTCCTTGCTGGCTTCGTAGGACCGGTGCAGCAGGTATCCGGAATAGGCGGCGACCAGCACCGCCTGCGCGACGAGCGCGGTGCGGCGGAAACGCATCCGCGGCGGATGGGCCGCGGCGGCCTCCACTGGCCGGTTGAGGACGAACAGGTCGAGCAGCCGCCGCAGGTCGGGGAGGATCAGGAAGATCCCCATCGCCAGCAGGTGGGACGAATACAGCTTGACGGTGACGTCGTAGCTGTAATTGATGGCGACCACGTGGCTCATGGCGCCGATGCTCACGAGCGCGCCCAGCAACGAGGTGCGGCGGAAGGCGAGGAGCACGCCGCTGATCATCTCGGCGGCACCGGCGAAGATGGTGTAGCCCGAGGAAGCGCCCATGAATATCCACAGGAGGCCCATCGGCGAGGACTCTCCGAACGGCTCGACGAGCTCGCTGGGGAAGGGGTGGGCGAACTGGGACGGGATGACCTTGTAGGCGCCGTACACCAGCATCGCCGCGGCGAGCGCGAACCGGATGTAGGTCCGCAGCCCCTCGTACAGGCGGGTGTACTCGGGCCGCTTTCTGTCGAGGACCGTCCAGACCGCAGTGGCGACCACGGCGATGATCAGGAAGCAGAGGAGCTGCACGTAGCTGTAGGTCGTGTCGCCGCTCCCGCCGTGCCGGATTTTGACGTTGAGGCCGAGCAGGTGCTTCCCGGCCCAGGGCACGAGCCGGTCCCACAGGTCCTTGTACGGCTGGATGAGGGTCTCCCCGGCCCAGGGGATCTCTTTGAGAGGGAACGGAAACTTGTAGAGCACCAGGTAGATGAAGGCGAAGCGGAACAGAATCCGCTTGCCGGGGCTCCACGGTGGGGAGGTCGTCGTCGGATCCATCTGCCGGCACCGCTCCCGCTACAGGTACCTCTCCGCCTCCCGCCGCGTCACTCCCGAGACCCGTCCCTCCCGTTCCTTCAGGAATCTCCGCACCCGCTCCGGGTCTTTCTTCGAGACCTCGCGCAGCACCCAGCCCAGGGCCTTGCGGATGAAGAACTCCTTCTCTTCCAGCAGGCGGTCGGCGTAGCGCACGAAGCGGGGCCAGTCGCCGCCGCCCCGGCGCAGGGGGACGAGGAGGGTCAGGACGGCGGCGCGGCGGAGCCAGAAGTCCGGGTCCTTCACCCAGCGGTCGAGGCGGGCGTTGAGGCGCGCGTCGCGCTCCACCAGCGGCCCCACGATCTGGTTGGCGATGAAATCGACGTAGGCCCAGGAGCGGGAGCGGCGGAGGAGGTCCTCCAGGAGATCGACGTCCTCGCTGCGCAGCAGGGCGACGCGCGCCTGGAGCAGCTCCATGCCGAAGGACCGCAGCTCGTGGTTGTTCGTCGCCCAGAGGTCTGCGGCGAGCGCCACGAGAGCCGGCCGGTCCAGGGCCGAATGGGCCTTCAGCCAGGCGCGCACGGCGGCGCGGAGATCTGGCGTCGTCACCCCGATGAAATCGAGGTTGCTCTTGAGGTAGCTCTTCGCCCCCTCGGCCCGCGCCCGAGTGCCCAGCGGGCGCAGGATCGCCACGATGGCCTCGACCTCGGAGGGGGGCTTCTTCGCGCGGGCCGCGCTCCCACGCCCAGGACCCTCATCACCCCGGCCCTCTTCTCCCGTCCCCTCGCCACCCCCCTCACCGGGAGAAGAGGGAGAAAGGCAAGAACCCTTCAACCGGGTTCTCCCCCGCCGGCGCGGCGCCGCGTCCGGGTCCCAGCCGAAGCGCTCGAGATCGGTGCGCCCGTGCGCGTTGAAGAGGACGCCCTCTTCTTCCAGGAGATGCCGCTGGTAGCCCTCCTCGACGCCGAGGCCGCCGCGGCTGCTCACCTTGCCACCGGCGTTGATCACCCGCTGCCAGGGGAGATCCAGGCCGTCCGGCGCCTCCCGCAAAGCCGTGCCCACCAGGCGCGCCCGCTTGGGGAGGCCCGCGAGCGCCGCCACCTGCCCGTAGGTGACGACCTTGCCGCGCGGCACGCGCCGGATGACGGCGTAGATCTTTTCGTACGGTCCTGATCTCGCGGCCACGGCGGGGACGATACCGCAATCACCCTCTATAATTCACCCGATGAAGATCTCTAAGGGCCTTCCGAAACTCTGTGGAATCCTGCTCCTGCTGCTCTCTCCGGCGCTCCTCGGCGCAGCCGGCGGTAGGACGCCGGAAAGCGATCGCGCGGCCTTGATGGCTCTGGAGAAGGCGTGGCTCGACGCCCGCGATCCTGCGGTGCTGGCGCCCATCCTGGCCGCGGACTTTGTGCATCCCGTTCCGTCCGGGGATTTCCTCACCCGTCAGCAGCATCTCGACTGGCTCGCCCACCATCCCCCGCCGGCGGACCTCCAGCGCAAGCTCGACGGGATGACGGTGCGTTTTTACGGGGACACCGGCATCGTAACCGGCACGGTCGTGACCTCCGGCCCGGCCGGCGTGGAGGTGCGCAGGTCGGTCTTCACCGACGTCTTCGTCTTCCGAGACGGCCGCTGGCAGGCGGTCAATGCGCAGGAGAACGTGGTGGAGGGAAGGCCTCCGGCGTAGCTCACTCGTACCAGATTTCGACCTCGTAGCCGTCGGGATCGGAGGCGTAGAGGTACGGCACGCCGGGGGCGAACTCGCCGCGGCTGCGGACGGTGCCGCCCGCCTCTTCCACGGCCCGCGCCGCCGCGTCGATGTCCGCCGGATCGACGAGGCGGAAACCGAAGTGGAGGATGCCGCCGGCCTTGCCGATCTCGGCCTCGGAGCCGGTCTGGAAGACGATGACGTCGTGATGGCCCGGCGTCTCGATCTGGATGAAGTCCTCCTTGTGACAGGTCTCCACGGCGCCGAAAACCTGACAGTAGAACCGGGACGACCGCTCGATGTCGCGAACGGCGAGGGCGATGTGGGTCAGGCCGTAGGTACGGACCATGGGTCGGGCGACTCTTCCGATACCCTCAGGTGACGTTCCGGCGCTGCTCGTTCTGGATGACGACCGTGGGTGAAGAATTGGCCGGAGGCACAGCCAGCCCGCGTTCACGGAGCAGGCCTACATGCTCCTTCATGCCCCATCGGGCCTTGTAGAGACAGTCCTCTACGGAGCTCCCGATCCCCGAGAAGCCCTCTAACTCCGGTGAATAGAAACCGAAGTAGTCCGGTTCGTTCGTAGCCTCGATGATCAATGAATAGGGAAGGTCGAGCATGTCTGGATCTCCTGCTTACTTGATCCCCGCGGCTCTCAGAATGGAATGGCAGGTGCCGCTCGGAACTTCTTTGGGCCCATGGTAGTCAACCCGGATGAGGTACGGCCACCCGTCTTTGGCATAATAGCGGATCGAGCCTTTTTCCTTTACGAGCGTGAAACCGTTCTTCCCCAGCAGCTTTACCAGCTCGCTGAATTTCAATCTCCCCCCTCGCTGGTAGCCATCACCACCATCCTAGCACAGGCCACGTGGAGGATCATGCCTCACTCCTTCTTCACCTTCGCCAGCACCTCCGAGTCCGGATTGAAGATCACGCTCTTCGGCTTCGCCGGCAGGGACAGCGTAAGGGTTTTTTCCGGTTCGTCCACCATCACCCGCAGGCGCTCCGTTTTGCCGTTGCCGAGGTCCACAAGGACGGGAACGGACATCTTGAAGCCCGCGGGAACGTCGGTCTGGCGGACTTTGAGCGCCACGGGCCACTTTCCCTCGGCGTCCGGTGCGGTGGCGACATTGTAGCTCCAGCGATAGCTGGGAATGGCCGTGCCGTCCACCCACTCGTCGAAGAACCAGGACCAGTCCCCCGGCGCGCGGCGGGCCACGGCGGCCTGGAAGTCTTTCGTCGAGACGAAGCCGCCCTGGTGCGTGGCCAGGAAGTCGCGCAGGACGTCGACGAAGGCCTGATCGCTTTTCGTCTGGTCGCGCAGCATGCCGCGCAGCATGTGGAGCACCAGGGCGCCCTTGGCATAGACCTGGGACGAATAGGCGGTGGGCAGCTCGCCGGTGTTGGCCCGCCAGCCGTGACCGATGGGGCCGATGCGGTTGCCGTGGGCATGGTTGAGGCGGCTCACGTTCGGCCGGGCGAACTTGCTGAAGCTGGATTGGATGGAGCCGTTGAGCTCGTCGTCGTAGGCGCGGATGATCTCCTGGAAGAGCCTGGCGCCGTCTTTCACCTTGGCCTCGACGAACATCATCGACGAATATTCGGCGAACGCCTCGCCCAGCCAGGCGTCGCGATAGGACGCCGCGCCCACTTGCACTCCCCACCACTGGTGGGCCGCCTCATGGCCGCGGAACAGCTCGCCCGCTCCCGGGCCCAGGATTGAAAAGGAATATTCCGACAGCTCGATGAAGCCGTCGAAAGCCTGCCCATGCCCGGCGTGGATGCCGGTGACATAGATCGGCTCCGGCGGCAGCTTGGTGCCGAAGAGGTCCTGATAGAAAGCGAGCGCGTTGCTGACGTCCCCGGCGACGGTGCGGAAGCTGTTGAAGCCCCCGACGTTGGCCCGCGAGCCGAAACAGATGACGTCCGGCACGCCCGGGGCTTGAGCCTTTTCTTCCCGGAAGTGATCGGCGAATGAAAACGTGAGCATCTTCACGGGATGGTCCACGATCCAGACGGAGGTGGTGGTCTTGCCGTCGTCGCGGTCACCCGCCGGGTCCCGCCGGCCCATGGCGCGGACCTCGAACTTCTTGCGCACCGTCAGCTCCAGGCGCGCGGTGTGGGAATCGGCGAGGATGGTCTCGTCGCCGTCCGTTCCGGGATACCAGTCGCGGCTCTGGGCGTAGTTGCGGAGGTCGAAGTCGTAGGCGAAATCGAGCCGGCGCTCCTCGCCGCGGATGAGCGGCCGGTCGAGCAGCACGACGAGCGCGCCGTCGTAGAGGCGGCCGTCGAGGGCGCTGCTGCGCTCGCCGATGTGATCGCGCAGGATGGGCAGCGCCTTGCCGTTCTCGCTGACGGACGCCACTTTCGCATAGTTGTCGAGCGTGAATTGCACGGCCCGGTCGCCGTCGCGTTGCGGGATGAAGCGGACGCCGATCTGGAACTGCGCGTTCATCCAGTCCTTGTCGCGCCCGGCCTTCGTGAGGTCGGCCTTGACGTCCACGTGCTGGACGTCGATGGCCGGGCTCCACCCGCTGTTGGGCCGGCCCCGGGCGTCGCGGTCGGCCGGCCGGTCGAGCGCCAGCCACACCTCCTCGGTGGGAAACGTGGTGTTGAAAGCCAGCAGCCGGATTTCTTCGATCCGCTGCGCGTCGTAGTCGTAGGTCAGCCAGCCGAAATCGCCGGTCTTCATATCGGCCCGCAGGTAGCGGTCCTTGGGGTTCAGCAGGGCTTGGATGACGCGCGAGTCGGCGTCGAAGAAACGCTGGGTGAGCCACTGCAGGTGGCGCTCCCGGGCCAGCTTGTTGACCTCGAAGCCCCTGGCGGCCGGGATCTCGACGCCCTGGAGAGGTAGCTCCCCTGCCGTGCGCAGCACCAGGGAGGAGAACGGCTCGTCGACGGCCGCCAGATCCGGCTTCTGGGCGAAGCGGCGGAGCTGGGCGAGCTCGATGGGGTCCGGCACCGCCATCTGGAACCGCCCCTTCCCCTCGAACACCAACCCGGTCACCGCGCCCGTCGACGTCGGCTCCTCCAGCCAGATCCGCCCCGATTCCAGCGTCCAGGCCCCGCCCTCATCGCTCCAGCGGATCCCGCCGGCCGGCACTGCAATGGGCTCGCTACGGAAGCGCCAGCGCTGAAGAAGGTCGTAATCCGCCTTGGCGGCCTCCGGAGTCTGGGCGACGCCGGGCGAGGCGAAGGAGAGGGAGATCAGGACGAGCAGGGCGAGACGGCAGCGCATGGGCTTGGAGGATCGAGGGCTCGCCCGGTCTTATTGCATCGCTGCTACCGCTTCGCCGCCGGCTCCGCCGTCTTCTCCAGCTTGCGGGGTTTGGTGGTGCCGGGCATGACGCCGTCGCCCATGCGGTTGCGGGCGGTGACCTGCGAGGAGTAGCTGGACTCCACCCGCTTGAGCTGGTCGCTCTTGAGGTGGCACTTCTTGTACTTCTTCCTGCTGCCGCACCAGCAGGTGTCGTTACGGCCCAGGGCGACTTCGACTTCTTTCGGCTTGGGCGAGACCAAATTGCGAAACCAGGTTGCCAGCGACACGATCGTCTCCCGTCGAAAAAGGTTGGAGGGTTAATCTGGGGTCCGAGTCGAAAAGGCGGCCGGAGCCCGGCTACCGGTCTTGAACCTTGAGGAGGTCGATCACCTTCTTGACGCCCGAGGTCCCCTGGGCGGCCTTGAGGGCCAGCGACTTGCGTTCCCGGTCGGGGAGGATGCCGCGCAGGCTGATCGCCCCATCGCTGGCTTCCACTTCGAGGTCGAGGGCGTAACGGCCGATCTCCTCCAACAGGTTCTTGCCGACGCGCATTTCGAGGACCGCGTCGTCCACCTTGCGTTCGGCGTGGCCGACGGCCCGGGCCACGGGAGTGGCGGGCGCCTTGGCCTCGTCGCGGTTGGTGAGGTCGTCGTCCACGTCACGGACGCCGGGGACGGACTTGACGACCTCCTCGGCCAGGTCCTGGGTGGAGCGCTTCTCGACCTCGCCGGTGAGCTTGACGCGGCCCTGGTCCGCATCCACCTTGATCGCCACGCCGTCCTGCCCGAGCTTCTCCAGCAGGGCCAGCCGGATCGCGTTCTCCAGCCGCGCGTCGGACACCTCCTGCTCCCGCACCGCCTCGTCCGCCGCCCGCGACCGCTCGGTGGGTACGGTCGAAGCGCAAGCGGCGAGCAGGGCGGCGAGAAGAAGGGCGGCGGCGAGCAGGGCTTGGGAGTTGGGTTTCATGACCATCGCGGTCCTCTCGCTTTCAGCGCAAAAGGGTACCACGACCGGGTCTGGCGCGCCCATCCGGCTCGAGCTACTGAGCACAGGAGGAAATCGAGACGGCGTCCAGGAACCAGCGGTCCTGGACGTCCGCCCTGCAGGTCAGGCTCTTGGTGTTGTCGATCTCCACCGTCCAGATCTGGCTGATGAGGCCCTCGCGCCGGTCGGTCCAGGTCGGGAAGAAGGTGCCGGCGATTCCGGACAGACCGTTGTAGTCGCCGAATTGAAAGCTGCCTCCAGCGGGGTCCGCGGCGGAGCTCGGCTGCGAGGTCAGTTTGACCGGCGCACTCCAGGTGCTCCCCTCGTTGAAGGACGACATGTACCAGACGTTGACGAAGGTGCGGTCCTCGCCCGCCGTGTCGTAATAGATGATGCCGAGCCCGCCCGTGGTCTCGTCCACCACCATCCAGGGATTGAACTGGTCGTTGAGCGTGGGCGCGTTGTTGAGCATCACGGGCCGGCTCCATTTCAAGCCGCCGTTGGTCGATTTCGCGAACCAGATGCGGCTCTTGCACGGCGAGGCGGCGTTGTCGCCCGGATCGTTGAAGGGAGTGTTGCATCCCTTCGTGCCGTTGAGGTCCGTCCAGGCGGCATAGACGTTGCTCTTGCGGCCATTGAGGAACGCACCGGCAGTGACGTAGATCAACGAGGCGCGCTGGCTCTGGGCCGGGATGAGGATCGCGAACTGGTCGAAAAGCTTGGCGACGGGGGTCGGCTTGGAGTAGGTGCCGCCGCCGTCCAGCGAACGGACGAGGTAGATTTTCTGGCTTGCCGTATCGGGCCAGAAAGCGAAAACCTGGCCGGCGGAGTTGGTCTTGACGTCAGCGCCGATGCCGGTGCCCTTGGTCTCGAGGCCGCTGACCTGAATGGGACTACCCCAGGCGCCGTCCGCCCCCGGCCCGGTGTGCCGGTTCATGAACACCTCGCGCCCGTTGTGCCAGATGACGTAGATATGGTCCTTGAACGGAGAGTTCTCGCTGTGGTCCGTCCACATCATTTCCTTGTCGGACAGGACTTGATCGCCCGAGACGTCGGCGTCCGGCGTCCAACTGGCGCCGCCGTCGCCGGAGCGGAACGAGCGCAACTTCAGCACCAGGTTGTTGCCGCTCCCGGCGACGCCGATGAACGTGGTCCAGGCGGTGCCGTCCGAGGTCCAGTCCACCGCGGGGTCGGACTGGAAGGAGTCGCCGGCGGTGAGCGGCACTGAGGTTGAGCCCCAGGTGATGCCGTGATCCTCCGAGTAAAACATGGCCATCTGGCCTCTGAAAAGGTTGTTGGAGCTGGCCAGGATGCGGTTGGGGTCCCAATAGTTGACCCGGATGTCCGACTCGGCGCGCGTGGCAAAGTCTTCGTTCGAGAGCCTTCGATCCGGGCCGGCGACGGTCCCCTTCTCCTCCACGGACTCGGCGGCCTGCACCGGCTCCCCGGGTCGAAGGTCCGGATGCAGGACCATCCATTCGTGGAGCTCTTTGAGGATGAGAGGATAGCCGCCCGTGGGATCGCTGGCGAGGAACTCGCCGTCGGGATGCTGCTTGCGCCAGAGAACGCGCAACCAGGGCGGCAGGCCCATCTTGTCGTGCGCCTCCTCCGGCCGGAGGATCCCAAGGTCCTGATTCTCGGCGATCAGCCGCGCCAGGGCACTGCCGGCGGGCGCCCGGTCGCTGGCGAGTTGGGCTTTGAGAGAGGGCCAAGGGGTGCCCGCGGTGGCTGCCCGACTCGCCACCGGCAGGCAGATCAGGATGAGAGCGATCGAGAGGAACCGGGCATGGCGCATGAGGAGCTCCTTCGGCGTGGCATCGAATCTACCCGATTATAACGCCTTTCATTTCGCTTTCGATGATCACACCTGTCCCAGGGACAAAAGGGACAAAAGGGACGGCAAGGACGGGAAGGACGAAGAGAAGCTGCCGATCCGTGCCCGGAAGAGGACAGTTTTCGTCCTCGCTGCGGGATGAACGCGCGGGATAGACTCCCCACCGGAGGCGCGCGGCGCATGACCCTGCAACAGCTCCTCGGCATCGAGATCCCCATCCTCCAGGCCCCCATGGCGGGAGTCCAGGAGAGCGCCCTGGCGGTGGCCGTGTCCGAGGCCGGCGGCCTGGGCGCGCTCCCCTGCGCCATGCTGAGCCCCGAGGCCCTGCGCTCGGAGCTGGCGGCGATCCGGTCGCAGACCCGCCGGCCGTTCAACGTCAACTTCTTCTGCCACACGCCGCCGGTGCCGAATGCCGAGCGCGAGGCCCGCTGGCGCTCGGCGCTCACGCCCTACTATCGGGAGTTCGGCCTCGACCCAGGCGCCGCCGCCGGGGCCGGACGCGCGCCGTTCAGCGCCGAAGCCGCGGGCGTGCTGGCCGAATTCGAGCCGCCGGTCGTGAGCTTCCATTTCGGCCTGCCGGCGGCCGAGCTGCTCGCCCGCGTGCGGCGCTGGGGAGCGCAGGTGCTGTCCTCGGCGACGACGGTGGAGGAAGCGGTCTGGCTGGAGTCCCAAGGCGTCGACGCCGTCATCGCGCAGGGGCTCGAGGCGGGCGGGCACCGCGGCCACTTCCTCTCGGACGACCTGACGTCCCAGATCGGCACCTTCGCGCTGGTGCCGCAGCTCGTGCAGGCGGTGAAAGTGCCCGTCATCGCCGCCGGCGGCATCGCGGACGCGGCAGGTGTGGCCGCCGCAATGCGCCTCGGCGCCGCCGGCGCGCAGGTCGGCAC